>JAABSM010000043.1 GCA_011390365.1 Gammaproteobacteria bacterium
CTGGTGTTCCGGTTGTCACGCCAGTGGCATTGCCGGGTAGCTAAGTACGGACGGGATAACCGCTGAAAGCATCTAAGCGGGAAGCCCCTCCCAAGATGAGGTCTCACCAGGCTCTTGAAGCCTCTGTAGGTCCGTCGAAGACGACGACGTTGATAGGTCGGGTGTGGAAGCGCAGTAATGTGTGAAGCTAACCGATACTAATTGACCGTGCGGCTTGACCATATAACACCCAAATGTTTTGGGTGAGAATGCAACGCCCTCTACATCACCTTTTCGCTGTTCCGAGTACGACGAAACTCGACCCCGGAACAGCAACCCTTTTCCTGGCGGCCATAGAGTCTTGGAACCACCTGATCCCATCCCGAACTCAGCAGTGAAACGAGACATCGCCGATGATAGTGTGGGGCCTCCCCATGTGAAAGTAGGTCACCGCCAGGTCCCTATCCAAAACCCCAAGCCGTATGGCTTGGGGTTTTTTTATGCCCGTTGTAAAAACGCGCGCCTCGGTGTAAAAAGCGATTGAAGCAATTAACATTGAAGAGGTCAGTATGGGTATTAACGCGGAACAGGCCTGGAAGGTCTATGAAACAGCCGATAGGCTTTACACGCTGGAGGAGGTGGAAGCGAGTATCGATCACATGGCAAAGGCGATATCGGGGGACTTGGCCGGTTCCGATCCTGTGGTGCTCTGTGTGATGAATGGCGGGTTCATCCCGGGCGCACGCCTGTCAACCCGCATGGCTTTTCCGCATTGGCTTGATTATATTCATGCCACTCGTTACCGAGAACAGACGACCGGCTCGGATTTGCGTTGGCTGAAACGTCCTGGCGTCCCCCTGCATGGTCGTTCGGTGTTGGTTGTGGATGACATCCTGGACGAAGGGATCACGCTGGCGGAGATCGTCGACTTTTGTGAAGCGGAAGGCGCAGCGGAGGTCGCAAGCGCGGTACTTTGCCGAAAGCTCCATGATCGCTCTAACGGGTTCCACGTCGACTACCTAGGGCTGGATGTTGAAGACCGCTATGTTTTCGGCTATGGCATGGACTACAAGGGCTACCTGAGGAACGCGCCGGGGATTTTCGCCGTTTCCGACAAGGCGTAATGGACGACGATCTACGCGGGGCGTTTAATGCCATCCTGCGGAGAACGCAGCCAAGGCGCGTCGTGATCGGGTTCAGCGGGGGATTGGATTCCAGTGTGCTGCTGGATCTGGCGGTTAGGGCGCGGGGGGAACATGGCCTTCCCGTGATCGCGATCCATGTGAACCATGGCCTCTCTGACAATGCGCAACAATGGGCGGTGCATTGCCAACGGATCTGTAATCGATATTCGGTTGCCATTCAATCCGTGGCCATCATGCTTGAGGCCAAGCCGGGCATCAGCGTTGAGGCCGCCGCCCGTGAAGCCCGCTATGAGGCTTTCGACTCGCGGATCGAACCCGGCGACGTACTTTGCCTGGCGCAGCACGCGGATGATCAGGCGGAGACGGTGCTGCTGCAATTGTTGAGGGGCGCAGGCGTAAAGGGCCTGTCGGCGATGCCGGAGATCGCCCCATTCGGTCATGGTACCATCGTGCGACCGCTGCTAAGGACCTGCCGGGAACGCCTGGCGCGTTACGCCAGACAAAGGCGGCTGAGCTGGGTCGAGGACGCGAGTAATCGCGATTGCCGATTTGATCGTAATTTCCTGCGCGCCGAGGTGATGCCGCTCCTCAAGGGGCGATGGAAGGGGGCGTTGGCTACCCTCGATCGCAGTGCTCAGCTTTGCGCCGAAGCCGACGCCATCTGTGAATCCGTCGCGGCAGCGGACTGGCGGGATTGTTGGGACAAGGACGTCGATGCCCTGGTTGTCGCGAAAATCAAGGCAATCCCGGCGCTGCGCCAACGCAATCTACTGCGTTACTGGATCGCTGCCAGAAGGCTGCTGTTGCCGAGTCGCCGGGTCCTGGAACGGGTGCTGGATGAGCTGATTCCCGCCGATCGTGATCGACAACCGGTCGTGACCTGGCGCGACGGCGAGTTCCGGCGTCATCGGCAGAGAATCTATTTGCTTAAACCAGCGGAAACTGAAAAACCTGGGGATTATCGGCTACACTGGGCTGACGGCGATTCCCTCCCGTTGCCTCACTCCTTGGGTGGGCTTCGCATCCATGTCGGCCTTGGAGGGATATGCCGCCGGCTTTGGTGCGCGGGTAGGGTTGAGGTGAGGGGGAGAAGTGGAGGCGAGCGCTGCAAGAGGGCGGGTGATCACCACCATCGGTCCCTCAAGCAGCTTTTTCAGGAAGCGGGCGTCCCCAGTTGGGAGAGATGGCGAATCCCTCTGATTTATATTGATGGAGAGCTGGCGGCGGTCGGTGATGATTGGATATGCCAGGCGTTCGCGGAACGAAACGACAGGGAAGGGATCCATATTGGTTGGGTGAAGGAGTAGTTCAAGTCACCGAAAATTTCGATAAAGGGAAGACTTTGTTGGACAACGAAGGAGAGTAGGAGAGACAGAGATGAAACAGGTTGTCATGCTGATCACGGCGGCGCTGGTCGTGGTGTTGGTTCAGGGATGCGCCTCCAGTCGTGCGGGAGATGTTTACACCAGGGACGACGCGCGCAGGACCATGGATGTGCAGTTCGGGGTTGTCGAAGAGGTTCGCCCGGTTCTCATCGAGGGAACCGCCGGGACCGTTGGCTCGGTCGCTGGCGCAGCGGTGGGCGGCATTGCCGGCAGCACCGTAGGCGGCGGCCGCGGCAGTGCGATCGCCACGGTGCTCGGGGCGGTGGTCGGCGGTATGCTGGGAGCTGGCGTGGAGGAGGAGGTGACCCGCAAGCCGGGTCTCGAGATCACGGTGCGGCTGGAGACGGGCGCGATGCGGGCGTATGTGCAAGAAGAGACCGCGGATGAGACCTTCCGCCCGGGTGATCGGGTTCGCATCGTCACTCGCGGCGGTGTCGCAAGGGTCAGCCATTGAGTGTCGTGGCTGTTATTTGAACCGCGAAGTATCGTTGGGGCCGGAATGATGGCGATTTCTGGCCAATTCGCGCTTTAACATATCACCTGCGCTTCTTGGTGCGCGGTATCCCCATGCGCTGACGGCGCTCCCAGAGCGCCTTGCGGCTGATGCCAAGGCGTTTGGCCAGCTCGGTCTCGGTCATCTGGTGCTGGTTTTCCTGGACGAAGGAGCGAAAATAGTCATCCAGGGATAGCGGGGCCTCGTCGCCGCTTCCGGAAAGCTCCGCGTTTCTCGGCGGGTCGAGGTTCAACAGATCGGCATCGATGGTACGCCCCTCGCTGAGGATAACGGCCCGTTCCATGGTATTTTCCAACTCCCTGACATTGCCCGGCCAATGGTAAGCGCCAATCACCTGCATCGCCTCTTCCGATAGGGTCATGGCCGGGCGGTTGAGGTTGCGGCAGGCCTTGTCCAGCAGGAATTCGGCCAGCTTGAGGATGTCCTTGCCGCGTTGACGCAGGGGCGGCAGGGTGATCTCCATGACCCGCAGACGAAAGTAGAGGTCGCTGCGAAAACGCTGCTCTTCCACCAGTTGCTTGAGGTCGCGGTGGGTCGCGGCCACCAGGCGGACATTGACGTTGCGCGAACGCTCCGAGCCAACCCGGCGTATCTCACCATTCTGCAACACCCGCAGCAGGCGCGCCTGGGCCGCCAGCGGCAGCTCGCCGATCTCGTCCAGAAACAGGGTGCCGCCGTCGGCGCTCTCCACCAGCCCGGTGCGGGTGCGGTCGGCGTTGGTGAAGGCCCCCTTTTCGTGGCCGAACAGTTCCGATTCGATCAGGGTCTCCGGGATCGCCGCGCAGTTCACGGTAACGATCGCCGCATCGGCCCGCGTGCTCTGCTCGTGGATCGCCCGCGCCACCAGCTCTTTGCCGGTGCCGGATTCGCCCAGGATAAGTACTGTCGATTGGGTTGGCGCGACCTTGGAGATGGTCTTGCAGACATCGCGCATCGCCTGGCAGTCGCCGATCATCCCTTTCACCGGGTAGGCCTGGCGGATGGTCGATTCCAGGACCTTGCTGCGTTGCTCCTGTTGGCGCTGCTTGAGGATGCGTTGCACCGTCAGCACCAGTTCATCATGGTCGAAGGGCTTGGCGATGTAATCCACCGCCCCCTCTTTCATCGCCTCCACCGCGGAACGGACGCTGGCGTAGCTGGTGATCACCAGCACGGGAATGCCGCGTGCCCGTTTCAGCACCTCCATGCCAGGTACGCCAGGCAGGCGAATGTCGGTGATGATCAGGTCGAAGTCCAGCCACTGGTAGCGCAGCTCCGCCTCTTCCACCGACTCCGCTTCGCTCGCCTCGTAGCCGTGACGCTTCAACAGGCGTACCACGGAGCGGCGAATTGCCTCTTCGTCTTCAATGATGAGAATGCAGCTCACGGCTTGTTCCTTGTTACTGGGAGGGTGGCCGGGAGGCTATCCGCCGGCTGCCTGGGTAGTGTTATGGTTATGCGGGTGCCAATGCCACGCTCAGAGTCGACCTCGATTCTACCATCATGGGCGGTTACGATCCCATGGGCCAGGGCCAGGCCGAGGCCGGTTCCCCGTTCCGCGCCCTTGGTGGTGAAAAAGGGCTCGAAGATCATTTCCAGATGATCCTCTTCGATGCCCTCGCCGTGATCATGGATCTCGATTCGCACCTCGTGTTCTTCTTCGAAGACGAAGAGTTCGACGGTTGCTCCGCTGGGGGAGGCGTCGACCGCATTGGCGAGCAGGTTGACCAGTACCTGGGAGAGCTGTTGGCGATCGCCGAGCAGCGTGATGCGCTCGGCGCAGCTCCAGCTGAATTTGATCTGGCGCTGCTTGCGCGACAGGTTGACCAGATCCACGGATTCCCGTATCAATTCGCAAAGCATCAGGCGTTCCGGCTTGTTGTTGCGACCACTGCGGGTAAAATTCATCATGGTGCGAAGAATCTCGCTTACCCGCCGGGTCTGGCGCAATATCTCCTCTACGCTCTCCTGAATCAATTGCGGATCCTGTTCATGCCGAAGATTCTGGGCCAGCGAATCGATGCCGGTAATCGGGTTACCGATCTCATGGGCCAACCCCGCCGCCAAACGTCCGACCGATGCCAGGCGGTCGCTGTGGGCGAGCTCCGCCTCCAGGGTCTCCAGGCCGGTGAGGTCCTCCAGCAGCATCACCACGCCGCCCCGTTCCTGGCCGGTGATGCTCAACAACTCCGCCTTGTGCAGATTGAACCAGTGCTTTTTGCCGCCGATCTCCGTCTCCAGATGGTGAATGTGGTCATCCCGGGACTGGGCGAAGCCGCTCAGCAGTCCCGACCAGGGCCGCGGCAGGCTCTTCAGCGGTTGGCCCAGGGCGCGATGACTGGGGATCCCGCTGATCACCTCCAGCGCTGGATTCCAGATCGCCACCCGCCGATCCGCCTCCGCCGCGCACACCCCCAGCGGCAGATCGAGGAGGATGCGATGGTGGTAGCGGCGCAGGGTATCCAGGTCGGTGGAGAGGTCATCCAGGCGATTGCGGGACTCCTCCAGGCGCTCTTCGATATGGCGCATGGAATCCGCCAGCGCGGTCTTCGCCGCGCTATCCAGTTCCAGTTGCTGATTGATGATCATGTGCGCCATCTGCGGCCCCACCAGGCCCGAAAGGTTCCGTTCGATACGCTCACGCAGGCGGCGCAACTCCGCCGGCCGATCCTCGGAGGCGTGCATCCCCAGGTCTCGCAATGCCTGCTCCACCTCCTTGGTCGCTGTCTTTTCGCCGAGGATGGCGGCCAGACCGGCGCGAAACTGCCGCGACGAGGTCGCCATTACCACCCCGCTCAGCGGCGGCGCCCCCTCCCCCACGCAGGCGCGGGCGGCGTCCGTCTCATCCCGGCTCTGGCGGGCGAAGGTGGCGCCGAGGGCGAACAGGGCGCTATTGATCGCCAATGACCAGAAGGTGGCGAATTCCCACGGATCCATCCCCATCTGCGCCCGCCACACCGCGATCGGCGGCCATCCATACGTCAGTTCGCGGGTGGTGAGTAGCGGAATCAGCAGGGTGGTCACCCATACCGAGAAGCCGCCCGCCAGCCCCAGCATGAAACCGGTGCGATTGGCCCGCCGCCAGAAAAGGACGCCGAAGACGCCGGGCAGAAACTGGGCCACGGCGACAAACGAAATCAGCCCCATCTCCGCCAGCCCCTGATGGTGCTGCAGCAGGTGATAGAAGTTGTAACCGCCCAGGATGATCAGCGCGATCAGCAGTCGACGCCCCCACAGCAGCCAGGCATAGAGATTGACCCGCGGGTCCGGGTAGCTGGCGGGCAGCACGATATGGTTGAGGCACATGTTGGAGAGGGCGAGGGTGGTCACGATCACCATCGCGCTGGCCGCCGAAACACCGCCGATAAAGGCGATCACCGGCAGCCAGTCCCCGCCCCCGGCCATTGCCACGCCGAGCACGAAGTAATCGGGGTGGAGGCCGCTATCGAGCTTGGCGCCGGCCCACAACACCGGCGGAATCGCCAGATTCAGCAGCAACAGGAAGAGCGGAAAGGCCCAACTGGCGAAGGAGAGGGAGCGCAACGAGAAGTTCTCGGTGATGATCATGTGGAACTGTCGCGGCAACAGAAAGGCCGCCGCGAACGAGAGCAGTATCAGCGTGAACCAAGGACCTTCACGCATTGGGCGGTAGAGGTTCTCCAGCGCCTCGGGGTGCTCCGCCAACCAGCGATTCAACCCCGCCGGCCCGTCGAACACCCCGAATACCGCCACCACCCCCACCGACAACAACGCCGCCAGCTTCACCAGCGATTCGAAGGCGATCGCCGCCACCAGACCCTGATGCTTCTCCCGCGGCGAGATATGCCGCGCGCCGAAGAGGATGGAAAACAGGATCAGCGCCATACAGAACCATAATGACACCGAAAAACCGGCATTGGAATCGGCGAGCACCTGAAAGGACTCGGTCACCGCGCGAATCTGCAGCGAGATATAGGGGATCGCCCCCATCAGCATCACCAGCGTTACCAGCACCCCCGCGCCCTGGCTGCGGTAGCGAAAGGCGAACAGATCGGCGAGGGAGGTCAGCTGGTAATCCCGGGCCAGACGATAGAGGGGGCTGAGAATGAACGGTGTGGCGATAAACGCCAGGGTGGTGCCCAGGTAGATGGTCAGGAATAGATAACCGTCGCTCTCCGCCAGCCCCACGCTGCCGTAATAGGTCCAGGTCGTGGCGTAAACCCCTATTGATAGGGTGTATACCATAGGGTGACGCACCAGGCGTCGCGGTATCCAGTTGCTCTCCGCCGCATGGGCGATGAAAAAGAGCAGGAACAGATAGAGGAGACTGGTGCCGAACAGCACCTCGACTTCAATCATCGGCGTCGCCATAGCGATAGTGGAGCCCCGCCGCCAGCGCGATCACCAGCAGCCATCCCCCATAGGGCAGCAACCACAGATCACTTCCCCTTAGCCACCAGCCCAACAGTGGCGAGGCAAGCAGAATGATGGCGAAGATCAGCACCATCAAGGTGCGTTCCCGATAACGTACGCGATCGGCGGGTGGCGTCATGGCGAAAGGCCTTGCTGTGGTTATCCGTCAACCCGGATCATGCGAGCCCAGACCTAAAACCGGTACCGCACATTGACCCCGAATGTCCGCGGCGGGCCGGGCGTGGTGAGTGAACTGGGACCGACGGAGAAGTTGTGGACCAGGTAGCGTTCATCGAACAGGTTGTCGACCCATGCCGCCATTTCCAGGTCTGCGTTGGGACGCCAGGCGATGCGCAGGTTGGTGAGGGAGTAGGCGGGGATGGCGGCGATCTCCAGGTTGCCGGGTTCCTGGTAGTTCTTGCTGGTGTAATTCCAATTGAGACGGGTGAGCCATTCGCCGCCAGAGGGCAGCGGGTGGCGGTAGGCGATGTCGAGGTTGAGGCTGTGGCGGGGGGCGTTGCGCAGGCGGTTGCCGGTGCGATCGACCGGGTTGGAAAAGCGAAAGCCGAGATCCTCGTCGAGGAAAAAGCGGGTGTAGATGGCGTCGAGCCAGGCGTAGCCGCCGGAGAGGGTCCAGCGCTCAACGGGGGTGTAGACGAACTCCGCCTCCAGGCCCCGCGAGCGGGCGTCGGCGGCGTTGAAGGTCATGGAGATGCCCAGGTCGCCGGAGGGCGAACCGGCGGGGCTGAACAGCTCCAGTACCTGGAGGTCCTTGTAGTCGATGTGAAACAGGGCGGTGCGCAGGCGCAGGCGTTGGTCTTCACTTGTCCATTTCACTCCCATCTCGAAGCTGTTGGCCAGCTCCTGATCGAACGGGTTTTCGGCGGCGATGGCGGTGGGTGCCTGGCCCTGGTAGCCGCCGCTTTTGTAGCCCTGGCTGAAGCTGGCGTAGCCCAGCAGCCGGTTCGTCGGCTGGTAGTTGAGGGCGATCTTGGGGGTGAAGCGCCGCCAGCGCTTGCTGGTGCGCAGGTTGTAATCCTCCAGCATCAGAAAGCCGCCGGCCTTGCCTCGTTGATGAATCCGTTTGTGGTCGACGCTGTAGCGTCCCCCCAGATCGAGTCGCCAGTGGTCGAGAAAATCATAGGATAGCTGCCCGAAGAGGGCGTAGCTGTCGGTGGTGTTGTGCTGGTCGGAGTAGCCGCTGCCGCCGTCGAAAGTGGCAGCGGGGGTAAGCAGCGCGTGGAAGTCGAAGCCTTCAAGACGCTGCGCCTTTTCACGGTAGTAGTAGAGCCCGGCCAGCCATTCGACGGCGTCGCGGGAGGCGGAGAGGCGGAGTTCCTGGGAGAACTGGCGGGCGCTGTCCTGGTAGTTGTTTTCGCCGACCGTGACCACGGTTTCATAAGGGATGAACCCCGGTGACTGGAAGATGGCGTCGGTGTCATACCAGGTGGCGTCTATCACCGCCAGGTCCGATTCGCGCAGGGCGGTGATCGAGGTGAGGGTAACGCCGTCGAATTCGTGGTCGAGGCGCGCGCTGACGCCCCAGAATTCGCCGACCGACTCGCCGCTGTCGATGTCGTAACTGACCAGCAGGTCATCGGCGCGGGTGTCGTAGGGCTTGAGCAGGGTCTCCTTGACCCAGCCCTCCAGGTGGCGGTTAGGGCCGGATTCGTCGATGCGGGCGTAGTCGGCGCTCAGGTTGAGCTCACTGTTGGGCGAGGGGAAGAGGATGAGCTGGCCGCGCACGCCGCGACGGTCCTGGGAGAGGTGGCGGAGGGCGGGGATCGGCGATTCCAGATAGCCGTCTCGTACCTTGTAGACGCCGCTGATGCCGGCCAGGGCGTCGCCCTCCCCTAGCGCGCCGGAGAGGTCGAAGCGCAGCTGGCGATAGTCGAGGTTGCCGATGTCGAGATCGATCTCGCGGCGGGGTTCGAAGCCCGGTTTGCGGGTGATGAGGTTAATCGCGCCGCCGACCACGTTGCGCCCGTAGAGGGTGCCCTGGGGGCCGCGCAATACCTCGATGCGCTCCAGACCGAACAGGTCCGCGGCCCAGGCGGCGGAACGGCCCAGGTAGACCTCGTCGAGAAACACCCCCACCGAGGAGTCGCCCCCCGCGCCGTCCTCGTTGGAGCCGATACCGCGGATATAGGGCGGCGCTTGGCCGACGTTGAAGGCACTGATCGCCAGGCCTGGTACCCGCCGGGCGATGCCGGTCAGATCGACCAGCCGGGCGTCGCGGATCGCCTCCTCGTCCAGGGCGGTGACGGCGAGCGGCGTCTCCTGCACGCTGCTCGCCTCGATGCGATCGGCGGTGACCAGGATCCGGGGCAATTCGCCGCCTTGCGGGGGCTCGCCGGCAAGGGCGGCGGCGCTCAGGGCCAACCCCGACAGGCAGGCGAGGGCGAGCCGGGCGAGGGGCAGGGCTATGTGGCCAGCGTGCATCGTTGCGTCGAATTGAGCATGAGAGTCTCTTCGCCGGGAACAGGAGACACATCGAAGACCCTCGCGCGACGGAACCCGTGGGTGCGTCGCACTTCCTCCGGAGGACAGGCTGGGCCTGTGTTGATCGAGTGGCGACATGGGGTTTCTACAGCAGTTCATGGATCGGCCGGTGGGAGAGACGACGCTTGATCATCTTTTGCAGCCGCACCGGGATCAGGCGGGTGATGAGCCGTCCGAGGCGTCCCTGGCGCAGGCGGACCAGGCGCACCAGCAGGCGTTCTCTGCGCCCGATTTGATGCTGCTCCTGATCGCTGATGCGGGAGCGCTCCAGCAGTTGTTGCAGCCGTTCCGTCGTCAGGGCCGGGGATGGGGGAGAGACGGCGGCGATCCCCTCCAGGTAGCGGTGGCGATAGAAGTGGTCGCCGTCCCGGGGGATCTCCTGGCCGCTCCAGCCGAGGGGTTCGGCGGCGGGGGCGGAGATGAACGCGCGGCGAATCGCCTCGAAGCGTTCGATCCAGCTCGCGACGGGCTGGTTCCAGGGCTCGATCCAGGTCAGCGGACGGCCGACCAAGCGTTCGGGGAAGGCGCCGATGTTCGGCGCGACGATGGGGGCGGCGGCGGCCAGCGCCTCGCTCAGGGTGTAGCTGTAGGTTTCGGGCCAGAGCGCGGTGAACCAGATCAGGTGGGGGCGCAGTTCCCGGACCTGTTCCACCACCCGGGCGTGGTCATAGCTGCCGTGTTCGATGACGGCGTCGAGGGGGCGGTAGGCATAACCAATAAGATGAAACTCCAGCGGGCGTCTCTCGTCGCGGGCCAGTTTGGCGGCCTGTTCCAGTAGATTGGCGCCCTTTTCGATACTGATCGCGCCAAATACCAGCACCCGCAGCGCTTCACTCTCCTCCAGTCGGGACGGGATCACGTCGGGGTAGGGTGACCATTGCTCCCACTCCGGGTGATAGGCGACCCGGTAGGCGGCCTGCGGGAAGTGTTTGCGGTAGAGCACGGCGGCGAAGGCGGAGGGGGCGATAACCCGCTCCGCCCCGTACAGCAGCAGGTGTTGGTTTTGTTGCCACTCCTCGACCGGGATGGGCAGTGGGTAAGGCTTCGCCTGGGCCTCGAACTCCTCGCTGAAATGGCCGTCCGGGGTGGTCTGGGTGGGGTTGGCGTTGATGAAATAGTAGTCGTGCAGGGTGATGTCGAAGGGCGCGTCGAGGCGCTTGGGCAGACCCCACAGCGAGGTCTCCAGTCCCAGGGTGTGGTGGAAGTGGACGCGGGATACGCCAATGGCTTGCAGCAGCTCCACCAGCTCTTCGAGACCTTCCGGCAGTCGAAAGTTGAGCAGCATGGCCCGGGAACGACCGCTGAGGTCCAGCTCCACCCGGCCGCCCTCCTTGGGGATCAATAGCAGGAAGTCGGCCTGATCCTCCAGGTGGTCGATCAGCTCCTCCACATGCTTGCGGGTGCCGCCGCCCAGATAGTGACTAAGTTGCAGGATGCGCGGTCGCGGCGAGCGGCGCAGCAGTTCGATCCAGGCGGCCAGTCGGTATCGGGCCTGGGGGTCTTCGGCGATGTGGCGGTGGACCAGCCCGTGGTAGTCGGGGTGCAGGCGGTCGAGGGTCTCCTGGGCCTGGCTCGCCCGTGCGTCCGCCTCGTCGGCGAAGCTGACGCCGCCGGCATGGTAGACGAAGGTGTCGCACAGCAGCAGGTTGGGCATGCCCCTGGCGGCGGCGCGGCGACAGAAGTCGTTCTCCTCGCCATAGCCGCGACCGAAGCGCTCCTCGTCGAACAGCCCCACGGCGTTGAGGGCGGCGCGACGGATGAACATGCAGAAGCCGACGCCGGTGGGGATCTCCAACGTCTCGCCGGGATTGGCGGCGCGGAAGGCGACGTCGACCTCGGCGAGGGTGAATCTCCTGGGCAGGGGGTTGCCCTCGCAGTAGCGGGGGAAGCTGCAAATGGTGGCGTTGTTGGAGAAGGGGGTAAGGGTGGCGGCGTCGGGGTTTTGTCGGGCCGCCGCGAGCATGCGGTCGAGCCAGTCGCCGTGGACCTCGGTGTCGCTGTTGAGCAGTACCAGGTCCCGATCCGGATGCAGGCGCATGCCGCGATTGACGGTGCCGACGAAGCCCAGGTTGCCCGCGTTGACCCGATATTCGACCTCGGGGTGGGCCGCGGCGAACGCATCCAGAAAGGCGTGAATCTCCGGGAAGGGGGAGGCGTCGTTGATCAGCACCAGGTTCCAGGCGCTGCGCTGGGGATGGGCCAGCAGGCTGTCCAGGCAGCGGCGCAGTTCGTCCAGGCCGCCGTAGATGGGGAGGATGATGTCGATGGGTGTCATGATGGTTCCTGAAGCTTGAGCGAGCGGCACAGGCGGCCGGCGACGGGGTGGTCGTGGATGCGGTTAAGCTGTCTCGCGGCCTCCTCATAGGTCTGCCAGTTCTTGCGCGCTTGCGCCTCCATCTCTCGGCCCCATTCGCCGCATTTTTCAAGATCATGCTCCAGTTGTTGCAGCCACTCACCTGATTTCCTCAGGTCTTTCTCCAGTTGCCCGGTCCACTCTACCAGCTTCTCGAACTCCAGGTTGCGTTCGGCAAGCTGCTTGTCGCGTTCGGCAAGCTGCTTGTCGCGTTCGGCAAGCTGCTTGTCGCGAGTGGAGATGGTGTTCAGGGCCTTGGCGTGTTCCCTGCCCAGCTTTTGGAGTCGGCGGTCCAGCTCGGCAATGCCCCGGTCCTTCGCCGCCACCACCTCGTGGGCGTGGGCCAGGGCTTCACCAGTCCTTTGCAGTTCGTCGCTTTTGCTCGCCAGGCGACGGTTGGCGTCGAGGATCAACGGCGCGCAGGCGGCGTGTTCTTGCAGCAATGAGTGGGTCTGGTCGTGCCGTGATGGCTCGGGGATGCCGGGGAGGGCTGTCGTCAGCGTCTGATGGATCGCGTCGAGGGCGGCGGAGATGGGCGAGCGCATCGATTCGTCCTCTGCGCTTTGACGGCGCAGGGCGGGGTCGATCTCGGCGGAGATGGCTGGGGCGGCCTGTGCGGGTGGCGTCGGCCAGCGCAGCGACAGGCGCGTGGCGATGGTATCGGCCGCCCCGTTCCAGTCTTGCAGCAGGTGCCGGTAGTCGATCATGGCGCGGGGCAGGTCGCGACTGGCGTCTTCGGCATCGGCGAGGTAGCGCAGCCACAGCAGATCACAGGTCAGGGGGCTGAAGGGGTCGCGGCGGAGCAGGGATTGGCGAACCTCGTGGGGCGCGCGGAGGGTGACGATCGCCTGGCACTGGAAGCCCGCCTGTTGCGCCGCCTCCCGCCAGATCGGCAGCAGCCGGCACAGCCTGGGATCCTTGAGGGCCGTCAACTCGGCATCCCGGAAGTTCTCCTCCAGCCAGCCGCGGATCTGCTCCCGAAAATCGGCGAACCCCGCTGTCCGCCACCAGCTTTGGGGATATTCGCCATAGTCGAACCAGGCGGAGTCGAGACGCCTTAGGATCGCCTCGTTGAGGGCGACCATTTCCCTATTTTCCCAGAAACCTCTATCATTCACTCCCGTTTGCGCCTCAAGCAGGGCTTCGCCAAGCCTCGCCCCCAACAGATTGATCATGCGGGTGAGGGCGGATGTACCACTACGGTGCATCCCCAGAATAAAAATCAAGGTCTTGGGGGCGTTCATCGGGGTATTTGCATCTACTTGGGGCTTGCCTGGACAGTTGTTCGAGTTTCTGGTGGACCCGGGTACGTCAATCAACAATCGCTAGAGGTGTTTGGTGACACAAGACTTTTCCGTTTCATGGTCGTTCAATTCGAGTTTTCAACAGCCGTCCGCGGGGGACGGCGGCGGCGAGCTGATCGCGCTGGCCCCCTGTTCCCGCTACCCGCTCCCGGGCAACCGGTTTCTGCTGGTGCGGCAGGGTTCGGAGGCGCGCGGCGTGGTCACCGGCGAGGTGTTGCAGGCCCTGGGGCACTGCACCCGCTTGCGCACCCTCGACCAGCATGCCCGCAATCTGGCGGAGCGCTTTCCCAGCCTGGTCGGAAGCGAGGAGGATGCGCGTGCGGTGTTGGGCAGCCTGAGGTCGACGGGGCTCTTTCTCACGTCTCGCGGCCTGGAGGCCCTCGCCCGTTCCGTCAAGGTCGAGGCCCTCGACGAGGCGCGCGGGACGGTCGTCTGCATCGGCGCCTGTGATCGCCCGGCCCTGCTGGAGCGGGTATTGAACTCCCTGCTGGAGATGCCGCGGGATGGGCGTGACCCGATCATCGTGATTGACGACTCTCGCGAGTCGGCCAATATAGCAAAAAATCGTCAGATTACCCAGCAGGCCGATGCCCGATACGCAGGCCAGTTGGTCCATTATGGCCTGGAGGCGCAGATGGAGCGGGTGGCGGCGCTCAAGATGAGGCTGCCCGATCATGAAGAGGCGGTCGAGTTCCTGCTGGGACGTCAGCCGGACCCTTCGATTCCCTCTTACGGGCGGGTGTTGAACCACGCGCTGCTGCTCTCCCTGGGCAAGACCTTGGTCTATATCGACGACGACACCCTGTGTCAGGGCCATGCCCCGCCCATCGCCCGGGGCCAGGGAGTCACCACCGGCATCTCCCGGCGCGAGGCGGATTTTCTCGGTGGCGCCGAGCCTTGGGCGGAAGGCGAGGCCAAGCGTATCGATCCGGTCGCCGAGTTCTCCCGCTACGCCGGTCGCACTAACGCCGAGGCCCTCGCCCTGCTCGCGGCGGCGGGGGAGCCGCTGGCGTTGGCCGAGGCCGATGCCCGTCACGCCGATGCGCTGGCGGGCAGCGGCGAGATCGCCGCCGTGACCTGCGGCATCTACGGCGACCCCGGCACCGAAGGGGGGCAGTGGCTCTACATGCTGTCGGCGGAGTCCCGGGCGCGCTTGTTGCGCGACGAACAGGGCTACAGGCGGGTAGCGCGGGAGCGTCGGGTCTGGTTGGGGCAGGTCCAGCCACACCTCTCGCTGGAGCACGCCATGCTCTCGGTCAACAAGGCCTACGACAATAGCCGACCGCTGCCGCCCCACTTCCCCATGTTGCGTAACGAGGACCTGCTGTTTTCCCGCATGCTCAGCGCGATGCGTCCGGAGAGCTTCATCCTTGAACTGCCGTGGGCGGTGTCGCACCTGCCGGCGGAGTCCCGCGCCTTCAGCGACGAGGCCCTCGACCGCCCCCAGATGCTGGGCTTCTCCCGCCTCTCCACGCTGTTTCTGGATGAGCGTCGCGCCCAGTTCCGCAGCGGCGACGCGATGGTGCGATTGGCCGAGATCGGCGCCATGTTCGAGGACCTCGCCTCCGCGCCGCCGCGGCGTATCGCCGCGCTGATCGATGAGCGCCTCGCCCGGGTGCGGGTGGAGGCGGTGCAGCGTCTCAATCAGACACTGGTTGAAGATCCGCAACTGCCCGATTACTATCGGCGTGACATCCTTCGCCAGATCGAGGCCAATGAGTCGGTGTTGATCAACACCGGCGCCCCGGGACCCTTCGACCTGTTCGAACGCTTTCCGGATCAGGGGCCGCCGGAGATGGCCCGGGAGCTGTGGCGACGCTTCGCCGCGGGCATCCGCGCCTGGCCGGAGATCGTACGCGTCTCCCGCGCATAAGTAACGCTGGAGCCAACGGGAAGCCTCGGGAACCCCGGGCAAAGGGATTGGTCCCAGAGTACTGATCGCGGACTACTGATCGCAACGCAGTAATCGATCCCGTCGCGGGCGGGAAACACTGCCCCCAGAAAAACGCCAAAGAAGAGAGATGATCCAGATGAAGATGAAACTGCTACTCCCCCTCCTGCTCACGCTGATCGCGGCCATGCCGGCGCAGGCCGAAGATTTCCTTGAAGGGCAGCACTATTTCCAGGTGTTTCGCGAACGCCCGCCCACCGATCCCGCCCGCGTCGAGGTGGACGAGTTCTTCTGGTACGCCTGCCCTCACTGCTACAATCTGGAGCCCCACATCAAGGGCTGGCTCAAGAACAAGCCGGAGCACGTGGATTTCACGCGCGTCCCGGCGATGTTCGAACGCGACAACGTGATCATGCACGCCAAGACCTTCTATGCCCTGGAGAGCATGGGTGTCGACTGGGCGGTCCACGAAGCCATCTTCGAGGCGATGCACGAACGCCACCGCCGCCTCAACACCCAACAGGAGGTGGAGTCGCTGCTGGAAGAGCAGGGCGTGGATGTGGCGGCCTATCGCAAGGCGATGAAGGGCTTCAGCGTCAACGTCAAGGCCAATCAGGCGAAGGATATGGCCCAGGATTTCGAGATCTCCGGCGTACCCACGCTGGTGGTCGGCGGCAAGTATCGCACGCGCAGCTTCGACGGTCCGAAGATGGTCGAATTGCTCGAATTTCTCATCGCCAAGGTCGCTGCCGAGCAGGCCGCGGAAGGCAACTAACCCGATCAAACGTTTCGAGGAGCGGACGATGCGCAAGGGGGATGCCCGCCGGCTTCGTCTGCTCAGCTATAACGTTCAGGCCGGCATTCGCAGTGACGGCTATCGCGGTTATCTGATTCATGGCTGGAAGCACCTGCTGCCCCACCGCGAGCGGTTGCTCAACCTGCGTCGCATCGCCGCCCTGATCGGCGGCTACGACCTGGTCGCCTTGCAGGAGGTGGACGGTGGCAGCCTGCGTACCAGTTTCGTGGACCAGACCGCCTGGCTGGCCGGCGCCGCCGGCTTCCCCTTCTGGGGCAATCAGGTCAATCGGGACTTCGGCGCCCTCGCCCGCCACAGCAACGGGGTCTTGAGCCGCGTTCGGCCCCATGCGGTCGAGCCCCATCGCCTGCCCGGGATACCGGGCAGGGGCGCCATGGTAGTGCGTTTTGATCATCGCCTCGACGAGCTGGTTCTGTGCATCGTCCATCTCGCGCTGGGACGCAAGGCGCGCATGCTGCAACTGGACTTTCTCGGCGAATTGCTGAGCGGCGACAAACGGCTGGTGATCATGGGCGACATGAACTGCGGCTGCGATGCGCCGGAGATCGTCCGACTCATCCATCGCCTCGGCCTGATCATTCCCGACTGTCTCGACCACACCTTCCCGAGTTGGCGTCCCAGCCGTCGTCTCGACCACATCCTGCTCTCCACCAACATCCCCTTCGAAAACCCCATGGTCATCGACTACCCCCTGTCGGACCACCTGCCGGTGGGGGTCGATCTGCTTTTCGATCACCCCATCGGCCCGACTTGCTCCGGCTACCCGGGGGAAGCTGGAACGCCAGGGAGACCCTCTTCGTCTCGCTAATCCAGACGGTGTTCTCACCAAAACAAGGGGGCCGCGGACCTGTCATTCGCGGGGGCCAACGGCGGGGGGCGCTGAGCTCCCCGTCAACCTGCCACAGCGTGCCGTTCAACGAAAGCCGTCAGCCTCCTACCATGGGCTTCGATCTCCTCCACCGAGTCATGGTCCGCGCCGTCGATGAGCAGCAGCTCCACCCCTTCATGGCGACAGCGATTGGCGATGGCGACGCTGTCCGAGTGGGGCGCGGTGGCGTCGTCGGCGCCGTGGACCAACAGCACCGGGCAGTGGACACGGCAGGTGGTGTTGATCGGGGCGATATCCTGGAAGCGGTGGCCGATGACCCACTGCACATAGGCGAGGATGAAGGCGGTCAAGGGCTTGGGCAGGCGTCGCGGCATGCGTCCCATCACCAGTGCCGGGTGGGCGAAGGCGGAGAGGCTGACCACGGCGGCGATGTTGCCGCGCCGCGCCGTCGCCAGCAGCACCGCGGTGGCGCCCACCGAGTGGCCGAGAAGCACGATGGGATGTCGCTGCCTGAATCTTGTTCGCAGCCAATCGACCGTGGCCTGACCCGCCCGCGCCAGGCAGAAACCAGGCAAAGAGGCGTTTCTCACGGGACGTGGTGATCCAGTGCCGCTCGAAGGGGCGTCCGACATCGTCGGGCGTGCCTTTTTCGCGCAGGCGCGGCGGTCGGAAACCGATGTGGATGGCGGTTAGCAGTCCGACCAGTGCGAAAACGGTCGGCGCACCCGCGAAATGAGGCGCATCATTCCCGGAGAATGCCATGGTGGCTTAAGCCAATGACATTGCGGTGCGACCTGGGCGACCAACTCTTTGTAACGCATGGCGTGCTTGAAGAGAATGTCCTTTTGTGAAGAAACTGGCGCAGCTTGACTTCCATCCAGATAGGCATCTTCCTCGGGCGTCAGCAAGTGCAGTCCGGATGGAGCTTCGCGGAATCCGGGAGATCGGAGTCACCCATTCCCGGATTTCGCACGGCTCCATCCGAGCTGCGCGATCTGCCAGAATCGGCGATGGCGGGTGATGTGACGGCTATCTCGGTCATGGTGGGGCTCGTTCGGTGATGTGCGGGTTCCGGGGCGAGTGAGCGGCGCGGCGCGCCGGGAAGAGGTACCCACGCGGCGCGTGGGTACCAGCGGTTTTTGTTAGTGATGGTGATGGGGGTCCAGATCGTGCAGGCGCTGCGCCTCTGAGGGTGTGGTGGGTTGCAGGCGTCCGGCGGCGAAGGCGAGCACCGCCTCTTTGGGGTCCTGGATGTCGGTGATGGCGAGGCGAATCCCGCGGTTCTCCATGCGCTGGACGAAGCCTCCGCCGCAACCGGCGGTGATCATGGCATCGACCTGATCGATGGGGTGTTCGCCCTCCCCGTGCCATTCGTGGAAGCTCATCTCCTTGGGCAGGTCGATGCGATCGACCTCCTCGCCCTGCTCGTTGAAGACCAGGAAGCGCCGCCCCTTGCCGGCGTGGCCGGTGATGGTGCGAAAGTTCTGACTGGTGACCGCGATTTTCATGGATGGGTTGCCTCGTTGTGTTGGGTTCGGATTGGCGGGTTACGGCGCGCACCAATGCCGGTGGGAACCTTGTCCTTTGGTGCGGTTGCGCGCCCAACCTTACTCGATCCACTTTACCAGGTAGTAGAGGCGAAATCCTTCCGAGGAGCGACTGGGGCCGTAGACCTCGGCCGCAAAGCGGTTGTTGCCGGGGTCGGAGGCCGCAATGGCCTGTTCCCGCGAGGGGTGGAGTTCCACCACGTTTTCCGGGAACCGGTTACGGGCGCGCTTGCCGCGGGGGATGACGGCGAAGTGGTTCTCGACCAGATCGGTCTCGGGATCGACCAGATAGCCGGCCTTGAGTTTTTCACGTTGATCATTGTTTTCCATGGGGTCAAGATAGCGCGGAAAGTCGCACCTTGTCCAGCTTGTGGCTGGTATAATGGGGCGCGATGGGATTTTGCCCTCGCCCTGCCATCCCTCCCCCACGGGCAGAGGGGCTTTGGCATCGCCCTCCCGCGGCGGGATGCTAGCGGGGGCCGAGGGGAACGGTTATGTCGGGATAGTTTTTCGAGGATTGCAACAAGATGCGGTATATCAGTACGCGTGGCGGGGTGGAGCCCGTCGGTTTCGCCGATGCGGTGATGATGGGTTTGGCAACGGATGGCGGGTTATTGTTGCCGGAGTCCATCCCCCAGGTCGATGAGGCGACCCTCAAGCGCTGGGCCGGCCTGAGCTTTCAGGATTTGGCCCGCGAGGTGATGGGGCCTTATGTGAAAGGGGACATCAGCGAGGCCGAGTTGCGGGATCTGGTGGAGCGCTCCTACGCCTCCTTCAGCCATGACCAGATCACGCCGCTGGTCAAGGCCGGTTCGCTGAACATTCTGGAGCTGTTTCACGGTCCCACCGCCGCCTTCAAGGATGTGGCGCTGCAATTCCTCGGCAATCTGTTCGAGCTGTTGCTGGAGAAGCGGGACCAGCGCCTGAACATCCTCGGCGCCACCTCGGGCGATACCGGCTCGGCGGCGATCTACGGCGTGCGTGGTCAGCCGCGTATCGATATCTTCATCCTCCACCCCTACAAGCGGGTGTCGCCGATCCAGGAACGCCAGATGACCACGGTGCTGGATGAGAATGTCCACAATATCGCCATCGAGGGTACCTTCGATGACGGCCAGCGCATCGTCAAGGAGCTCTTCAACGACCTCGCCTTCAAGCGCGAATACACCCTGGGCGCGGTCAACTCCATCAACTGGGCGCGCATCCTCGCCCAGATCGTCTACTACTTCTACGCCTGGGGGCGCATCAGCGGCGGCGATGTCTTGCAAAAGGCGACGTTTTCGGTGCCCACCGGCAATTTCGGCGATATCTTCGCCGGTTACATGGCGATGCGCATGGGCTTGCCGGTGGAGCGCCTGATTTTGGCCACCAACCGCAACGACATCCTCAGCCGTTTCGTCAAAAGCGGCGTCTATCAGGCCGCCGATGTCCACGCCACCATCTCCCCCTCCATGGATATCCAGGTCTCCTCCAATTTCGAGCGCTACCTCTACTTTCTGGTGGGCGAGGATCCCTCGCGGGTACGGGAGCTGATGGGCGACATGGGCGAGAAGGGGCGGATCGAGATCAGCGAGGCCCAGCGTCAGGAGGTGGCGAGGATCTTCTCGGCGGCGGCCGTCTCGGAAGAGGAGACCAAGGCCCAGATTCACGAGACCCATGAGGCCAGCGGCTACATCCTCGATCCCCACACCGCGGTCGGCGTGCGCGCGGCCCGGGATTTTCCCAATGCCATCTGTCTGGCCACCGCCCATCCCGCCAAGTTCGCGGACGCGGTGCGGGATGCCATCGGCATTGAGGCGGAGGCGCCGCCATCGCTCCGGAATCTGATGGAGAAGGAGACCCGTTGCGCGGTGCTCAAGGCGGATCGGGAGACCATCCAGGAGTTCATGCGGGAGACGCTGAAGAACACGGCGTAGCGCCGTCCTGAAAAACCCAGTCCAGGGAGGCGCAACGCCGTGTTCGTTCCCTCACCCCGACCCTCGCCCAGCGGGAGAGGGGGACAAGGAATCGCTGCGCGATGTTTTGAGGAATGATGTCATGATGCGAAAGCGAGGCGGTCAGATGCGGCGGGTGGAGATCATGGATACCACCCTGCGCGATGGCGAACAGACCCAGGGGGTGTCGTTCTCGCCGGCGGAGAAGCTCAATATCGCCAAGGCGCTGCTCGGGCAGTTGCGGGTCGATCGCATCGAGATCGCCTCGGCGCGGGTCTCGGAAGGGGAGCGGGAGGCGGTCACCGCGGTGCTCGATTGGGCCGCTGAGGCCGGCTTCGTCGAGCGGGTCGAGGTGCTGGGCTTCATCGATGGCGGCAAGAGCGTCGACTGGATCCGCGCCTGCGGCGGGCGGGTGATCAACCTGCTGTGCAAGGGAAGCGAGAAGCACTGTAGCGGCCAACTCGGCAAGAGCCTCGACCAGCACCTTGAGGATGTCCGCCGGGCCATCGATCTCGCCCATGAACGGGGATTGCGGGTCAACCTCTATCTGGAGGATTGGTCCAACGGCTTTCACGATAGTCCCGACTATGTCTTCACGCTGATGGAGGGGCTGCATGGCGCGGGGGTGGAGCACTTCATGTTGCCCGATACCCTTGGCGTGCTGACCCCGGATCAGGTTTACAACAGCCTCTCCGAGATGGGCGAACGCTTTCCCTGGGCGCGCTTCGACTTTCATCCGCACAACGATTATGGTCTGGGCACCGCCAATTCGCTGATGGCGGTAAAGGCGGGGGTCTCGGCGGTGCACTGCACCGTCAACTGTCTTGGCGAGCGGGCCGGCAACGCCTCGCTGGCGGAGGTGGTGGTCAACCTGCGCGATCGCATGGAGGTGGAGGTCGGCGTCGACGAGGCCCATCTCGCGACCCTCAGCCGCATGGTGGAGAACTTCGCCGGCAAGCGGCTGGCGGAGAACGCCCCCATCGTCGGCGAGGATGTCTTTACCCAGACCAGCGGCATCCACGCCGACGGCGACA
This sequence comes from Gammaproteobacteria bacterium, assembly GCA_011390365.1. Lineage (GTDB taxonomy): Bacteria > Pseudomonadota > Gammaproteobacteria > Chromatiales > Chromatiaceae > SLIM01. The sequence continues at coordinate 21,606 of JAABSM010000043.1, forward strand.
AGAAGGGCGGACTCTACCAGACCGCCCTGACGCCGGAACGCTTCGCCCGTCGCCGCAGCTACGCCCTGGGCAAGATGAGCGGCAAGGCCTCGTTGCAGAAGAACCTGGAGCGGCTGGATATCTCCCTGAGTCCAGAGAACTTCGACAAGGTGCTGGAGCGGGTGGTCAAACTGGGGGACTCCAAGAAGACCATCACCTCCGAGGATCTGCCCTTCATCATCGCCGAGGTGCTGGAGAGTCGGGATTACGATCACGTCAAGCTGCTCGACTGCACCGTTACCAGCAGCATGCCGCTGGTCTCTACCGCCAGCATCCGGCTGGAGGTCGAAGGCGACACGCATCTGGTCACCGGCCAGGGCAACGGCGGCTTCGATGCCTTCATGAACGCGGTGCGCAAGGTGATGAAACGATACTCGATCACCGTGCCGCAGCTCACGGACTACGAGGTGCGCATCCCCAAGGGCGGCAAGAGCGACGCCCTCACCGAGTGCGCCATCGATTGGGAGGATGAGAACGGCCGCAGCTACAAGACCCGCGGCGTTCACGCCAACCAGGTCTTCGCCGCCATGCACGCCGCGGTTCGGGTACTGAACATTCGCATGCATCAGGCCTCCCGGCTTCCGAAAGAGGGGTGAAGGCGGAAGTTCGTCTCCGAAACAAAGTAAGGGCGGCGATGGAGAGCATGAAGGAAACCGCGGGGGCACAGAGGTCACCGAAGAAGGTTGAGCGAATCAAGCAACCCTCCCCTTGGCGGCGCCTCCTCCGCGGCTTGCTGGTCGCTTTTTTCGCATTGGCGGCGCACTCCTTCTCCAGCGCCGCGGACTCCCCCCTCGCCATCGTCTATAACGCCTCCACCCCGCCGCTGAAGTTTCAGGACGAAAATGGCCAAGCGGCCGGCATCCTAATCGATATCTGGCGTTTGTGGGGACAAAAGGTCGGCGTCGAACCGCGCTTCGTGGCCCAGCCCTGGGACGAGACCCTGCGCATGGTGCGAGAGGGGGAGGCGGATATCCATGCCGGGCTGTTTCGTACCCCGGAACGGGACGCCTTTCTCGATTTCAGCGCGCCGCTGACCGATATCGCCTACTACTTCCATCACCACAAGACGGTGCTCGACGTCACCCGCCCCGAGGATCTGCTGGGGCTGCGCATCGGCGTGCCCAAGGGGTACAGCGAAGAGTTTCTGCGCAGCCGCCTGCCGGACGCCACGGTTCAGGTCTACGAGAACTTCACCGACCTCTACCGGGCCGCTGAGCAGGGCGAGATCCGCGCCTTTCTCTCCCCTTCCCTCAATCTGCGCTACTACCTGGCGTCCCGGGGGGAGAGAAACCCCTATCGTCACGACTCGGCAACGCTGGCCTATCAGCGCTCCTACCTGGGGGCGGTCGCCAAGGGGCGTGGCGAGTTGCTGGAAAAGATCAATCGCGGCATGGCGATGATCACGGCCGAGGAGCGGGCGGCGATCGAAGAGAGGTGGTTGAGTAGCGCCAGGACCAACACCGAGAAGGTGCTGACCATCGCCGTCGATCGCGCGGCGGCGCCCTTCTCCATGTTCGATGAAGAGGGAGAGGCGGCCGGGATGTTGGTCGACATGCTGCGTTTGTGGGCGCAGCGCGACAAACGGGCCATCGCCTTTCACGTCGTGGAACAGGCGCGGGCGCTGGAACTCCTGCGGCAGGGCAGGGTGGATCTCTACCTGGGTCGCATGGCGGATACCCCCGCGGGGTTGATTGCCTCGGCGGGTTCCCTCGAACAGCCGTCCTACCTCTTCTATCCCGGCGAGGGTCCGCCCGCTGGCGAGGATATGCGGATCGGCATCCTCGAGAGCGAGCTGGCGGGCCTGGCCGCTACCCCGGTGGTCAGCGCCTCGCTTCGCCCCTATGCCACCCTGCGCGAGATGCTGGAGGGGGTGGAGCTGGGCGAGATACAGGGCTTTTTCTCGAATCCGCTGTCGGCCCACATGGCGCTGCGGGAGACCGGGCGCAGCGGACGCTACGGGCATGGCGAAGACGCGGTGTATCACACCCGCTTTCGTTTCATCGCCAACGCGGGGCAGCAGGCGTTGCTGGAGACCCTGACGGGCGGGGTGCGGGCGATCCCCGCCGAGCAGCGACGGGCGGTAATGGCGCGTTGGGGTGTCGACCCCGAGGCGGAGAGCGTGAGCGTTGCGCTGAGCGATGAAGAAAAGGCATGGATCGCCGAACACCCGGAGATCCGTATCGCCATCGACCCCTCCTGGGCGCCCCTGGAGTTCAACGACAACGGCGTGCATCGGGGCATCTCCGCCGACTACCTGAATCGACTGGAAGGGTTATTGGGATTGCGCTTCGCGCTGGTCGACACCGACACCTGGGAGGAGAGCCTGAGGCTCGCCTATCAGGGCGAGGTCGATCTGCTGCCGATGCTCAACTCCAGTCCGGAGCGCATTCGACATCTGCTCTTCACTGAGCCCTACTTTCGCAATCCCAGCGTCATCATCAGCGACAAGGGGGAGACGCGCATCGCCTCGCCGATGGATCTCGCCGGTCTCAAGGTGGCGGTAGGGGCGGGCTATCTCTATCCCGAGGTGTTGCGGGAGCGGGTGGCGGATGCCGATTTGATGCTCACGGACAACGAAATGGAGGCGTTGCAGGCGGTGGCGTTGGGCTCGGCGGACGCCACCGTCACCAATCTCGCCATCGCCAGTCATATCATCGAGCAGTATCAACTGGGCAACCTGCGCATTGTCAGCGAGTTCTTCGAACCCCATCAACTGCGCATGGGGGTGCGCAAGGATTGGCCGGAACTGGTCGCGCTGCTGCAAAAGGGGCTGGATGCCCTGGATCCCGAGATCCAGCGGGAGATTCGGGCGCGCTGGGTGACCCTGGATGCCTCCGCGGAGGGCGAACAGGAGCGGGTCGCGCTGACCCCGGGTGAACGGAAGTGGATCGACCGTCATCCGATTATCCGGCTGGGGGTGGATCCCCAATACGAGCCGTTCGAATTCATCGACGACAACGGGCGCTATCAGGGCATTGCCTCGGATTATGTCAAACTGCTGAACCGGCGCCTGGGAATCAATCTCCAGGTGGTGCAAGGTATCAGCTGGTCAGCGATGATGGAGGAGGTTCGCCAGGGCCGAATCGATGTGCTATCGGCGGTGGGGGAGTCCGCCGAGCGCAAGCGCTGGTTGATCTACACCGAGCCCTATCTCACCTCACCGCCAGTGATCTTCGCCCGCGATGACGTCGGCTTCATCGGTGGGTTGGCGGATCTGCATGGACGGACCCTCGCGGTCAAGCGGGGCGGTTACATCCATGATCGCCTCAAGGAGTATCCGCAAATCCCGCTGCTGATTCGGGAGAGCACTCTGGCGGCGATGCGCGCGGTTTCCGAAGGACGCGCCGAGGCCTACATCAACACCCTCGCCCATGGCGCCTACGTGATCGAGAAGTACCACCTCTCCAACCTCAAGGTGGCGGCGCCGGTGGAGTGGCAGGCGGATACCCTTGGCTTCGCGGTGCGCAAGGATTGGCCGCGGCTTGCGGCGATTCTCGACAAGGGCCTGGCTTCGATCACCCCGGATGAGGCGGCGGAGATCCGGCGGCGCTGGATCGGCGTGCGCCATGAATTCTACGGCTTCGACGTGGAGCAGCTGCGACGCTGGTTGCCCTGGTTGTTCGGCTTTCTGATCCTGGCCGCGGCGGTGGCGGTGGTGATTCTGGTCTGGAATCGTCGGCTCAAGCGGGAGATCCATTACCGCAAGGAGATCGAGGAGAGGCTGGTTGAACAGCAACATGATCTGGTGGAGCAGCAACAGGAGCTGGAGGAGAAGGGTAACGTATTGACCACGGTGCTGGAAAACATCTCCCAGGGGCTGATCGCCTTCGACAAGGATCTCAGGCTGCTCGCCTGGAACGAAAAATTACCGGGGATCCGGGGTTATCCGCCGGAGTTGCTGGCCCAGGGACGCCACTTTCGGGAGTTCATGGCCTATGACCTGGAACAGGGGGAGTTCGGTGACGGCAATCCGGACCTCGAACAACTGGTGGATACCGCCGCCCACTCCCGCCCCCACAACTACGAGAGGCGGCGGCCGGACGGCAGCTACATCGAGATCACCGGCGGCCCCATTCCTGGCGGCGGTTTCGTTAGTACCTATACCGATGTCACCGCCCGCAAGCAGGCCGAGGCGGAACTGCGCAACGCCAAGCAGGAGGCGGATCGGGCCAATCAGTCCAAAAGCCGCTTTCTGGCCAATATGAGCCATGAGATTCGTACGCCGATGAACGCCATCGTCGGCATGTGTCACCTCGCCCAGCAGACGGCCCTGACGCCCCCGCAGCGAGACTATCTCAACACCATCCAGGCCGCCTCCGGGGCGCTCCTGAACCTGATCAACGATATTCTCGACATCTCCAAGATCGAAGCGGGAAAACTGGATCTGGAGATGATCCCCTTTTCGCTGGATGAGGTGATCGACGAAGTGGTGCGGATCCACGGCTACAAGGCCGAGGAGAAGGGGCTGGAGTTGCTGGTGGAGGTCGATCCGCGGATCCCCAGGGGCCTGCTCGGCGACCCCCTGCGACTGGAACAGGTCCTCTCTAACCTGGTGGGCAATGGGATCAAGTTCACCGAACGCGGCGAGATCCTCATCCGCGCCGGGATGGAGGGAGAGCCGGATGAGGCGGTTGTACTGAAGATCGAGGTGCGCGATAGCGGCATCGGCATCAAGCCGGCGGTCGTCGAGCAGCTGTTCGAGCCCTTCGAGCAGGCGGATGGTTCGACCACGCGACGCTTCGGCGGCACCGGGCTGGGGCTTAGCATCTGCCGGCAACTGGTGGAGCGCATGGCAGGGGAGATCTCGCTGCGCAGCACCCCCGGCGAGGGGTCGCTCTTCTTCTTCACCGTCAAGCTCGGGCTGGCGCGGGAGCAACCGAATGAGGCGCGGAAGGTACGCCCTCCCAGCCATTTGCGGGTCTTGGTGGCGGATGACAATCCGGCGGCCCAGGATGTGCTCAAGGGCATGCTGCAATCCTTCGATTACCAAGTCGACGTAGTGGGGTCGGGGGATGCCGCGCTGGCCGCCCTGGATGCCGCCGACAAACCCTATGATCTGGTACTGATGGATTGGCGGATGCCGGGGCTGGACGGCATTGAAACCGCGAAGCGCATTCGCGGGCGAAGTACCCATGCCATGCCGGTAGTCATCATGATCACCGCCTTCGGTAGCGAGGAGATTCGCCGGGAGGCCCGGCGTGCCGGCCTGGACGGCTTTCTGGTCAAGCCGGTTACCGCCTCGCGCATGCTCGATACCATCGCGGAATCGATTCAGGGTCGTACGGTGATTCCGGAGATTCGGGGGGTGATCAGCAAGGTCCCCGATCTCGCCGGACGCAGTATTCTGCTGGTGGAGGACAATCTCACCAATCGCCGGGTCGCCCGCGAGTTGCTGGCCAGGACCCGGGTACGCATCGGCGAGGCGGGCGATGGCCGGGAGGCGCTGCAGCGGGTCGAGAAGGGCGACTGGAGTCTGGTGCTGATGGATATCCAGATGCCGGAGATGGACGGTTACGAGACGACGCGGCGGCTGCGAGAGCAATACAGCGCCGACGAGTTGCCCATCGTCGCGCTTACCGCCCATGCCCTGTCGTCGGATCGGGAGCGATGCCTGGCGGCGGGCATGAACGATCATCTGGGCAAGCCGATCGATCCCGAGCGCCTCTACACCTGCCTGGTGAAGATGCTGGGAGAGAACGAGGCGACGGGAGAGGAGGCGAGGCGGGTGCTGGTGGTGGATGACGACGCCATCAATCGGCGTATCGCCCGCGCCATGTTCGAAGAACGGGGCGCCACGGTGGACGAGGCCGCCAGCGGCCAAGAGACGCTCAAGAGGGTCGCGGAAGAGTCGTTCGCGCTGGTCCTGATGGATATCCAGATGCCCGGGATGGACGGCGTCGAAACGATTCGCCGATTACGCAGGATTGCCCAGGGACGGCATCTGCCGGTGGTCGCGTTGAGCGGCCAGGATCGGGATTATCTGCCGGAGTCGGGGGAGGGGCTGTTCGACGGCTTTCTCGCCAAGCCGATCGATGAAGCGGCGCTCGAGGCTACCATCCAGCGCTGGCTGAGGGTCGGGAATGAGTCGGATTCGAACATCCCTGATGGGGGCGAGCGCCTCTCCGGCAGTAAGATTGACCCGCGCACCCTCGATGTCGCGCGGGGTCTGGTTCGCATCGGCAAGGATCCTCTGTTCTATCGCGGGCTGATCGAGGCGTTTGTCCAAGGCCATCGGGAGGATGCCGCCAGAATCCGGAGATCTCTGAACGACGGTGAAATCGATAAGGCGACCAGGGTCGCGCACACCCTCGCCGGCGTCGCCGGCAATATGGGCGCGGAGTTGGTCGCTGATCTGGCCCGGCAATTGGAGCTGGCGCTGCGCACCGAAGAGAGGGCTCGGACTGACGATCTTGTTGCACGCCTGGATGTCGCCCAACGGGAGCTGGATCTGGCCATGGAGCAGGTTCTCAACGATCTGCCTGAAAGAATCCAGCCGCAAGCCGTCATGAAGGAGGGTGAGGCGCCAGGATTGGTGCGCCTGTTCGAGCGTATCGAGCCGCTACTGGTGGCCGGCGACATGGCGGCGCTGGAGCTGGCGGATCGCTTCGACGACTCCGATCCCCTCCAGCGAAAGGCCAGGGGCCATCTGCTGGATTATGACTTCGAGGAGGCCCGCCTGTTGCTGCGTCAGGCGCTGATGGCGGCGCGATCGAACCGTTGATCCTCGATTCGCCGGTTAAGCCACGGAGACGCAGAGATCACGTTGAGAATTCAGGAGGTTACATATGACCCTGCGCTCACCTATAAGATGCTGGAAAATACAAGCGTAATGCACTGAAAAGCCTCTGCGCGAGCGGTATCTCCGTGGTCAACTGATCGGTTTAGGTTCACCGCTTTTCGGCGCTTCGACCATTTTGCCGTGGGTGCGCCCCTCGTCTTCTCCATCCAAAGGTTGACCCGAGGGACGATGAACGGGATAATCGCGCCCCTGTCGGTCGATACGCGATCGGCGGTCCGCAATGGTGACCCGTGCCGGTCCCCTCGCAACGGAAAACCGTGAACCCGGTCAGGCCCGGAAGGGAGCAGCCGCAGCGGTGGACTCGTGTGCCGGGGTGTGGCTGGTACGGGGCGCCACCATCTTTCGTTCCCCCCTTCTACGACTGTTCCCAACGCCTGGCCGCGGAGGCTTTTGCTGGCGGCGGCCCTTCTATGTCGATGCCGCTGACCCGCCGCTGACCCGTTGGTATAGCGCCAGGGTGGCGTCGAGCATGGCGCGTCGGGTGAACTGGCTGTTCGGTTCGGGTACCGGCGGGCGGTGGAGAAAATCCAGGGTCAGGGAGAGCAGGCGTGCGGCGTCCCCCGCTTCGACCGCGCCCTCGGGTTGCAGCGCTTTCAGGAGCTCGCCGACGCCGCCGTGGTCATGGCCGATCAAGGGCGTGCCGAGGGAGAGGGACTCCAGCGCGGTGCGGCCGAAGGATTCGGGGTGGCTGGAGAGGGAATAGGCGATATCACTGATCGCCAGGATCTCTCTCAGATCATCCCTTACGCCGGTGAAGGTGACATGATCAGCCAACTTGCGCTGGGCGGTGAATTCATGCAGGCCGCGGGCATACTCCCGTCGTTTCCGGTCCACCCCGCCGACGATCAGGGCATGAATGTCCCGGCGCTGGCCGAGACACTGCTCGATCATCTCCAGAAAGGCGAGGTGTCCCTTGAGGCGGGTCAGCCGCCCGGGGAGCACGAGGAGCTTTTTTCCCTGGGTCTGGGGAAACCGCCGGCGCCACTCGGCAAGCCAGTTTTCGTCCGGACGGTAGCCCGGGTAGTAGCGGTTTTCATCGACGCCCCGGTGGATGACGTGAATCCGTTCCGGCGGGCAATGGGGGTAGTGGTCGAGGATGTAGTCCCGAGCGGTGCGGGAGACGGCGATGACCTGTTCGCCTCGCGTCATGATCGAGCTGTAGGCCTTGACGCTGTAGAGGCCGTGGACGGTGGTGATGAAGTGGGGGCGGCGGCTGGCGGGCAGGCTCTTCCAGGCAAGCAGGGCGATCCACGCCGGCAGACGGGAGCGGGCGTGGAGGATATGCGGTCGTCGTTGCAGAATAAGCCCTCGCAACCGTGGAATGCAGGCGAGGGTCGCGAGCGATTTTTCGCCGATGGGCCAAGCCAGATGCTCGCTGCCTCCATCGCGCAGTCGTTCGGTCATGCGTCCGCCGGCGGAGATGACCAGGGATTGATGTCCGCGCCGCGCCAGTTCATCGGCCACCTCCAGGGTACCCTGCTCGACGCCGCCGCTCTCCATGGCGGGGAGCAGTTGCATGACCTTCAGGGGGTGAACCATTGTTCGAGGATCCATTGGGCGCAGCGGTCGGCTTCATTGAAGGGGGTGTCCGTGACTCGACTGGCGGGGCTCTCGGGAAGGGTGACGCGTCGCGCCTCGATCAGACGTTGAATGCCCTGGGCGACCCGGTCATTCGGCGCACTCGGCAAGGGCAGGACGCCGACCCTTCCTCCCGCGGTGAGCGCTTCGTAGACCATGGAGACCGAGTCAGCCGTGACCCATACCGTGCCCGCGGTACTCAGTTGCTGGGGGACCCACTCCCGATCCGTCTGCTGATGGGGGACGATGGTGATGCGATCCCCCAAAGCGGCAATCTGGTCGGCGAACCCCGGCGGGGTGCGGCGCGAGGTGGTCAGCGTCCAGTGGATTCGCGGGTTGTCATCGAGGATCCGTTCAATCGCTTCGAACACCCGTTGCGGAAGCCACTCGAAATGCTGGGACGGGCCGCCAATCAGGATCAGTCCGCGACTTTCCAGCAGGTGGTCGCTGGGTTGAATGGTGTTGAGAACCCCGCTGGTTATCAGCGTGTTGGCTGGGGTGGCGGGGCGCAGGTCGTGCTCCGGGAGCACGCAAAGGTCGAACCAGCACGAGGGCAGACTGGGACGCATCAGGGTGACGATGCGGCCGCCGCGCCGGCGTCTTGCCCTGAGCATGGGATAGTGGGTGGCGTGGCCCGCCCCGATCAGCAGGTCGGGGTCCGGCAGGCCGCGGTCCGCGGGGAAGCGCCCCATGATCCAGCTGAAGATATAGTGGTGGCGGACGGCGACGGAGAGCGTGTGCGGATCAAGGTCGCGATGGCGGGCGAGGGCGCGCACCAGACCCAGGGTCTGGTTGTCATGGCCTGGCTTGCCGTCGACGAAACGCCAGACGACGATGTTGCGGTGATCGTGCAAGTCGGTAGTTCCCTTCCGGCTTTTCACAAGCGGCTTGTCCAGTGAGTGAGTGTTCAGCGAAGGTCGTCGCGGGAGTGGTGTTCGAAATATTCTACCATGACTGCGGGCATGATCGCGGCAAGATTGCGGGGGGCCTCGTGGGTCGCTTCCGGTTCGGGGTTCGAGGGGGATTTTCGGTATAATCCGGTATTCGAGGAATTCGGCTCGGCGAAGACGCGGATTCTTGCGGCTTTTTGCGGGTAAAGTAAGGTTGGAGCGTATGAGTGAAGTGAAGAAGGCGTTGGCCCTGATTTCCGGCGGGCTGGATTCGATGCTGGCCGTTCGCGTGGTGCAGCAACAGGGGATTCATGTGGAAGGGGTCAACTTTTTCACGGGGTTCTGCGTGGAGGGCCACACCCACGCGATTCGCAAGAAGGATCGCGCCAGACCCAAGCGCAATAACGCCCTGTGGGTGGCGGAGCAGTTGGGCATCAAGCTGCATATCGTGGATATCGTCGAAGAGTATAAGGATGTGCTGCTGAATCCCCGTTACGGCTATGGGCAGAACCTCAATCCCTGTCTTGACTGCAAGATCTTCATGGTGGGCAAGGCCAGGGAGTGGATCGAACAGAAAGGGTTCGATTTCATCGTCACCGGCGAGGTGGTGGGGCAGCGCCCCATGTCCCAGCGCAAGGATACCATGCCGGTGGTGGCGAAGCATTCCGGCGCCGATGACCTGCTGTTGCGGCCCCTGTGCGCCCGCAATCTGCCGCCGACCCTGCCCGAGCGGGAGGGCTGGATCGACCGGGGCAAGCTGTACGACTTCAGCGGGCGCAATCGCAAGCCGCAGATGGCGCTGGCGGCCAGCTTCGGTATCGACGACTACGCCCAACCGGCGGGCGGGTGTTGTTTTCTTACCGATGCCCAGTACTCCGCCAAGCTCGCCGACCTGTGGCAGGCGCGGGGCAGCCGCGATTACGGCATGGATGACATCATGCTGCTCAAGGTCGGGCGGCACATCCGCCCGCGTCCCCACTTCAAGTTGATCGTCGCCCGTGAAGAGGGCGAGGGCAATTTCCTCCAGGGCTACAAGCGCCAGTTCGCCAGCCTCACGACGGTAAGCCATGGCGGCCCGTTGACGCTGATCGACGGCGACACGAGTGACGACGATCTAAAACTGGCGGCCGGCATCGTGGCGCGATACAGTCAGGGCAGGCAGGCGGACGAGGTCGAACTGCTCCATACCGATGCGCGGGGGCGGGAGCGCTCCGTGAAGGTAAAGCCCTTGTCGCCCATTGAGGTCAAGCAGGAGTGGCACGCATGATAACCGAGCCCGAGCAGCTAGACGCGCGCGGTTTGCTCTGCCCGATGCCGGTGATACGGGTGCAGAACCGGGTGGAAGAGATGAAGAGCGGGGAGCGCTTGCGGGCGATCTGCACCGACCCCGGGGCGCTTAACGATATCCCGGCGTGGTGCAGAATCAACGGCCACAAGGTGGTGTCCAGCGAAGAGCGCCAGGGCGAATATGTCGTCGTCGTGGAGGTAGGGGAGGCGTGATGAATTCAGCCATGCGGGATGCCCGGACGGAACGCAAGAAGGATACCCAGCGCGTGACCCTGGTTGGTGCGGTGCTCAACCTCGTGTTGTCCGTGATCAAGGTCATCGGAGGCATGCTGGCCAACTCCCAATCACTGATCGCGGACGGTATCCACTCCCTCTCCGATCTCGCCTCCGACGGCATCGTATGGTATGCCGCCCACCACTCCAGCCAGGCGCCGGACGACGACCACCCCTATGGCCATGGCCGTTTCGAGACGCTGGCGACACTCGCCCTCGGCGTGCTGTTGCTGCTGGTGGCGGTGGGCATCATCTGGGATGCGACGGGTCGGCTGTTCGAACCGGAAAGCCTGCAGACGCCCGGGATGCTCGCGGTCTGGGCCGCGCTCTTCTCCATCCTCGCCAAGGAGTGGCTCTATCACTTCACCATGGGCGTGGCCAAGCGCCACAAATCGGAGATGTTGCGGGCCAACGCCTGGCACCATCGCAGCGACTCCATCTCGTCGGTGGTGGTGCTGATCGGCGTGGCTGGAACCATGGCCGGCCTGCCCTATCTGGACGCGATCGCGGCGGTACTGGTCGGGGTGATGATCGGGCACATCGCCTGGGAGCTGGGCGCACCTGCGCTCAACGAGTTGACCGACGCGGGGCTCGAAGAGGAGCGACTGGGCAAGATTCGCGACATCATCAACTCCGTCTCCGGGGTGGAGTCGATTCACATGCTGCGCACAAGGCGTACCGGCGCCAGCGCCTCCATGGATGTCCATGTCCTGGTGGCATCCTGGATCAGCGTCTCCGAGGGGCACATGATCGGCCAGGAGGTGACGGACCGCCTGCTGAAGGGGCTTGACGAACTCAATGACGTTACCGTCCATATCGACCCGGAAGACGACGAGATCGGCGTTCCGTGCCGCGGTCTGCCGTTGCGCCGTGAGGCGCAGGAGCAGCTTGATGAACTGCTTGAAAATGTCGAAGGATACGCCGGCTATCGCCGTCTCCTGCTGCACTATCTGGATGGCGCCATCGATGTGGATATCCAGTATCCGCTGGATTCCTTCGTCGACGCGGAAACGACGGCTCGATTGCGGGAGGACATTCGAAACCGGATCGCCGATCGTTCCGAGTTTCGTCGCATATCTCTCTCCTACCACTGATCACCGTGGAACGCAGGGCCTTATATCTCGGGGAATCTTGCGGTCTTTGCCGAGAGGTGACTCACATCCCTTGGCGCAAATGCATGCTGGCGGGATATTGGGCATGATTGCCCGATTGATCCGCTCTCTTTTCCATAGCTCTGGAAGACGCATCTGGCGGCGTTGCTCAGCTCGTCTGCAATATGGCGACAGCATCCAGTCAACAAGGATATTTCATTGAACGGGAATGACTTT
>JAABSM010000044.1 GCA_011390365.1 Gammaproteobacteria bacterium
AAGCCTTGTCGCTCGGTCGACGGCACATCCTATGCAGAACCAGAAACGGTTGGCGCACCCACGAAATGAGGCGCATCATTCCCGGAGAATGTCATGGTGACTTAAGTTAATGACATTGAGTGGGGAGTGCCCGTGCACGACGATCGCCTCCACTTCGAGTTCCTGATCCTTGAGGGCGCACACAATGTCATTTAGTTAAGCGCAAACCAAATCCACTCTACGCGACGCCATTTTTATTGTAGTTAAATTCATTTACGCTCGACCTCCGCTTTTTCCGCGGGAATGAGCGCCCTGGCCTGACCGGCTCTACCTCCGCTACAATCTCAGTGAGTAATCGCAAAAGCATCCCCTGCGACCGACCTAACGCGATCCAGCGAATCAAGTCATTCTTCAAGACCGACATGCATGGTGGCCGAAGAGCCCAAGGATGACGCCCCGATGCCGGGCGGCGGCATGGGTGACATGGGCGGCATGGGCGGCATGGGCGGCATGGGCGGCATGATGTAATCAGCGCCGTTCGCGTCAACCCATGACGATAAAGAGCCCCGCCTTGGCGGGGCTTTTTTGTGGCTGGGAGATTGCCGGTGAGCCGATCTTCGGGCGTCGAGCGGCCCATGATGCAGGCGGGGATTCTGTTATACTTTTCCGCTGGCAAAGCGAAGAGAATGCCGTGCTCAATGTTCTCGAAGCGGATGGTGGGGCCTCATCAGCCATGAATCCATGGCTCAGCCCGAGTGGCCCTGGCGCGTTACGACATTTATCGCATGGTCAAACCCGTCACATACTGGATACATAGCGAGGACCCATGACACGCAAATTACACATAGGAGGGCTTGGCCGGGTTGAAGGCTGGGAGGTGCTGGATGCCTTGCCAGGTGAATATGTAGACCACCTGGGGGATGCCCGGGATCTGTCCCGTTTTGCCGATAACACATTTGCCGCGGTGTATGCTTCCCATGTGCTGGAGCATTTCGACTATAAAGATGTCCTGCGCGAGGTATTGGGGGAGTGGTATCGGGTATTGCAGCCAGGCGGGGAGATTTATATCAGTGTTCCCGATATGGAGAAGCTTTGTCGGTTGTTCCTCGACAAGGATAAACTGGAACTCCTCGATCGATTCATGGTGATGCGGATGATGTTCGGCGGACATATCGACGAGTATGATTATCATTTAGTAGGATTCGACCAAGATATCCTCGTTGATTTCATGGTGGGCGCCGGGTTCGTCAATTTTCGTCGGGTCGCGACTTTCGGCTTTTTCGATGACACCAGTCATTACGAATTCAAGGGCACGCCTATCAGTCTGAATGTCATAGCCTCCAAGCCAGGCTAACCCTTGCAGGATCTTTACCTGCGCATTGGGCTGGATATGTCTGGCAGTTGCCTTGATCACTGAGATATTTTGGGTGCGATATGAGGTCTACAATCCGCATGCCAAAATGGTACATCTGCACCATGACGAACAGGTAGAGCAGGGGTTCAATGAGAAACTTCAGGCGCATGTTTTCACCCTTTTCGAATAACACCGTCACGAAGAAAATGAAGAGTAGCGGGAGTAGCAGACCGGTATCGCGCCAGGTCCGATGTTTCTGGCAGCGGAACAGCGCCCAGTGAATGATCGCGAGACATAGCAGACCCACGAGCCAGAGGTGTGAAAAAAGCCGGTCATACAGAGTCCGCCAAGGCAGTCGATCGACAATTCGGTGCTCCGTATAGCGACTGGATGGGGAGAGCCAGATACGCAGGTTGTCCCAGTAATTGACAAGTAGCTCGGACAGGGGCGCGGTCGCCAGGTATGCGTGGTATTTGTTTAGCAGTTGTCGATGCAAGTCAAGGTAGGCGGAGTGGTTGAAGTTCGGCGTCCCCGTCACTTTGACCTTGCGTGAGAGCACCCCCGGCGCCCCGGGGGATGCACCCATGCCCTGGTGGCCGAGATGCTTCCAATACGCCTGGTCATCGGCAATGCCTACGGAGCGCGTCAGGTTGGAGCCGGCGAATGAGGAGGTGCCAAGCAGCCCGAATTGCAGATATTGTTTGCCGAGATAAACGCCGCTGGCGCCGCCGACTACCAGCAGGAATAGCAAGATCTTTCTTTTGGGCAGTCCGATCAACAGCAAGGTGATTCCCAACAGCAGTATCCAGGGCCACTGAAAGACGGAGCGGGTGAAGAAGAGCAGTAGCGCGACGACAGCCAGGAGCCAGAAGAGACCGCCGGCCTTATCATCGGCGTGGGAGAGTCGCCAGAGTAAATAGTAGAACCACAGGATCAGCAGACTGGAAACGAAGGTGGTATCCAGCATCGTCGCGTAAAATAGTGCCGCGGGGTGAAGGGCGAAGAGCATCGCGGCGGGTACCGCGAATCGATGCGAGGTCAGTTGCTTGAGCCAGAGGTAGAGTAGCGCCGCCATTGCCCCATAGGCCAGAATCCATGAAAAATAGAGCGCGCCATCCACGGCTTTCACCGTTTGGTCGATCTGATCCGTGTCGATATTGGCGGCGAGGAGCGCTCTGAAAGCATCAAATAGCGGTGGTTGGATATGCACGTTCGCCAGGCTTTCCCAGGGCGCCTGTCGCAGGTCGCGCAGAGATACGGTCTGCATCATGGTCTCGGAGGACCAGAGCTGAAAATAGAACCCATCAATCGCGCAAGGCTGAGCCAGGGCTTCCAGGGTCAGCAACAGCATACTCGCAGCCACCCCCAGTGTAACAGCGGTAAACCATATCCTTGCATGCCGGCTCATGCCGTATCCCTGTGATGCTTGTCCGCGTCGAAGAAGTCATAGCGATTCTTGCCTGACTCCTTGGCGCTGTACATCGCCTGGTCAGCCTGGCGCAGCAGGGCGTCCGAGCCGATGTCATGGTGCTGGGGATAGAAGGAGATGCCGATACTGGCGGAGACGCGGAGCTTCAAGGGGGCGTGTTTTTGCGACTCGTGGAGGATGGGGGCGCTCAACCTTGACAGCAGGCGCTTCACCAGGCCGATGATTTCCTGGGCATTGGCGAGATCGGAGATGGCGATGACGAATTCGTCACCGCCGATGCGCGCGACCACGTCTTCCTGGCGCACGATCTCCTGCATGCGGCTGGCGGATGTCCTGAGCACCGCATCGCCGATGTCATGGCCGTGGTTGTCATTGATGTCCTTGAATTCATCCAGGTCGATGTAAAGGATCGCCAGCAGTTTGTTGTTGCGCCGGCAGCGGTGCATGGCGCTCTGGATCAGTTCGCTGAACAGGAAGCGGTTGGGCAGGCCGGTCAGACTGTCGTGTTTGGCGCTGTACTCCAGCGCCCGCTGGTGCTCGATGCGCTCGGTGACATCGGTGTTGAAGCCGACGAAGCGGATCGGCTTGCCGTCGGCGGAGAAGAGGGCCTTGCCGCGACCGGTGATCCAGCGCCATTCTCCGGTTTTGGTACGCATGCGGAAGGTACTCTCGTAGATCCCCTCGCCCTTGGCATTGAGGTACTCCTCTACCTTCTGGAGGGCGTGACCCTTGTCGTCGGGGTGGATCAGCTCCGACCAGCAGCGAATATCATCCGGCAGTTCGCCCTCCTCGTAGCCGAGCATGGTTTCGAACCTCGCGGAGTGCAGGACATGGTCGGTTTGCAGGTCCCAATCCCAGAGCCCATCCCGGGTCCCCTCCACCGCCAGCCGAAAGCGGTCTCGCTCCTCCTTGAGCTGCTGGCGCCGCTGTCGCAGTTTGGACCGGGATGACTTGATGGATCCGATCATGCGATTCATGGTGCGGGAGAGGTGGCGGATCTCCGCCGGCCCCTGCTCTGGCACCGCCTCCAGGGGGATGCCGTCCTTGTCGCTGCGCGAGATACTGCGCGTCACATGGGTCAGCGGGTCGGCGACCAGACGGCGGATCGACAGGGTCAGGAAGATGACGAGCAGGGTCGTGATGGCGACGCTGTTGGCGAGGGTGCGAACAATGATGCTCTCCAGTTCGCGCTGGATCGCTCGATCGGTGATGTAGATGGTAACGTCGCCGATCACGCTGCCATCATCCGCGAAGATGTCCGCCTTGTCGATGTGAACGCACTCCCTCAGGCTGCGTTGCTGGGCGGGATCATTGGGTAGATATTCGATCAGTTCGCCTTCTGGGCCGCGTAGCGCGCCGCTGACAAAGGCGCCTCCCCCGGTGATTTCACCCATGTTGAAGTCGCGTACCACAATGGCGAAATGGCGCCGCTGCTCCAGCTCGGTATGGATCAGCTTGACGTACTCGTTGATGGCGTAGGACTGGATATGGTCGGCGATGTTGGTGCGCAGCGACTGGATGCTGGTCGCCGAGCGCGCTTTCATATCGTTGACGATCTGTTTTTTGGCCTGGTGGTAGTTGTAGGCGGCATCCAGCCCCATCGCCAGCACCACCGAAGAGACGATGGCCACCGCCAGCACGAAATAGAGAGAGGCGCGTCGAATATCCATGATGCCGTCGACTCCGAGTATCTAGCGCCTTTCCTCCTCGTTCCGTTCGGTCTCAATGCCCAGCACATTGCGCTTGATGGTGGCTAGTTTCTCTTCGATATTGTCCGCGGAGATCGCCAGTACCGGCAGTCGGCCGTTCTTCTCCACCGCCTCGCCGTTGAGGTGGGCATCCATGGCGCGCACCGCTTCCCGGCCCATCAGATAGGGTTGCTGCATGGCGGCGCCCACCAGCACTCCCCGGGGGATCAAATCGAGAAAGACGGGTTCGGCGTCGAAGCAGATCAACAGCACCTGGTCGGCCTTGCCGGCGTCGGCGATGGCGTCGAGTGCGCCGCGATACTTGTCCGACCCTTGCAGCCAGATGGCGCGCAGGTTCGGATGCTTGTCGATCAGCTCCCTGGCGTAGTCGTAGGTCTCCTGATACGAAAAGGTTACCTGTTGATGTAGATCCGCGCCCTTGATGCCCGCCTCATCCAGGGCGCTCATGAAGCCGGCGGTGCGCGCCTGACCATTGGCCCGCTTCTGGGGGATGGCGATGATGCCGACGCGACCATCCTGCCAGCCGAGGGCCTTCATGCGCTCGACCAGGACCTTGCCGATCTCGTAGGCGCCCTGGCGGTTGTCGGAGGAGATGTAGGAGACATATTCGCCGCCATCCGCGCCAATATCCGAGATGACTACGGGTATATCAGCCTGCTTCGCCAGCTTGAGGATGGTGACCGCGGCCGAGGAGTTGGTGGGGGAGATGATCAGGCCATCCACCTTGTCGCGGATCGCCTTTACGGTATGCTTGAGTTCGGTCTTGGCATCATTGCCCGCGCTGTAGGTGTCGATCCGATAACCCCGTTCGCGGGCCGCCGCGCGCACGCCCCGATCCATGATCTCCCAGAACGGGATCTCCATGTCGGAGACCAGATAGGCCAGGCGTTTTCCCGATTTTTCCGCGGGCTCGCCCGCCACCGGTGGTGCCGCATGGGCCGCCG
Organism: Gammaproteobacteria bacterium; assembly: GCA_011390365.1. Lineage (GTDB taxonomy): Bacteria > Pseudomonadota > Gammaproteobacteria > Chromatiales > Chromatiaceae > SLIM01. Next base: position 5,416 of record JAABSM010000044.1, read on the forward strand.
CCAGGCCAAGGCAGAAGAGGAGCAGGAAGACCAGCGGCTGAGAAGAAGAGGTGCGCGAAAAAGGGGTGGCCATGGTCGAAGGGTCTCCGTCAGCGAGGTATGCTTGCGGGACCCGAGGATTGCCGACAAACCCTTGCGGGGAGCATTGACGAAGATTCCCTCCGCCATGAGAGGCTATGCCCTTGTTGCCACCCGCTTCGTCCTGAAGCGCTACGTGAATGGTTGATCGCTCAAGTATCGGAGATTCTTGTTTTCCGCGCAAGGTATAAAACGCGGGGATTTGCGGGGAAGGGACTGGTGCAACTGCGCACAATATTACGGGTATTGCGTGCGTGGGCAGGCTGATCCTTCAGGCGGGCCGTGATTGAACCCGGTCCGGCTAACGGTCATGGGCTGGTTCGTCACCCCGAAAAATGAATCGACCCAAGGAGTGGCGCTCCTTCGACGGGCGCTACTCCTTGGTTTCGTCATGGTAACGCCTCAACCTCCCCGCGACGTTGGCGCGAACGCGTGTGTGCAGCTTTACTACTCCGGCATCGGCAGCAGGCGCGCCTCGCCCTTGACCTCATCGCCCCGCCCCCAGGCGGTGACCGCCTCCAGGAACCACCTCTTTTTCGACGGGTGGGGTTGGGCGATATCCTGTTCGGCGAAGAAGCTGCCATCGCTGTGGAAGAGGATCTCTCCCTGTTTCATGCCCCTGGCATTGCGCCATTCACCGACCAGGCTGAACTGGCCATTGCTGGGATCTCTTTCCAGACGATACTCCGCCGCCTCCGGGGCAAGCAGCGGAACATCCTCCGGAGCGATGCCATTGCGACGGCTCTCCTGTTGCAGTCGTTGCCAGATCGCCGCGGCGAGCGGGGCGACCTCGTCAAAGCGGGCTTGGGTCTCATGGTTCATGGGGCTATCCCGAAGGTTTGCGGTGCGGTCTACCAGAACTCCTTGTCTACTTGCAGACGCGCTACCGGCGTGTCGTTGAGCAGGTGCTGCTCGAAGATCTCGGCGACATCCTCTTTGGTCACCCGTCCGTACATGATCCCTTCCGGGTAGACCAGTACCGAAGGTCCTTCGCTACAGGGGCCGAAGCAACTGCTGGTGCAGATCTGCACCTTTTCGAAGGCCTGGCGCTGCTGCAACTGCCAGTAGAACTCCTCCGCCACTTCGGCGGCGTTTTTCTGGCCGCAGGAGGGGCGGGGGTGGCCCATGGGACGGTTCTGGACGCAGATGAAGACGTGCTTGTCGGGTCTTGGCATGATGGTACTCCTGGCATGCTGCCCCTCTCGCGGGGGAGAGGGGCGGGGTGAGGGCCTGAAAGCTTACGCCGCCACGTCCTGAGGTTCATGGGTAAAGCACTTCTTGGGGCAGATGCGGGCGCAGGCGCCGCAGCCGATGCAGTCCAAGGCGTTCTTCAGGCTCATGACCATGGCGGTGTCATCGGAGAAGCCATCATCATCATCGCCATAGTCGTCATCGTCATCATAATCGTCGTCGTCATCTTCCAGCCCTTCCACCGAATCCCGCTCGACCAGGTCGAAGACATCCCGGGGGCAGACCTTGAAGCAGCGACCGCAGCCGATGCAGTGGCCCTGATTGATGTCCATCACGAAGGCGGGGGTGTACTCCTCGCCGCCGCGGGTCAGTCCGATATATACACTCATCAGTAGTGCTCCTAAATTCAAAGATTTCTGTTTGAACCACGAATGGACACGAATAAACACGAATATTGACGAACCTACCCGCAACGCCAAGGTCATCCTTCGGGTGAGGGACGGAGATGGGGCAAGTCCCGATTCTATTGGCGTTAATTCGCGTTTATTCGTGGTTAAATACAGGTCCCAGGTTTAACCGTTGGATTTGGCCTCCGCGGCCTTGTAGGCGGCCTCCGCCTCGGCCCATGCCTTGCAGGCGTCGTAGGTCTCCTGGGCCAGGGCGGGGATCTCTTCATAGGCGGCGGGCAGGCGATCTTCCACCAAGTCGTGCATTTCGCCGGCCTTTTCGGTGGCGATGCGCTTGGCCTTGCGCACCGCCTTGTTCATGGCTTTCAGCTCTTCAGGGGTCATGGGCTTTTCTCCTTGTTTGAACCGCGGATCTCGCGGAAAACGCAGATGTCTCCATACGACCATTTACGGGTCGGGGTAGTCCCGTGGATGAGCGACATACCCGAAACACGCGATATCCTGCTCGCCATGAAAATAATCTGCGTAAATCTGCGCTCATTCGCGGTTTACCACTTGATTACATACCGGCGACCTTCGGGTGCTGGCCGATGATCTCCAGCGCGACGGCGAGCAGGGTGTCGGCGTCGTCCTTCATCTTGGACAGGGACGGGAAGCCGAAGCGGTGCACGTCGCGCAGGGTCTTGTCCATCACCACCAGCTTGCCGACGGTGATCAGGGCGCGGCCGAAGCCTTCGTGGGTGAGGTTGAGCATGGGCACCGCCATCAGCCCGCACTCCTTTTCGATCATCGCCGAGATGGCATTGAAGTAGGCCTTGACCCGGGCCATGGTGATCTCGTCCGGATCACCCACCACCGGGATCTCCTTCTTCTTCTCCTTGGTCAGCACGAAGGGGTCGAGAATCTTCTCCACCGGCCAGTTATCAAAGGTGCCGTAGGTATCCACGGCGCGCATCTGACGCACCATCTCCTTGGCGAAATCGGTCCCCAGGACCGGGTCGTCACTGCTGATGTCACTCATGCTTGCTTCCTCTTTGTTCAATGAAATCGTTGAGCCGCTCATGGATCGCCGAGCTGCGCTCGGCTGATCCGCATCGGCGCGGCGGTGTCAAGATCAACCGGCTGCTCAGGGTTCTTTAGTCGCTCGCAGGATCTCTCTCTTCTCCAGATCGCTGGAGTGCTCCAATTCGTCAATCCGGATCCGCGGCTCATTGGCGAAGCCAAGCAGTCGCGGCGCATAGTTCAGCCGTTTATCACCCCGGGCAATGGTTCGCTCCACCCAGGCGAGGCCGCCGATCAGCCCGGCGATAGCCAGCAGGCTCTGTAACACTTCACCCAGTTGCAGCGCCGCGCCCAGGGCCGCGGCGAGGATCATCAATCCCAGCGGGACCAGGTAGGCGCGCAGGGAGGCGGCGGCCAGCACCCGATCGGGTATGCCGATGAGTACCTGCTGTCCGGCCTTCGCCCCGAGGGTGTCGGGCAGGCGCAGGGCGTTGCGCTTGGCGTTGAACAGCTTGGCCACCACCGAGGTGGTGCAACTGTCGGCGCCGCAGTGGGAGCAGGCGCTGCGCGGCTGGGTCTCGATCCACAGCTCGCCCTTCTCCGCCTTGATCACCGTGCCAATTTCTTCAAGCATTACTCGTCCCACCCCTCCGCTTCCATCTTGTCGAAGCGGCCTGGATCCGTGGGCTGGTGGTCGGCGATGGCGCGCGCCAGCCAGCGGCTGGGGCCGTCGCGCAGCTCCTCTTGCAGGGCCTCGATCTGGGCGTCAATGGGCGCGCCGGGGGAGACCTTTACCGGCTGAATGCCCCGCGCCTTGAGCTGATTGATAGCGGAGGCGCCCACCGCCTGGCTGTAGACCGCGATGCAGCCCTCCAGCGCCTCGATCTTGACGCCGAGCTTGTCCTCGTTGCCGTCCATCTCCAGCTTGCCGAACTCCATCGCCTCGACGAAGCCGGCCTTGTCCTGGTCCACGGCGTAGATGGCGAAGGACTTGGCCGCGCCGAAGTGCTGGTCGACATGCTTCATGTCAGTGGTGGCGAAGGCCACCTTGATCGCGGTTGCCATCCATCTCTCCTCAGTGTCGCAGCGAATCAGCTGTAGGCGTCTTGTCAGGGTCATGGGCGGCCACCTTTGGAGGGTTTTGGCGGTATTCCGGTTTCTGGGCATAGATGGAGCGGTAGGGGTGGATCTCCCCCTTCTCCAGGCCCAGCATGATATTGGCCAGGTCGAACAGCGCCTGACGACTGCCGCGATAGCCGATCCAGCACTTCTGATAACCGCCCAGGGTGTCGTACTGGGGGAAGCCGGCGCGCAGCAGCGGGATGCCGAGCCGCTTGGAACTCTCCACGCCATGGGAGTTGGTGATCAGCACCTCCGCGCCCTCTTCCTTGGCGAGCCTCTCCAGATCCTCCAGATCGCCGATTTTCACCGATTCGGCGGCGACCTCGGCGAGCACCGGCGCATTCACCGGCGAGACGGCGGCCACCGTCTCGCCGCCGACGCCATGCACCAGTTCACTCAGGCCCTGAAGCAGATCGGGGTCGGCGGCCAGCGCGAAGCGGGCCATCCCCAGCATGAAATGGCAGTCGAGCATGGCGTCCTGCAACTGGGCGCGTTGGCGTTCGATGCGCTCGGGCACCGGTTCGCCGGAGATCTGGTGCAGCGCGGCGATCAACCCATCCACCGCCGCCAGCCCCATCAGATGGTTGAAGCGATAGTCGGGTACGCCGGTGCGCGCCTTGAGCAGGTCCGCGGCCTTGGCCATGGAGCGACCGATCACCAGGGTGGCGACGGCGTCGCCCAGGGTCGCCAGCTCCGACACATCCGCGCCGCCGATGGTCAGCGGCGAGAAGTCCTCTTCGCCCAGATGGCCGTCCAGCGAATCGGAGAGATCCGGCAGCACCATCGGGCGCAGGCCGAAGCGCTCGATCAGGTCCTTCAGCTCCTCCAGGTCGCCGGGGGTGAGGGAGGGGTTGACCAGCACGTTGAGTTGACGCTTGCGCCGCCCCGGCTGGGTGCCGGCCGCGTCGGCGGCGGGAACCAGGGTGTCGATGATCTCGTGCACCGCCTTGGCGAAGCCGGTCTCCAGGCAGCCGCTGTAGTCGGGGGTGGAGACGGGCACCACCGGGATGTGATCGAACTCGGGGTGGGCCTTGCGAAAGTTCTTTACCGCCATGCCCATGTCGCTGCCCTGGGTCTCGGAGAGGCCGGTGGTGGGCACGCCAAGCAGCGAGGGACTGTTCTTTTCGCAGATCGTCTTGAGGCCCTCGACCACGCTCTCCTCGGAACCCATTACCGTGGTGATCTGATCCATGGCGGTGGTCTGGAGCGGGATCGGCTCCCGGAAGTGACGCACGAAGAAGACCTTGCCGAAGGCGGTGCAGCCCTGGGAGCCGTGCAGCATGGGGATGGCGCGGCGGAAGCCGAGAAAGGCCAGCGCCCCGCCGATGGTCTGGCTCGCCTTCAGCGGGCTGACCGAGAGGGCCTTGTTGCGCTTGATGATTTCGACCATGTCAGAGCTCCTCTCCGGTGCTGGTTTGGGATGCATGCCAGGGCGCGGGATTGCGCACCGCCGGCCACACCGGGCTTTCGATGGTCAACACCAGTTGCCGCGCCAGCTCCACCATGCCGGTGTAACCGGCGTAGCCGAACTCCCGCTCCTGATTGATATCGAGAAAGGGGATGCGCGCCTTGAGGGCGGTGTACATATTGCGTCCGCCGGCGATCAGCACATCTACGTCGTGTTCGCGGACGATGTTGATCAGATTTCGGGGGTTGCCCTCCTCCAGCATCACCGCATCCTGGCCCATCAGCTCGCGGATACGCGCCTTGTCGTCCTCGGTGGACTTGCGGGTGCCGGTGGCCACCACCTCCATGCCCAGGTCTTGCAGCGCGGCGATCACCGACCAGGATTTGACCCCGCCGGTATAGAGCAGCACCTTGCGCCCCTTGAGCTTCTCCCGCCAAGGGGCCAGCTCTTTGTTGATCTTTGCCTCTTCCCGTTCGATCAGCGCCTCGGTACGGGCGGTGAGGTCCGGGTCGTCGATGAGGCGGGCGAAGTCCCGCAGCGCCTGGGAGACATCCCCTACGCCATAGAAGCTGCCCTCGAACCAGGGCGTCTCGAAAGCCTCCTGGAGCTTGCGGGCGACGTTGATCATCGCCTTCGAGCAGACCATCATGTTCGCCTCGGAGCGGTGCATGGTCTGCACCTCTCTGAAGCGGGCGTCCCCCGAAAGGGTGCATAGCACCCGCAGCCCCAACTCATCGAGCAGCGGCAACACATGCCACAGCTCGCCGGCGATGTTGTACTCCCCCACCAGGGCGATGTCGTGAATCGTCTTGTCGCCGCTATCCACTCCCTCCGGTAGCGGATCCGGCTCGCGGGTGCCGCAGACATATTTGACCATGGACTCGCCGGCGATGCGGTTGCCAAGATTCTTGGTGCCATAGAAACCAGCCGCGTCCACCGGTACCACCGGCACGCCCCAGCGCGTCTGCGCCTCCTTGCACACCGCGGCGATGTCGTCGCCGATCAGCGCCGGCACGCAGGTGTTGTAGACGAAGACCGCGGCGGGCTGGTGATCCTGCACCGCCTGCTTGATGGAGTGAAACAGTCGCTTCTCACCGCGACCCATGATTACGTCCTGTTCGGTGAGATCGGTGGTCATGCCGATGCGATACAGCCGCGGCCCGGTGGAGCGGGTGCCGCGGTTGTCCCACGAACTGCCGGCGCAGGCGATGGAGCCGTGGACGATGTGCGCCACATCGGCGATGGGCAACAGCGCGATCTGCGCCCCGTCAAAGGCGCAACCCCCGGCGGTAGCGCCTGGCTTGGGCCGGGCGCAGCCCGACTTGGACTTGTTGTTATGGGAGCATGCCGGTTCATCCAGCAGCGCGGCGATCTCTTTCTGTTTCATGAGTTGGCCTTGCCTCGTTGGGGTGCTTGCGGGGAGACGCTGCAAGGGTTGTGCCATGGCTCGATGTTGTTGTCTGAGCGCCAATTGTCGCGAGGCGGGTTTGTCGGGTTTGCGACAATGTCGCATTGTCGCTGTCGCGCGGGGCGGAACATCCGGCTGGCGGATTTTCAACGTGGCGGGCTCTGGGACGACGATGGGGTAACGAATCTGCTCCCCAGCCATCTATCGGGTATGGGATCTCCCGAGCTGAAGTTCGGACTCCAGTGCGGCAGGGGTGCATCGGTGAGAGAGTTTGCCGGTTGGCAATGCCCGGAAGTAACTATTCAGATCGCTGCGCAAAAATGCGCTCTTTGCTTGCGACCAAGGGGGAGAGTGCCGGCCTCTCCCCCTTGGAAACCCCCAAAGGGTTGCGTAACCATCCGCCGCAATCCCGCTATCGCGTGATGTGCTGAATAGTTACAAAAACCGCGGCAAAACATCACCCCACCCCGCGCTGCAACCAGACGTCCAGCCCCTGGGCGTTGAGATCGGTGTCGGGGCCGATCAGGCGCAGGATCTCTTCCCGCCCCAGTTCGCAACCCCGCTTGCGCAGGCGTTCGAGTATGCGTTCCTGGATCCGCTCCCGCAACCACGCCTTGCGTCCCTCCCCTTCGGGAGCGCGGCGGGCGAGGTCCGCGTGGAAGTCGATATCCTCACGCAGTTGCTCGGCGAGTACGCGCACGTTGTCGACGCGACCGAAGTGGGTCAGATAGATGAATTTCGGATCATGGGAGAGGAGTCGATCGATGGTGGCGTGCCAGGCATCGGGGTCGAACTGCACCGGCGTGGTGGTGGCCATGATGAAGGCGTCACGATCACCCGCCAGTTCCGGGTAGCCCAGCCCAAAGGTATCGCCGGTGAAGAAGCCCTTGGCGGCGGCATCGTAGACGCAGTAGTGGTGGCGGGCGTGTCCCGGGGTGTCGATACAGATCAGCTCGCGGCCGTTGAGGTCCACCTTGAAGCCATTCTCGGCGGCGATCACCCGCTCTTCGGGGATCGGCTCGATCTCGCCGTAGTACCGCTTGAACCTCTCCTCGCCATAGACGGCGATGGTGCCGGCGCGCAGCTTGGCGGGATCGATCATGTGGCGGGCGCCGAAGGGGTGGATCACCAGCTTGGCATTGGGAAAGAGCCCCATCATGCGCCCCGCGCCGCCGGCGTGGTCGAGGTGGACGTGGGTCGGCATGACGTAGCGCACCTGCTCCGGGGCTATGTCCAGCCGCTCCATCATCATCAGCACCTGGTTCACGCCATTGGCGGTACCGGTCTCGACGATGGCCGCCTGATCCCCTTCGTGAATCAGGTAGCTGGCGGCCAGGCGCGGGCGCTGGTAGTAGACATCCACACAGTAGACGCCGTTGCCGTATTCTTCATAGTAGAGTCGACTCACCTCTAATCCCCCTTCGTACACTCGTGTCAAATGCGGGCGCTTGTGTTATGGTTCCGCCCTCGCGAAAGTGGCCCATTGTAGCAACTTTGCGCGGGATGATTCAGCATAACCGACGCGGTCGAAGAATAGACAGGATTAACGGGATTTTCAGGATGGACGGGATTCGGGAATCTCACCGAAGTCCGGAGCGCGAGGCTGGACTCGCGCGTGCTACCTAAAGTGCGCATCCGGGTTTAATGGACAGGATTCACAGGATTTTTCAGGATGAACAGGATTTCTGTTTAAAGTAACTCTCATGCAAGGTTCTGGCACCCCGGCAGATGAAAGGCCGTACATTCAATGGCCTGCGTGGGCGGCGCAGCGCGCCTAAGAGGGGTTCCCACGCGGCGCGTGGGAACCAGCGGGACTTTGCGCTGGATGATTTAGCATAACCGACGTAGTTGAAGAATAGACAGGATTAACAGGATTTTTCAGGATGAACAGGATTTCTGTTTAAAGGAACTTTCATTCAAGACACTGACACCCCCCGCCAATGAAAGGTCCATATAATCAATTACTTACAACCAATGGCGCAGCGCGCCAAATACGGTTCCCACGCGGCGCGTGGGAACCAGCCTTTGTTAATGATCTTTCACGGTAACCGCCAACAACCATGGATACCGAAGAGCCCCGCAAAGCAACAACAACTTTTCCCAAACAAAAATCCTGTCAATCCTGAGAAATCCTGTTAATCCTGTCTATTCTTCCTGTTAAAAGAACACCAAAGAGACAACCATGAGCGATCATTACGCGGTTATCGGCAACCCCATCGAACACAGCAAATCACCGGCGATTCACGCCGCCTTTGCCACCCAGACCGGCGAGGATGTGGTCTACGGTCGCCTGCTCGGCGACCTTGATGACTTCGCCGGCGATGTGCGGCGGTTTTTCAGCGAAGGCGGCCGCGGGCTCAATGTTACCGTCCCGTTCAAGGAGCAGGCCTGGCGACTGGCGGATGAGCGCTCCCCGCGTGCCGAGATCGCCGGCGCGGTGAATACCCTGATCCCCCTGAAGGACAGCCGCGTGCGCGGCGACAACACCGATGGCGTGGGTCTGGTGCGGGATCTGACCCATAATCACGGCTGCCCGCTGGCGGGCGCGCGGATCCTTCTGCTGGGGGCTGGCGGGGCCTCCCGGGGTGTTTTACGACCGCTGCTGGAGGCCAAACCGGCCCGGCTCACCATCGCCAATCGCACCGCCTCGAAGGCCGCGGATCTGGCCGTCACCGTCGCCTCCCTGGGCGAGGTTACCGGTTGCGGATTGGACCAATTGGGCGGGCAACGGTTCGACCTGATCATCAACGGCACCGCCGCCGGCCTCAAGGGGGAAGCGCCGCCTGTGCCGGAGGATGTGCTGAGCGATGGTGGCTGGTGCTACGACATGATGTATGGCGACCAGCCCACCGCCTTTGTGCGCTGGGGGCTGGAACATGGCGCGTCCAAGGCGATGGATGGCCTTGGTATGCTGGTGGAACAAGCGGCGGAGTCCTTTCTGCTGTGGCGCGGGGTACGTCCTGAAACCGCATCAGTGATTCGCCAACTGCGCGGCTGACCGCCCACATGCACCTGCAAAAATACAGTTCGCCACAGAGACACAGAGAACACAGAGTGTTCGCAAATGCGGTATAGCCTCATCCGTGGTTATCCCACAGTTGAACCCTCGGAGTCGCGCACTCGTCTGTATTCCCTCTGTGGCCCCTGTGCCTCTGTGGCTACAACGATGAATTCCTGATGAACGCCGTATTCTTCGCCCTGGTCCTCATCGCCTTCCTCACCGCCGCCTGGCGGCAGCTTGGCTGGAATCCCGCCCAGGGCGAGACCTCGCCCATGGAGGCCCTGTCCAAGGGAATGGTCGACGCCGCCGGCGGCTCGGTGGAGCTGGCGATCGGTCTGGTGGGGGTGATGGCCCTCTTTCTGGGGCTGATGAAGGTGGCCGAGGCCGGCGGCATGCTGACCATTATCGCGCGCCTGATCCGGCCGCTGATGGTGCGCCTGTTTCCCGACGTGCCGCCCGATCATCCGGCGATGGGGGCGATGATCCTCAACATCTCCGCCAACGGCCTGGGACTGGGCAACGCCGCCACCCCGTTCGGCATTCGCGCCATGCAGGAGCTGGACAAGCTCAACACCCACAAGGGTACGGCGACCAACGCCATGGCCCTGTTTCTGGCCATCAACACCTCCAGCGTCACATTGCTGCCCACCGGCGTCATCGCCCTGCGCGCCTCCGCCGGCTCCCAGGACCCGGCGGGGATCCTCCCCACCACCCTCTTCGCCACCATCTGCTCCACCGCCGCCGCGATCATCGCCGCCAAGCTCTACTGTCGTTTCTTTCCGATAAACGCTGAGCCAAACGGCGTGCCGAACCGAGTGACGGATGAAGATATACCGGATCAGAAGGACTCGGCGACCCCCTTGGAAACCGCGGTCCCAGAGGATCCCGGGGCCTACCCCGGCTGGGTCTCCGCCCTCGCCCTGCTGGGCCTGCTGGCGCTGGTTCCGATCACCATCATCTGGGGCAAGGCGATCGCTCCCTGGATCATCCCGGGCCTGATGGTCGGCTTTCTCACCTTCGGCATGCTGCGCGGGGTGCGTATCTACGAGGCCTTCGTGGAGGGGGCCAAAGATGGCTTCAACGTCGCCATCAAGATCATCCCCTACCTGGTGGCGATCCTGGTGGCGGTCGGCATGCTGCGTGCCAGCGGGGCGCTGGAGCTGCTGGTCGGCGCTCTGAGCGTCGTCACCGGCCCCCTCGGCCTGCCGGCGGAGGCACTGCCCATGGCGCTACTGCGGCCCCTCTCCGGCTCCGGGGCCTACGGCGTGATGGCCTCGATCATCAACGACCCGGCCATCGGCCCGGACAGCTATGTGGGTTACCTGGTCTCTACCCTGCAAGGCAGCACCGAGACCACCTTCTACGTCCTCGCCGTCTACTTTGGCGCGGTGCAAGTGCGCCGCATCCGTCATGCTTTGGCCGCGGCCTTGACCGCCGATGTGGTCGGCATCATCGCCGCGGTGGCGGTGTGCGCCTGGTTGTTTGGATAACCTAGCTCATACCCCCGCCCACTGCTCGAACCCGAGCCCTATTCGAGCCCGGGAGGAAAGGTAAAAGCTACTCAACCCTTTTGAACGAAGAGGCCTGCTCATCGATTCCCAAGTCTTCCAGGCGATAGACCCCAGGACCAAAATCCCTCACCCAGCCATCCTGCTCGCCGGCCCTGGTATTGTAGTGGGGATATTCGTAGAACCGCCATACGCCTTCCCCGATCTCGATGCGAGAGATCTGATCATCCACCCGCGCGCGCAAGATCTTGGCGTCGCCCTCCGGCCAATAGCGGTACCAGTCAACGCCAATCCCTAGAAAGCCGCCCTTCATGCAGTCCTCATGCTTGCATAGCTTGAGCGCACCTTCCCGCTTACCGATCTCCTGATCCATGATGTTCAGCTTGGAACAACCCGCGACCGCCGTTACCGCGATCAGTAACAAAAAGAATCTCGACATCTCTCACCCCTTTTCATAAACCTGACATCCACTACACCAACCTGACATCCACTGCACCTCAATCGCCGCCACACGATCATGGACTCAAGTGTAGTCGGCGGGACGGGAGAAGTTCAATTCGCAAACCGCGCGAACGTGTTCCACTCTGCAAACCCGCTAAAATTGCGAGAGAAGCGGAAGCGCTGATGGATGGTGACGGCACGACACCGGTGGCACTGGGATCAGGCAAGAACCCCGCTCATCCTGCAAATCCCGTCCATCCTGTCCAAAAACCATCATCCACACTCCGCCGCCGCGACACAGCGGATGATGCCGTAGTCGTAGGCCTGTTCCAGCTCTTCGAAGACCGGCTTCAGGCGATGCTCGGCGCAGGCCTCGGGGTGATTTTCCAGGGCGAGGACGATGGCCTCGTATTCGTGATCTTCCAGCTGCACCGCTTCGCGCACGTCGAGCAGGCCCGCCTCGACCGCGTCGGCGAGGTGGTTGTAGATGGTGGAGGGCTTGAGGTCGCGCTTGCGGGCGATGGCCTCGGCATCCATTCCCTGGGAGAACAGCAGCAGGGTGTGGTTGACGGTGTCGCTGAAGTGGTTGTCGAACAGATCGTCCAGCGGATGCTCGGCGACGCAGCGCAGTACCGCCTGGCCATATTCGGCGATCTTGCGCTCGCCCATGCCGCTGATCCGCTGCAGCCCCTCGATGTTGGCGGGGCGCAGGCGGCAGAACTGTTCCAGGGTCTGGTCGTGGAAGATGACGTAGGGGGGCACCCCCTGCTCCTCCGCCAGTTGACGGCGCATGCCGCGCAGCGCCTCGAACAGCGCCTCGTCCTGGGGGCGTAGGCCGCCGCGCACCCGCTCCTTGCGTCTCTTCTCCTTGGGCTGGCGCTCCAGGGTGCGCAGTTGCACCGACTCCTGCCCCTTCAGCAATGGGCGACAGCGTTCGGTGAGGCGCAGCGAGCCGTAGCCTTCGTCGTCGATATCCAGATAGCCGCGGGCCATGAGCTGACGAAACAGCCCCTTCCATTCGTGTTCGTTCAATTCCGTGCCTATGCCGTAGGTGCTGAGGCGGTCATGGCCGAATCGGCGGATGCGCTCGTTGTTGCGTCCTAGCAGCACGTCCACCACGTAACCGACACCGAAGCGCTGGCCGGTGCGGTAGACGCAGGAGAGGGCCTTCTGGGCGGCGACGCTGGCGTCCCAGGTCTTGGGCGGTTGCAGGCAGTTGTCGCAGTTGCCGCAGGGCTCATCCCGCTGTTCGTCGAAGTAGGCGAGCAGCGCCTGCCGCCGACAAGAGGTCAGTTCGCACAGCCCCAGCATCGCCTCCAACTTGTGCTGGATCACCCGCTTGTACTGCTCCGGGGCGTCGCTGTCCTGGTTCATCTTGCGCAGTGTAATCACATCTTGCAGGCCATAGGCCATCCAGGCGCTGGCGGGCTGGCCGTCGCGACCGGCGCGCCCCGTCTCCTGGTAGTAGGATTCGATGTTCTTGGGCAGGTTGAGGTGGGCGACGAAGCGCACGTCCGGCTTGTCGATCCCCATGCCGAAGGCGATGGTAGCGACGATGATCAGCCCCTCCTCCCGCAGGAAGCGCTCCTGGTGGCGCCGGCGCATCTCCACTGGCAGTTTGGCGTGGTAGGGTACGGCGGTGCGCCCCATGGCGGAGAGCCACTGGGCCACCTCCTCGGTCTTCTTGCGCGACAGGCAGTAGACGATGCCGGCGTCGTTGGGGTGCTCCTGTTCCAGAAAGCGCCACAGCTCCTGGCGACCGCTGGCCCCTTCGGCGATCTGGTAGCGGATGTTGGGGCGATCGAAGCTGTTGATGTAGACGCCGGCCTGATTGAGATCGAGCTGCTGGATGATCTCCCGGCGGGTGCGCTCGTCGGCGGTGGCGGTAAGGGCGATGCGCGGCACCCCGGGAAAGCGCTGATGGAGCGCCGAGAGTTGCTGGTACTCCTTGCGAAAGTCATGACCCCACTGGGAGACGCAGTGGGCCTCGTCGATGGCGAACAGCGCCAGCGGGCTGCGCTCCAGCAGCGCCATGCTGCGCTCGGTGAGCAGGCGTTCCGGGGCGACGTAGAGCAGATCCAGGCCGCCATCGAGCAGCTGTTGCTCGATCTCGCCCTGGCTGCGGTAGTCGAGGGTGGAGTTCAGAAAGGCGGCGCGTATGCCGAGCTGACGCAGGGCGTTGACCTGATCCTGCATCAGCGCGATCAGCGGCGAGACGACGATACCGGTTCCCGGGCGGGCCAGCGCCGGAATCTGATAGCACAGGGACTTGCCGCCGCCGGTGGGCATCAACACCAGCGCATCGCCGCCATCGACCACGCGCTGGATGATCTCCGCCTGATTGTGGCGAAAGTCGTCGTAGCCGAAGGTGCGTCGCAGGATGTCGCGGGGTTGTGAAAGGGGCTCGGGATGATTCATGGGGTGGCAGTTTACGGGGGAGAATGGCGGAAGCCAAGGTTTGGACGCATGATCTGGGACCTGTGCCTGATCGCCAGCCCGATTAACGGCCACGGGGCTGACGAATCTCGACACGGTTCACAGGCCGACGCCGCGCCGCGTTGCGCTCGGCAACCCCGGTGGTTGGCGAAAACCCCAATCGGCAAGGCATCCGGGATCTGTTACGCTTGCAACACCGTTCACCACCGCCACTGGATACGCCATGGAGTTCTACGTCGCCGTTCCCGTCCGCCTCTCCACCCAGGCCCTGCAACACCGTCTCACCATCGACCGCCTACCACAGTGGTGCGCCTCCATCGACAAGGTACTGGAGAGCCGCCACGACAAGGGGGAGATCTACTGCATCTGGGGCCAGTTTCGCATCCGCCGCGAGATCGTCCGCGACGGCCTGCGCTTTACCCTTCCCGGCTGCCCCAATGCCCTGCAATGGACGGTAACGGTAGAGGGGGAGAAGGTTCTGGTGCACCTCACCATCAACCGCCAGCGCCCCGATCCGGAGTTCGTCGAGACCATCGAACAGTTCATCGACGACTGGCGGCAGGGCATAGAAAAGGCCGGCGTCCCCGCCGCCACCGCCGGTAGCTGCGCCAATGACCGCTGCGGTGAGAGCTTCAGCGGTTTTGGCTGACATCGACGTCCATCTCCCGGCCCTGCCGTTCCCCCCCATTGTCCCTTGCCTAACCCGCTTCCGGCCCCAAAGTTGCAGGCTGAACCACAGCAACATGGCAGGGGCGCGGGGTGATCCCGATCGTCTTCCCGCGTACAATCGGCAAGAACTTCATGAGGAGCCCGAGATGAATCAACAGTGGAAAGCGTTTCTTGAAGGCCAGGGGGCCCGCTTCGATGAACCCGGCGTCGACGAGCAGAGAGTCGCCAGCTGGCCCGAAGGCGGATCCGCGGCAAACGGCATCTGCGACCTCTCCCACCTCGGCCTGGCGCGGGTCTCCGGGGAAGACGCCGAAACCTTCCTGCAGGGCCAGCTCACCAATGACGTCAAGGCGGTGGATGGCGAGCACTGGCTGCCCGGCGCCTACTGCTCGCCCAAGGGGAGGATGATCGCCGATTTTCGCATGGCGCGGCTGGGCGAGGACTTTCTGTTGCAGATGCCGGCGGCGACCCAGGCGCTGGTGATGAAGCGGCTGCCCATGTTCGTGCTCATGTCCAAGGCCAAGGTCACCGATCCCGCCGACCAGCTGACCTCGTTCGGCTGTTGGGGCGAGGCGGCGGCAACGGCCCTGCAGGGCGCGACCGGCGAACTGCCCGACGCACCCGGCGGCGCGATGCAACTGGAAGGGGGCGTGGTGATGCGCCTGGCGGGGGAGGTTCCCCGCTACCAGCTGATCGGCGACCCGGTGGTACTGGAGAGCTTGTGGCAGACGGTAGCGAAGGCGACATCGCCCGCCTCTCATGTCCTATGGCGGCTGCACGACATTCGCGCCGGCTATCCCACGGTATACGGCGTCACCAGCGAGTCCTTCGTGGCGCAGATGTGCAACCTGCAACGGATCGATGGGGTAAGCTTCACCAAGGGCTGCTTCGTCGGCCAGGAGGTGGTAGCGAGGATGAAGTACCTGGGCAAGCTCAAGCGCCAGATGTACATCGCCAGGGCGGAGACGGAACAGCGCCCGCAACCCGGCGACGCGCTTCACTCGCCAACCAGCAAATCGGGCCAGGGCGCGGGCACGGTGGTGGACGCCGCCCCCTCCCCCGAGGGCGGCTTCGAGCTGCTGGTGGTCGCCGAGATCGCCGCCGCCGAGGGCGAAGGACTGCACCTGCACGGGGCGGATGGCCCCAAACTGGAGTTGAGCGCACCGCCTTATGGCTTTGAGGAGTAAGCAAGGAAAAAGATAAACCACAGAGCACACAGAGAGCACAGAGATTGTTCAAGCGTATTATTCCTCACTCCTCTGTGTGCTCTGTGCTCTCTGTGGTTAAGCTTCCCTGATTTCACCCCGCCATGCCCCCGCTACTGGAAATCCGCCAACTGACGAAACACTACCCCCAGGTGGAGGCGGTGCGGGGGATCGACTTCGCCATCGAGCCGGGCGCCTGTTTCGGCCTCCTCGGCCCCAACGGCGCCGGCAAGACCACCACGGTGGAGATCCTGGAGGGGGTGGCGGACGCGAGCAGCGGCGACATCCTGTGGTACGGCAAGGCGCGGGACGAGGGCTTCCGGCAACGCGCCGGCATCATGTTTCAGAGCACCGCGTTGCAGGATCTGATCACGGTGGAGGAGACCCTGGAGCTGTTCGGCTCCTTCTATCGTCATACCCGCCCGATGGCGGAACTGATCGAGTTGTGTGATCTGGGGGGATTTCTCGATCGCGAGACCAAGAAGATCTCCGGCGGTCAGCGCCAGCGACTGTTACTGGCCGTCGCCCTGGTCAACGATCCCGAGATCCTCTTCCTCGACGAACCCACCACCGGCCTCGATCCCCAGGCGCGACGCAACTTCTGGAAGCTGGTACACAAGATCAAACGCGAGGGCAAGACCCTGATCCTCACCACCCACTACATGGAGGAGGCGTGGGAACTGTGCGACGAGATCGCCATCATGGATCATGGCCTCATCATCGCCCAGGGCTCTCCCCGCGGCTTGCTGCGCAAGCACTTCGACAATGCGGTGATCACCCTGCCCATGGTCGATAAGAAAGGGGTGATGGAGGATCCGCAAGGTGAGGAGATCGTGGGGGTCTTTCGTGACAAGCGGGAGCTGGAGATCGTCACTACCGACATCGAACGCACCCTGGGCCGACTGGTAAGCAGCCATTTCCCGCTGGAAGGGATCGAGGTGCGCTCACCCAATCTGGAAGACCTCTTCCTCGAACTCACCGGCCACAAACTGCGCCCGTGACCATGTTCGATCTCCACCGCTTCCTCGCCCTGCTCACCGCCCGCAACCGCGAGTTCCTGCGCGATCGCACCTCGCTGTTGTGGAACGTGATCATGCCGGTGATCATCGTCTTCGGCTTTGCCTACGCCTTCAACAAGGAGGAGGTGCAGCTGTTCAAGGTGGGCGTTCCCAGCGCCTACGCCATGCAGATCGACTCTCCCATGCGTCCCTTCTTCGATACCCGCCACATTCAGTTCATCGTCGAGGAGGATATGTTCCACGCCCGGGAACGCGTCGAACGGCATCAACTCGACCTGCTGCTGGACCCCGAAGGCAACCGCTATTGGGTCAACGATAAATCACCCCGGGGTTATGTGATCGAAAAGCTGCTGCTGGGGGTCGATGGGGATGCCGGGCGCCGCACCCTGAGCGGCGAACGCATTCGCTACGTGGACTGGCTGATCCCCGGTGTGTTGAGCATGAACGTGATGTTCAGCTCGCTGTTCGGCGTCGGCTACGCCATCGTCCGCTATCGTCGTAACGGCGTCCTCAAGCGCCTCAAGGCCACCCCCCTGACGCCGGTGGAGTTCCTCTCGGCGCAGGTCATCTCCCGGCTGTGGCTGATCGTCCTCACCACCATCGCCGTCTACCTGGGCACCGACCTGTTCGTCGGTTTCTCCATGTTCGGCAGTTATGCCTTGCTACTGCTCACCCTGGTGCTGGGGGCACTGAGCATGATCAGCCTGGCCCTCATCGTCGCCGCGCGCCTCGCCAACCAGGAGGCGGCCAACGGCCTCCTCAACCTCGTCTCCTGGCCGATGATGCTGCTCTCCGGGGTCTGGTTCTCGCTGGAGGGCTCGCCGGAGTGGGTACAGATGCTGGCGCAGACCCTCCCCCTCACCCACCTCATCGAAGCGGCGCGCAAGATCATGCTCGACGGCGCGGGGCTGATGGCCATCGGCCACCACCTGCTGATCCTGCTGCTGATGTCGGCGATCTGCCTCGGGCTGGGGGCCAGGTTGTTTCGGTGGGAATAGGTCGTTCCTTGCCTTTATTCATGAAGAAATGGACAGGATTAACAGGATTTCTCAGGATTCACAGGATATTTTGAGGACTTTCATAACTGACTTGGACTTTATGGCATCAATGACTTTTTCGCCTACCCTTAGCCATGGCGGCTCTGAGCGTTGGGTATCCGGCGCTATTTGTAAGCCAGCAAAAATGAAATCCTGTTAATCCTGAAGAATCCCGTTAATCCTGTCTATTTTTCCCCAAGGATCAACTCCCAAAGCCCCCATCCAAAAAGTCATCCGGCGCGGCCCTGCGCCAGCTGGCATGGATCAGGTTCCAGTCGCCGCCTTCATCGCGAAAGGTGAGCTCGAAGCGGTAGAGGTCGGCGCGGATCTGAGGCAGGGGTAGCTGGTCGTTGCCCTGCTGACTGAGCATCCCCATGAGCACGCTGGCGGTTCCTTCGGTGTCGCTGGCCATTTCGACCTTCTGGACCCGGGCGAGG
This sequence comes from Gammaproteobacteria bacterium, assembly GCA_011390365.1. Taxonomy (GTDB): domain Bacteria; phylum Pseudomonadota; class Gammaproteobacteria; order Chromatiales; family Chromatiaceae; genus SLIM01. The sequence continues at coordinate 23,785 of JAABSM010000044.1, forward strand.
AGGTGGATCTGCTTGTGGCGCATGATATAGCCGATGATGATGCGTTTAAGCTCCTTGGCCGCGCGGCCATGGTCATCGCTGTAATCATCTGAAACGATGCCCGCCACCTCCATGCTCTTGCGCGCCTCGGCGGCCAGTTCACCCTGGCGGATGCGTTCGCGGATCTGGTCTTCCGGCGTTACCTCGTCACCGCAGCCGATCAGCAGCAGGGGTAGCAACAGCGGTAGCGCCCATGTCATCTTCATTTTCATGCCAACTCCAGGTCAAGGATCAGATGGCCTGAATATACAAAATCGTTATGCATAAAGAAAGAGGGCATCCGTTATCCTGGGAGCTGGTTCACTTTGGCGGCGGCGCTCGCGTTCGAAGACGATTTCCGTCACCGCCCGCCTAAAGGCTCAACCTCCCCTTACCCCGATCCGCTGTAGCGACCATCCCCCCTCCCCCTTCAAACTTCCCCCTTCCCCCTTCCCCCTTCACCCTTCACCCTTCACCCTTCACCCTTCACCCTTCACCCTTCACCCTTCCCCCTTCCCCCTTCCCCCTTCCCCCGCTTGCGCCGAAAGAAGTCCCGAAGCATGCAGGCGCACTCCTCTTCGAGGAGACCGCCACGGCACGCCAGACGGTGATTGAAGCGGGCGTCGGGGGGGAGCAGGTTGAAGACGCTGGCGGCGCCGCCCTTGGGGTCGAAGGCGCCGAAGACGATGCGTTTGACGCGCGCGTGGATGATCGCGCCAGCGCACATCACGCAAGGTTCAAGGGTGACGTAGAGGGTAGTATCGGGCAGGCGGTAGTTTTGCGCGGTCCGACCGGCATCGCGCAGGGCGACGATCTCGGCGTGGGCGGTGGCGTCATGGGCCGAGATCGGGCCGTTGCGACCGCGGCCGATGATCCGCCCGTCTCGCACCAGTATCGCCCCCACCGGCACTTCGCCCGCGATCTCAGCCTCCGCCGCCAGCAGCAGGGCCTCGCGCATCCACAGGGGATCCCGGGGATCGAGGTCGTCGAAGCCGCTCAAAAGCCCCGCTCTTTCTTGATCCGCTCATAGGCCTGACGGATCTCGTGAGTCTTCTGGGCCGCGACCTTCATCATCTCTTCGGGGAGACCCTTGGCCACCAGCTTGTCGGGGTGGTGCTGGCTGAGCAGGCGACGATAGGCGCGCTTGACCTCCTGATCACTGGCGCCGGGGTCGACGTTGAGCAGGGCGTAGGCATCCGGGAGCTTCGGGCCCTCGCGCGCGGTGGCGCGGCCCGCGCCGCCTTGGTGGATTTCGGCGCGAATCATCTCCTCCAGACGCTCGTATTCGCTCTGGGGAAAGTGGAGCTTGCGACAGATGTGCCGCAGCAGGCGATCCTCAACCGGGTCGAGCCGCCCATCCGCGTAGGCGGCCTGGAGCTGAATCTCGATGAAGAGACGAATGAGGGTGCGGCGGCGGTGGCATTCGCGGCGGAACTGTTCCAGCACCGCATCGAGCTGAAATTCGGCGGACTTGCCCTGGGTAAAGAGATCGATGGCGGTGCGACGCATGGCGTCGTCCAGTTCCATCTGGCGCATCACCGCCCGCGCCATGTCGATCTCGTCTTCCGAGACCCGTCCATCCGCCTTGGCGATGTGCCCCATCACCGAGAAGGTGGCGGTGAAAAAGGCGGCCTGAACCCGTTCCTTTTCCCCCTCATCGACCTCGCCTTCTGGCAGACGCGCGATGCCCAGATCCAGGTTGTGACCCACCACCGCGCCAAGCAGCGCGCCAAGGGGGCCGCCCAGCATGAAACCGAATGCGCCTCCCAGTACCTTGCCCCACCAGCTCATGAAATCACTCCCGACGCAGGCCCCGCGCACGGGGCGAATTCACGACCGAAGAAAAACGCGAAACAGCGATCTGCATCAATGGCATCCCGTCCTCATCAGTGTCATACTCTTATCCATACATTGGCAAACATCCCGCACAGGAGAGCATCATGACCGCACCGCCGCCGATCATTGGTTCATGGTATCAGCTGCCGGAGGGCGATCTGTTCGAGGTTGTCGCATGGGATCCCCAGGAGCAGACCGTCGAAATCCAGTTCTATGACGGCACCATCGACGAGTATGACGTGGAAAGCTGGTCGCAACTGGGTATCCATCCGGCGGAACCCCCGGAGGACTGGTCCGGCTCGCTGGACGTCGTCTCCGAGGATTACGGGGTCGACCTCGACCGCCCGGCCGGGGATTCGCGCCACAATCCGCTGGACGACATCGACTAGTGCAGCACCCGCCAAGTGACCATGAATAATGCGTGGCATAGGGTATTGATTTTTATATAAATAATGTTGTTGCTTATTTAACTGGCGCTGCACTAGTCCAGCCGCGCGCGAATATCGGAAACCCCCTCTCAGGCACAGCCCCCCCCTCTGAAGGCTTGGTCTGCGCATGGCTCCGGCACCTTGGCGCGGCCATACGAGTACAGCCGCTCCCGAATAGCCACGGGACAGCGGCGGTCCAGGTTTCCCGCGAACGCCTTCCCGCCAACGCATCCCAGCACTGCCAGTCCTTGCAGGACTGGCAGTGCTCCAGGAGTCACGCTAACCCCGCCTGATATTCACGGGGCCTGCTGGCCGCGGCTGAGGCCTACCCCTGATTGCCGACCTCTCGCACCACCCGTATACCGATAATCGGGATATACTCATCCTTGTCCATGCCGGTGCGCTTGGAGTTGCGCATGCTCTGGGCCGGGCGGTTATAGGCGCTGCCGCGTACCACCCGCAGCTGGCAGTCCCCTTCGAGCCAGGCGCTGCCGTCTCCAGGCGCGTTGCGGTAGCTGGGATTGTAGCAGTCGGCGGTCCACTCCATGACGTTGCCGGCGGTATTGAACAGGCCGTAGGGGTTGGGTTTGAAGGTGCCCACCGGCGCCGTCGCCTTGCCATCCCACTTGCTGCTGCAATTGAAACAATTGGCCCGATTGAGGCCGATACTGCCGCCCCACCAGTAGTCGGTCTTGGTGCCGCCGCGAGCGGCATATTCCCACTCCGCCTCACTTGGCAGGCGATAGGTCTCGCCGGTCTGCTGGGAGAGCCATTCGCTATAGGCCACCGCGTCGTCGAAATTGACGTTTATCACCGGTCGATCGCCGCGTCCGAAACCATTGTCGTCGGGAAGCCGGCGCCCCGTCGCCCGGGCGAAGGCGTCGTATTCATCAAAGGTCACCTCGTAGGTTCCCATGTAGAAACTGAGGACCCGCACATGATGGTGCGGATTCTCTTCCTGCAACCAGGGGTCGCCCAGGTTGCCCATGGTGAATTCACCACCCCGAATGTAGCTGAGGGCGGGCGCCTCGCCTCCGTCGGCCAGCGCCTCGCGATAGGGGGTTCCGGTCTTCGGTTCGCCGGAACGGTCGACGGTGGCCGGCGCTTCTTCCTGGATCGGCGGCTCATCGGTGGCCGGGGTGTCGCCATCGCCTTCGGTTCCCGTTTCCGCGCCGGTCGTCGCGACGCCGCCGTCCTCCCCGCCAACCGGTGTATCCGGCTGCTCGGAGGGGGTATTCGCCACGGGAGGCGCCTTGGGGCCGCCGCCCTGGGTCATGAACCAGTATCCGCCACCACCGCCAACCGCCGCCAACAACAGCAAGGTCACCACCAGCCCGGTCCTGGACTTGCGCGGGGCGACGTACTCGTTGCCCTCTTCATCGTAGGTTACCGTGCCGCGGCCCTTTTCGTTTTCAACCTGCTCATGCAGGCGAGACAGGGCGTCCTCCACCTGGCGGCGCGCCTCTTCCGCCTCCTGACGGCGAAAATCCGCCTCTTCCGCCTCCACCTGGGCGTCGGTAAGGGCGCGCTTGAGGTCGTGCAGCTCGCCGGAGCGGCTCTCCAGAAACTCCTTGAGACCGGCGCGCTCGCTCTCGGAGCGCTTGAGCTCCTCCTGCTGCTTTTGCAGCTGCTTCTGCAGGGCCTCCATGCGCCGCATGGCCTGTTGCTGCTTCTCGGAGCCGGCGCCGCCGCCCCGCTCCTTCTCCGCCTGCTTGCGCGCCTCTTCCAGCTCCCTTTGCAACTTCTCGACCTGGCCGCCGGCCTTGGCCTCCACCTCCTTGAGCTGACGCCGCGCGGCATCCAGTTCGGTGGCCATGCGCTTGCGCTCCTCCTCCATGTGGCGGGCGCTCTGCTCGGCCATCGCCTGGGATCCCTTGACCTCCTCCAGCTGGCCCTCCAGCGCCGCCAGGGTGCGCTTGTACTCCTCCTCCTGGGCGCGTTCATTGCGCTCCCGTTCATCCAGCTCTTTCTGCAAGCGGGCGATGAGATCGCCGGAGCTGTCCAGCTCGCCCTGGCGCTGCTCCCGCTCCTTGGCGATCTTGTCGATCCCGGACTTGGCGCGATCCCGCTCCATGCGGGCCGCCTCCAGCTGATTGCGCAACTCTTCGGTGCGCCGCCTCGCCTCGGCGTCGCCCTTGGCGCTGCTCTCCTCGATCTCGCGACTGAGCTTGTCGATGCGCACGCCGCTCGCTTCCAGCACCTTACGGCTGGCGTGCTCCTCTTTCTGCAGCTCGCTGACCCGCTCGATCGCCTTTTCTTGCGTGGCCTGGGCGGCCTCCAGTTTCTTCTTGAGATCTTCCGACTTGGAGCGCTGGCTCTCGATGTCGTCGAGTCGATTCAAGGCATCCGAGAGTTCGCTCTCCAGGGTGCCGTGGCGCTCTTCCTGGCGGCTCAACTCCTCGTTAAAGGCAAGCTCGGTTTCGCTGGGTCGATTCTGCTTGCCCTTCCTGCCGTCGTCACCGGTGAGCAACTTGTCCATGCGTGCCAGGCGCTCACGCATCTGCGCCGCCTCCTCGGCATGGGCGCGGGTGCGTTCCAGTTCCGTATTCTTGGCTGCCAGACTCTCCTTGAGGCCCATCAGGGTCTCACGCATCTTCTGGCGTTCCTGTTCTCGCACGGCCATCGCTTGTTTTTCCGACTCCCGTTTCGCCTTTGATCGATCTATGGCCGCCTTGGCCTTCTTCAGTTTGTCGAGGTATTCCTTGGAAGCGGTTTCTGCTTCCGCGAGGCGGCGCTTGAGCGCCTCGACCTCCGTCCCCGTATCGCCGCCGGATCGCTTCGGTTCCGCCGTCTCCGGCCTGGCCGCCGACGCGCCATCCGCCTTGGCAACGGCCGCGGGCTTGCCGATACGCTCCTCGGGAATGCCGCCCTCAAGGTAAAATGCGTCGTATCCGCGGTCGATCAAGGCAAAGGCGGCGGCGGCGGCGCGCTTGTCGCCGCTTTCACAGCAAACGTAGGTCTTGCCGTCGTCAAGCCGCTCGATACGCGAACGAAAGCCATCGAACGGGACATTGATCGCGCCCTCCATGGACCCCGCCGCGAACTCCTCCGGCGTGCGCACATCCAGCCACACCGCCCCCTCCGTGATCCGCCCCTGGGCATCCTTGAGCTTCATGCCGCTGTTCAGCGGCTTGTGGACGTAACGCAGGAAATCCTCGCGGGAGAGCCTGACCACGACCCCGTCGGTCAACAGGGAGATGGTGGCGTTACGGGGAAAGCCGGAGAGCAGCGCATCCTCGCCAAAGCGATCCCCGGGGCCGAGGCGATTGACCAGTTTGCCGCCGACGACGACATCCGCCTTGCCCTTGTGCATCAGGTAGTAGAAGTCGCCAACCTCCCCTTCCAGGATGATCTTGTCGCCCTTGGCGACCTCCATCTCCTCCATCTTCATCATCACGCCCTGGATGCTGGAGGCGGGCAGGCGCTGAAAGACCTCGGAGCGCAACAGTTGCGTCATCCAGTCGTCGTCTCCGCCGACTTCGTCGGAGACCTCGTAATCGGTACCACCCCCTACGGAGAGCAGCTTGCTCAGCAAGTGGTTGTCGACCACCACCACCCGCGCACCCTTCCTGGCCTTGGCCGACATCTTGCGCGGGATATCGTGGGCGATGGGAAAACGCGCGGTGGCGCTGCCGGCGGCGACACTATCCACATCCTTGTCATCCACCTGAAGGATCAGTTCGCCATCCAGCAGGTAGATATTGTGCGGATCCGTATCACCCTGCCGAAACGCATACTCCCCCTTGCCCAGATCGCGGAACTCGGAGCTGTCCTTGAGAGTCGTAAGATCTTCTATCGAAAGGGTATTTAGCGGAACCAGATTCTTCAGCAGTTCCAGCGGATCCGCCTTCTTCTTATCGTCTTTTGAGAAAAAACCCATCGCTTGATCTCCCGCGGGAGCGGTCTGTCCTTAGAATGTCAATCACGGTGCATGCGGCGCTGTCCGAACGATACGGCAACACGCGGTAGACTAACGCATTCGCGACGTTTAAGCCAGCCGAAACGATCGTCGCCAAAGCACGATCGGCGGCCCGTCACACCCTGGCCAGAAGGGCGAGCGATCACTTCGACCTTTGCGCGATTCCCCGTTTCACGTCGCTGGGGATAGCGCCGCGGATTGGGCTACAATAGGCCATCGGTGAACCAGGGAGACGCATCGGGAATGCTCGGCGGAGAGGAGATAATCAGGGAGGCGGAGAGGTGCGTGAAGTGCGCCTACTGTCTGCCCCATTGCCCCACCTACCGGCTACTGGAACGGGAGACGGACTCGCCCCGCGGCCGTATCGAGCTGATACGACGGGTCGCCGAGGGCGGACTCGCCCCGACCGAGGCGGCGCGATACCTCGACCCCTGTCTGAGTTGTCGCGCCTGTGAACGCTGCTGCCCGTCAAAGGTCGACTACGGCGCCCTGATCGCCGCCGCGAGGGTCCGCCAGCGCGACGCCCTCTCCCCTGGCCGACGGCTGGCCGCGGATCAGCTCCGGCGTCTGCTCGCGAAGCTGCCCTATTCACCCCTCGCCCCCTGGCTGAGCCGCATCGGCTGGCCGCTGGCGAAAGGCCTGGCGGCAAGCGCCGCGCCGCGCCATGCCCGGCTGTTCCGACGTCCTCCCCGCCCCGGCGTCTGGCGAAACCGTTATCCGGCAAAGCAACCCAACGGCGCCAGGGTCGCCCTCTTCACCGGCTGCGTCGCGCGGCTGAGCGAAGGTGAAACGGTCAGCGCGGCGATCACCGTCCTCAACCATCTCGGCTACGAGGTGCTGATTCCCGACAAGCAGTCCTGCTGCGGGGCCATGGATCGCCATGCCGGCGACAGCGAAGCCGAAGCGCGGCTGGGTCAGAACAATCGCCGCGTCTTCAGCCTACCGGACACCGAGGCAATGCTGTTTCTCGCCAGCGGCTGCGGCCAGCAACTGCTCGAATCCGCGCCGCCGCTGACGATTCCGGTTCGCGAAGTCTGCGACTTTGTGGTCGCCAGCACCCATTTCAAACAACTCGCGCCGCGCCCGCTGAAGGCCCGGGCGGCGCTGCACACCCCATGCAGCCACAGGAACCTGCCCGAAGCCGACGCCCCCCTGCGCATGCTTACGGCGATCCCGCGACTGGAAACGCGCCCCCTGGATGAAGACGGGCTGTGCTGCGGCGGCGCGGGACTCTACCTGTTGACCCAACCGACGCTTTCCGACAGGCTGGCGGAGAACAAGCGGCGCCAGATGATCGATGACGGCGCGGATCTACTGCTGACCACCAACACCGGCTGCGCATTGCAGCTCAGCGGCAGCCTGGCCGATGGCGCCCCCCGGGTCGTCCATCCCATCGTGCTGCTGGCCGAGCAACTGGATACGGAAAACACTCAACGAGGCCCGACATGAAGGAACTCCATGACCTGGAACTGCTCCTCACCTCCCACACGCCGATCATCGTCATCGAATCGATCGAAGAGCTGCGCCTGATCCGGCTTATCGTCAACCTCGGGCTCAAACTGGAGCTGCCGGTATACCAGTGGGCCGCCACCGAGGGAATGAAACGGGTCGACATCGAGATGAACGCCCAGAAGCTGACCGCGGAACCGGTGGAGGCGCTCAAGCACATCAAATCCCTCTACAAGGCAGGCATCTTTCTGATGCTCGACTTCCACCCCTATCTGGAAGACCCGATCCTGGTGCGCCTGATCAAGGAGATCGCCCAGGATTTCGAATCCGTGCCGCGCACCCTCATCTTCGTCAGCCACGCCCTCGATACGCCGCCCGAGCTGAAGCACATCACCGCCCGCTTCGACCTGCAACTGCCGGACCTGGCCGGCATCAAGTCGCTGATCCGCGAGGAGGCCAAGCGCTGGCAGACCCGCTATCAATACCGCCGCATCAAGGCCGACCCCGAGGCGGTCGCCCGCCTCGCCCAGAACCTGGTGGGCATCACCGCCACCGACGCCCGCCGCCTGATCCGCCGCGCGATCGAGGACGACGGCGTGATCAATCACGACGACCTGCCCGAGGTGATGCAGGCCAAGTACCAGCTGCTCAACAAGGACGGCGTCATCAGCTTCGAGTACGACACCGCCGAGCTCTCGGACGTGGCCGGCCTGTCCCGTCTCAAGGAGTGGCTGGAACACCGCCGCAAGGCCTTCGAAGGCAACGCCGGCCGCCTCGACCGCCCCAAGGGGATCATGCTGCTGGGGGTACAGGGCGGCGGCAAAAGCCTCGCCGCCAAGGCGGTCGCCGGCAGCTTCGGCGTACCCCTGCTGCGCCTCGACTTCGGCTCCCTCTACAACAAATACTACGGCGAAACCGAGAAGAACCTGCGCCAGGCGCTGCGCACCGCCGAGGTAATGTCGCCCTGCGTGCTGTGGATGGACGAGATCGAGAAGGGCATCGCCCACAGCGGCAACGACGAAGGCGTCTCGCAACGGGTGCTGGGAGGGATGCTGACCTGGATGGCGGAGAACGACAAGAAGGTCTTCATCGTCGCCACCTCCAACGACATCCAGAAGCTCCCGGCGGAGCTGGTACGCAAGGGACGCCTGGACGAGATCTTCTTCGTCGACCTGCCCACCCCCAAGGTGCGGGTGGAGATCTTCAAGATCCATCTGCGCCGTCGCAACCTCGCCCCCGGCGGCTTCGACCTGGAGTACATGGCGGCGTGCAGCGACGGCTTCACCGGCGCCGAGATCGAACAGGCCATCGTCTCGGCGATGTACGCCGCCCACGCCAGCAATCAGCAACTGGATACCGAGCGGGTCATCACCGAACTGGAACGCACCAGCCCGCTATCGGTGGTGATGGCGGAACAGATCCAGCAGCTCCGAATCTGGGCCGCGGATCGCACCGTGCCCGCGGATTAGGGAAACCCCGGTTATCGATGCGGCATCTGCCTGGAGTACCGCCCTGGGGCCGTACGATAGCCCTTCACGCGCCAAGGCGTATACCATGTCATTCCATTAGCGCCACGCCAGGCTCCCGCCCTTGATGCGCCTTGTTCCGGAGCAGGCCGGAAATCGTCGGACCGGCATGGGATGCGCCGAATAAAAGCCTTGTCGCTCGGTCGACGGCACATCCTATGCAGAACCAAAAACGCTCGGCTTACCCACGAAATGAGGCGCATCATTCCCGGAAAATGCCACGATGGCTCATCTTAATGACATTGAACGCGTGTACTCCTTCCCCGAGCCGGGTCGATATCCACGAGACACACAACGGCCACGGCAATGGGACACGATTCGGGTCGCAATGGAAAACAGCGCCCCATCGCGACGCCGTAACACCTCGCTTACAGGAACGCATTTCCCGCGAAGGGCGGACAGGATCTTGCGCGCCGGCTTCCCGAAGGCGCTGCGCTCCACGACCACCACCTCGCCAT
>JAABSM010000045.1 GCA_011390365.1 Gammaproteobacteria bacterium
ACGGCGTTGCGAGAGCCGCGGGCTTCATTACAGTATCGACTTTCCCTTTGTCGATGATGCGAGACAAAAGAGGCCGACGATTCTGATTCCCGACAGCTATCGTCCACCCGAAGAGTGAGTAAAGTGAAGCCACGGAGGCACAGAGGACACGGAGGTTATGCAGTGGGTTTGAAAGGCTGGATGCTTCGGCTATGAGTGAGGCGCCAGCTTCGTTGTGATCTGCTCTGTGATCTCTGTGATCTCTGTGCCTCTGTGGCTTTCCTGGATCACGGCAACAAAAAAGCCCGGCCTGAAGCCGGGCTCTTGGGGCATGGCGGCTTCGGTTATCCGAAGTTCTTGGCCACGAAATCCCAGTTGATGATGTTCCAGATGGATTCCAGATACTTGGGGCGGGCGTTGCGGTAGTCGATGTAGTAGGCGTGCTCCCACACATCAACGGTCAGCAGCGGGGTCTTGCCGTCGGTCATGGGGTTGGCGGCATTGGAGGTGTTGACGATCTCGACGCTGCCATCGCTGTTTTTGACCAGCCAGGTCCAACCGGAGCCGAAGTTGCCGGCGGCGGAGGCGGCGAACTTGCTCTTGAAGTCGTCAAAAGAGCCAAAGGCGGCGTTGATGGCGTCGGCCAGGGCGCCGCTGGGCGCGCCGCCGCCGTTGGGGCTCAGGCAGTTCCAGTAGAAGGTGTGGTTCCAAACCTGAGCGGCGTTGTTGAAGACGCCGCCGGAGGCCTTCATGATGATCTCTTCCAGCGAGGCGTTCTCGAACTCGGTACCGGGCACCAGGTTATTCAGATTGGTGACGTAGGTCTGGTGGTGCTTGCCGTAGTGGTACTCCAGGGTCTCCGCGGAAATGGTCGGGGCGAGGGCGTCCTGGGCATAGGGCAGAGCAGGTAATTCGTGAGCCATGGGGCATCTCCTTACTGTTTGTTGATGGATCGAGATGAAAAAAGGGCGGTCCGCTCCACAAGTGGTTGCCGGAGCGTAAACGCTGCACGGCTCGTCACTTGCGGGTAGAATGACCGCGCTAAACTGTACCAAGCGCCCCGGAGGTTCAGAAACCATCCCGGGGCGCACTGATCCAGCATGTGGTGGCGGTCCGTTGCGCGTTAAAGGGGGCAAGCGGGAAATTTCCGTGTCATTTCCATGAATCCGGTTGAACTTGGCATCTTTTCCAGCCGCCTGGAGGCGGTGTGCGACGAAATGGGCGCGGTGCTGCGCAACGCCGCCTTCTCGCCCAATATTCGGGATCGCCTCGACTTCTCCTGCGCGGTTTTCGACGCCAAGGGCGAGCTGGCGGCCCAGGCGGCGCATATCCCGGTGCACTTGGGCAGCATGGCCTTCGCCATGGGCGGCATCGTCGAGCGCATGGCTTGGGCGGAAGGGGACATGGTGATCCTTAACGATCCCTATCTGGGCGGAACCCACCTCCCGGACGTGACCGTGATCGCGCCCCTGTTCGCGGGCGAGGTGTTGATCGCGTTCCTCGTCAATCGCGCCCATCATGCCGATATCGGCGGCGACGCGCCTGGCTCGATGCCGCTCTCCCGCGATCTGCGGGAGGAGGGGCTGATCATCGAGCCGGTCCATCTGCTGCGTCGGGGACGCAGGGATGAGACGGTTTGGGGGCGCATCGTCGACGGCGCGCGCAACCCCGACGAGTCGGCCGGCGATCTGGCGGCCCAGATCAGCGCCAATCGGGTCGGGGCGGAGCGCCTCGGGGAGTTGATTCGGGGCTGGGGGGCGCAGGGGTTCCGGCGCGGCGTCACCGCCCTCAATGACTATGCGGAGACGCTGGCGCGCAAGACCCTGGATTCGATCCCGCCCGGCGAGTACAGCTTCAGCGACCAGATGGACGACGATGGCCAGGGGACCGAGGATATCGTCATTCGCTGCACCTTGAGCGTCGGCAGGGGCCAGGTAGAGGCGGATTTCCGGGGTACCTCGCCCCAGGTGGCGGGGAATATCAACTGTCCCCTCTCGGTCGCCGCGGCGGCGGTCTACTATGTCTTTCGCTGCCTGATGCCGCCCCAGACGCCGGCCTGCGCCGGCGCCTTTCGCGGCATCACGTTGGACGTACCAGAGGGATCGCTGCTCAACGCCCGCTTTCCGGCGGCGGTGGCGGCGGGCAACGTGGAGACCAGCAGTCGCGTGGTGGACGTATTGTGCGGGGCGCTGGCCCAGGCCATTCCGGAGCGCATCCCCGCCGCCTCCCACGGCGGTATGAACAATCTGGCGATGGGCGCGGATGAGCCCGGCAATCGCTGGGACTACTACGAGACCATCGGCGGTGGCATGGGCGCCGGCGCCCTTGGCGGTGGCCTGTCGGGGGTGCAGACCCACATGACCAATACCCTCAACACACCGATCGAGGTGCTGGAGTCTCGCTACCCCCTGCGCGTCACTTGCTACGCCCTGCGCCGTGACTCCGGCGGCGCGGGGATTCGCACCGGCGGCGACGGCCTGGTTCGAGAGTTCGCGTTTCTTGCCCCGGCCAGGGTCTCGCTACTCGGCGAGCGACGGTTGCACTCGCCCTGGGGGATCGCCGGCGGCGGCCCCGGACGCTGTGGTAGCAACTGGCTCAATGGCGGCCCGGCGCCGGGCAAGTGCAGCCTGGACGTGCAGCCGGGTGACCGCTTGCGGATCGAGACGCCGGGCGGCGGCGGTTGGGGCCAAGCCGCTGACGGCCCATGAACGGAACTTGCGACTCAACGGAACCTAAGGAGCAAGGATGAGCGCCATCCATTCACCCGAACTGGCATCCCGGCAGGGAGAGGCCAGACAATCGCGGGAGGGCGGGGTCGCCCCGCGGCTCCAGCGCATCGCCAATCACGGCGGTTTTCAGAGCTTCATCGTCGCCACCATCCTCTTCTCCTCGATGCTGGTAGGCATTGAATCGATGCCGGAGGTGAAGGAGGACTTTCACTTGGCCTTCGCCTGGGCCGAGCGGCTGGTGCTCACCGTCTTCGTGGTGGAACTGGTGATTCGCATCGGTGCCTATGGCCGGCAACCCTGGCGCTTTTTCGCCGACGGCTGGAACGTCTTCGACTTCGTCATCATCGCCCTCTGTTTCGTGCCTCAAGCCTACTTCACCTCGGTGCTGCGGATCCTCCGGCTGTTGCGCCTGATTCGGCTGCTCAAGGTCGCCAACAAGGCGCAGCAGGCCGAGATCTACCGCCTCAAACACGACAAGCTGGAGCAGGCCTACCAGGCGCTGGTGAATGAGCAGGAGAAGTCGGAACGGCTGCTGCTCAACATCCTGCCGCTGCTGGTCGCCCAGCGCCTCAAGAGCGGCGAAAAGCTGATCGCCGACAGTTACCCCGAGGCGAGCGTGCTCTTCGCCGATATCGTCGGCTTCACCGATTTCTCCAGTCGCATCTCGCCGGAGGAGCTGGTCACCTATCTGGATGACATCTTCCGTCGTTTCGATGCCCTGGCCGAGCGTCACGGGCTGGAAAAGATCAAGACCATCGGCGACTGCTACATGGTGGTAGCGGGGCTGCCCGACTTCCGCGAAGACCACGCCTCGGTGCTCGCCGACATGGCCATCGACATGCAGGACGCGGTAGACGACTTCAATCGCGATCGGGATCTGGAGTTGCAGATTCGGGTCGGCATCAACAGCGGCCCGGTGGTGGCCGGGGTGATCGGCCAGAAGAAGTTCATCTACGACCTGTGGGGGGACACCGTCAATACCGCCAGCCGCATGGAGTCCCACGGCGTACCTGGACGCATCCAGATCACCGAGGCGACCCGGCAACTGCTGCCAGCCGACTATCCCACCGAAGAGCGGGGCATGATCTCGGTCAAGGGCAAGGGCAAGGTGCGCAGCTATTTTCTGCTGCGTGAACAGGAGGAGTCCCTGACCTGGGAGGACCTGATCGCCGAGCTCAAGCGCTCCCTCCCCGCCGGCAAGGTCACCAGCTACCGCAACCTCTCCATCTGGGCCTATGGCAACCCCTACGGTACCCGCTCCATCGTCGCCTTGTTAAGGAACGCGGTAGAGGAGCATCATGCCGATGCGCTCTGGGCCAACCGCGTCGTCACCCGCGACGGCCAGGTGCATGATCTGCTTCAGCTCAAACAGTTGCGGGAAGAGGGCGTGCCCACCATCGACAAGCGGGTCGACATGGGGCGGGCGGAGGTGGTGGGCTGGTAGCAAGCGAGTGTTGGCGGCGGCAACGCTTGCCGCGATCCGGCGAACGCGATAGCATCGCGCCACTTGCCATCTCTTCCCACTTTTTCCTGTTGTTTGGTTCCCCCATGTTTGGTTATACCCCCCCTGAAAGCAACTCTCCCGATACCATCGCCGCGGTGGATCTGGGCTCCAACAGTTTCCACATGATCGTCGCCCGGGTCGAGAATGGCCAGATCCAGGTGATCGATCGATTGCGCGAGATGGTCCGGCTGGGCGCCGGGCTGGATGAAGAGAAGCGCATTCGATCGGATACCGCCGCCCGGGCGCTGGATTGTCTGGAGCGCTTCGGACAACGCCTGCGCTCCCTGAATTCGGACAGTGTCGCGGCGGTGGGGACCAATACCCTGCGCCAGGTCAGTGAGTCGGATGGTTTTCTGGCGAGTGCCGAGCGGGCGCTGGGGCACTCGATCGAGGTGATCTCCGGGCGGGAGGAGGCGCGTCTGGTCTATCTCGGCGTGGCCCACGGGCTGGGGGCGGAGGAGGGGCGGCGACTGGTGGTGGATATCGGCGGCGGCAGCACCGAGCTGATCATCGGCGAGGGCTTCGAGCCGCTGGAGCGGGAGAGCATGCACATGGGCTGCGTCAGCTACAGCCATCGCTGGTTTCCCGATGGCCGTATCGATGAGGACGCCATGTCCAGCGCGGTTACCGCCGGTCGGGTCGAGTTGCGCCCGGTAAAGGCGGCCTTCTCGTCCGCGAGCTGGGGCCAGGCGGTGGGCAGTTCCGGCACCATCAAGTCGATTCGCGACGTGGTGACGACGGCGGGCTGGAGCGAGGAGGGGATTACCCGCGCCTCGCTCAAGAAGTTGCGCGAGGCGTTGATCGGCTTTGGCAGCGTCGATGCGATCAGTCTGGAAGGGGTCAGCGACGAGCGCAAGCCGGTCTTCGCCGGCGGCGTGGCGGTGCTCTCGGCGGTCTTCAAGTCCCTCGATATCGAGCGGATGCAGGTGTCGGATACGGCGCTGCGGGAGGGACTGCTCTACGAGATGCTGGGCCAGATCAACCATACCGAGGATGTGCGGGAGCGCACCGTGGCGACCCTGGCCGGGCGTTATGCGGTCGACCTGGAACAGGCGCGGCGGGTGGAGATGACCGCCAGCGCGCTGCTCGCCCAGGTCGCCAAGAGCTGGCGACTGGCGGGCCAGGAGTACTCGGCGATGTTGAGCTGGGCCTGCCGTCTCCACGAGGTTGGCATCACCGTTTCCCATAGCGGCTTCCACAAGCATGGCGCCTATCTGGTCGCCAACTCCGACCTGCCCGGCTTCTCCCGTCGCCAACAGCAGGTGCTGGCGGCGCTGATTCGCGCCCACCGGCGCAAGTTTCCCCAGGATGTCTTCGACCAGTTGCCGGAGGGTATCCGTCTCTGCGTCAGCCAGTTGGCGGTGCTGTTGCGCCTGGCGGTGCTGCTCCATCGCGGTCGTTCGCGCACCAGCAAACCGATGGTGCTGGTTGAAGTCGATGGCGCCAATATCTCCCTCCACTTCCCCGACCGCTGGCTGGAGCGTCATCCCCTGACCCGCGCCGAGCTGGCGGAAGAGGCGCGCAGACTCGCGGGCGGCGGGTTCAATCTCGAATATCTGTGATGGCGCTGAGTGGCTGGATATAAGTTTAAGGTTATGAGGATCGTAAAACATATTGATTTTACTTTATCGGTGGCAACCCTGATAATGCAGCCTGCATTGCGATTACATAATCAAAAACGCAATTTCCGATGCGGGATAACCGATCCAAACCTTTACGGAGAACATCATGGCCTTAGACCAATCCTCACGTTACTCTGACCTGTCGCTCAAAGAAGAAGATCTCGTCGCCGGCGGCAAGCACGTCCTCTGCGCCTACAAGATGAAGCCGAAGTCCGGCTATGGCTATCTGGAAGCGGCCGCCCACTTCGCCGCGGAGTCTTCCACCGGCACCAATGTTGAAGTCTGCACCACCGACGATTTCACCAAGGGCGTGGACGCGCTGGTCTATCACATCGACGAAGCCAATGAGGATATGCGCATCGCCTATCCCATCGACCTGTTCGATCGCAACATGATCGACGGTCGCATGATGCTGGTCTCCTTCCTGACCCTGACCATCGGCAACAACCAGGGCATGGGCGACATCGAGCACGCCCAGATGTATGACTTCTACATGCCGCCGCGCGCCATTCAGTTGTTCGACGGTCCCTCCAAGGACATCTCCGACATGTGGCGCGTTCTCGGTCGCCCGGTGGTCAATGGCGGCTACATCGCCGGCACCATCATCAAGCCGAAGCTGGGCCTGCGCCCCGAGCCTTTCGCCAATGCCGCCTACCAGTTCTGGCTCGGCGGCGACTTCATCAAGAATGACGAGCCCCAAGGCAACCAGGTCTTCTGCCCGGCCAAGAAGGTCTATCCTCTCGTTTACGATGCCATGAAGCGCGCCATGGACGAGACCGGCGAAGCCAAGCTCTTCTCCGCCAACATCACCGCCGATGACCACCACGAAATGCTGGCCCGCGGCGAGTTCATCCTCGAAGCCTTTGGCCCGGATGCGGACAAGGTGGCCTTCCTGGTCGACGGCTACGTCGGCGGCCCGGGCATGGTCACCACCGCCCGCCGCAACTTCCCCAGTCAGTACCTGCACTACCATCGTGCCGGCCACGGTGCGGTGACCTCCCCCAGCTCCAAGCGCGGCTACACCGCCTTCGTGCTGGCTAAGATGTCCCGTCTGCAGGGCGCCTCCGGTATCCACGTCGGCACCATGGGCTACGGCAAGATGGAGGGCGACGCCTCCGACAAGATCATTGCCTACATGATCGAGCGTGACTCCTGCCAGGGTCCGGTCTACCACCAGGAGTGGTACGGCATGAAGCCCACCACCCCGATCATCTCCGGCGGCATGAACGCGCTGCGTCTGCCCGGCTTCTTCGAGAACCTGGGCCACGGTAACGTGATCAACACCTCCGGCGGCGGCTCCTACGGTCACATCGACTCCCCGGCCGCGGGCGCCATCTCCCTGCGTCAGGCCTACGAGTGCTGGAAGGCCGGCGCCGATCCCATCGAGTGGGCCAAGGAGCACAAGGAGTTTGGCCGCGCCTTCGAATCCTTCCCCCACGACGCCGATCAGATCTTCCCCGGCTGGCGGGAGAAGCTGGGTGTTCACAAGTAAGCCGAAAGGCCCGCTTGCAATGAATGCCTGACGGCAACAAGGGTCCCCGCGCATGCGGGGACTTTTGTTTGCGCCGCCGAAAAGTCGGCGGGTTTTCGGGGCCGCGATCGACCATCGCGCCCCTCCTGATTCAAGCGAAACGGATGATTGGCCATGACGGATATACAACAGTTTTTCATCAAGCAAGAGCCTTTTTACGAGGCCCAGCAAGACGAAGTGGCCCTCTATGAGGCCGCCTACGCCGAACGCCTGCCGGTGATGGTGAAGGGGCCGACGGGCTGCGGCAAGTCTCGCTTCGTGGAGTACATGGCCTGGAAGCTGGGCAAGCCCCTCATCACCGTCGCCTGCAACGAGGACATGACCGCCTCCGACCTGGTCGGGCGCTATCTGCTCGATGCCGATGGGACGCGCTGGCTCGACGGCCCTTTGACCACCGCCGCCCGTATCGGCGCCATCTGCTATCTCGACGAGGTGGTCGAGGCGCGCCAGGACACCACGGTGGTGATCCACCCGCTGACCGATCATCGCCGAACCCTGCCGCTTGACAAGAAGGGGGAGCTGATCGAGGCGCATGAGGATTTCCAGCTGGTGATCTCCTACAACCCGGGCTACCAGAGTCTCATGAAGGATCTCAAGCAATCCACCAAGCAGCGTTTCACCGGTCTTGATTTCGACTACGCCCACCCCGAGCTGGAGGCCGCCATCGTCGCCAGGGAGACCGGTATCGATGAGCAACTCGCTGGCCAGCTGGTGGATGTCGGCCAGACCGCCCGCAATCTCAAGGGGCACGGTCTCGACGAGGGGATCTCCACCCGCCTGCTGGTGTATGCCGCGCAACTGATCAAGCGTGGCATCGCGCCGCGCTCGGCCTGCCGCATGGCCCTGGTGCGACCGATTACCGATGACGCCGATATTCGCTCGACCCTGGATCACGCCATCGACAGCGTGTTCGACGCCTGATGATGGGTCTGAACGAAGCCGAGGTCCAGGCCTACCGTAGCCAGTTCGGTTGCGGTTTCAAGGAGGTCGACAATGTCTTCGCGGAGTGTATCCGCGAGGCGGTATCCCTGTTGAGCGAGCAGGGGGTGCGCGACTACCTCGACGGCGCGGCGTTGATCTGCATGCTCGGGCGCGGCGTCGACCCGGTGCTCGCCTATCTCGAAGAGATGCCGACGGTGGCCAACCGGCTCGGCGAAGGGACCCTGGAGCTCGTCTCGCGCAGCGCCTGGCGGCTCTCCCGCTCGCCCAACGGCAAGGCCATACCGGCGCTGTTGCAGATCATCGGCGAGGCGGCGCGCCGCCTCGGCAGCGAAGAGCAGCTGGAACACTTCATCGACATCGCCATGGGGCTGGCCAACCGCACCAGCGGTTCGATCCATGGCAACCAGTCGAGCACCATTCCCAGCCCGGGGTTGTCCGACTTCCTCGCCCAGACCCCCTATCTCATCAGTCAGCTCTCCATCCAGGGGCTGCGCAACTGGGTGGAGTACGGCATCCTCCACTACAATAACCATCCGGATCGTCAGCGGGATTACTTCAGCCTGCAATCCGCCGACAGCCGCGCGGTGATGCAGCGCGAACGCCATGGCACCCTGTATGCCGATCATGAGCGACTGCTGGATCTCTACCTCAAGGCGCTGTGGCGACGGAAGGAGCATCTGGTCCCCTACTCCGAGGGGTGGGATGAACTGCGCAAGCCCATGCCCTATTACGATCCGCTGGGGATGCGTATCCCCGATGTTCAGGATGACAGGAACGGCGTTACCGGTCTCGACCGGTACCGCGCCACCCTGGCCCACATGGCGGCCCACAAGGCGTGGAGCGAGCAGGTCTTCGCCGACAATCTCAGCCCCTTTCAGCGGGTCGCCGCCGAGCTGTTCGAGGATAGTCGGGTCGAATACCTGGCCAGCCAACGCTATCCCGGCCTGCGCAACCTGTGGCTGAAACTCCATCCCCGTCCTGGCGAACAGGACTGCGACCCGGAGCAGCAGTCCTGCATTCGCCATCGATTGGCGATGCTCTCCTACGCCATCCTCGACGCCAATCATGGCTACCAGAATCCGGATATCCTGGAGTTCGCCCAGCGCTTTCACGATTTGATGGCGCCGGGGGTGTCCAGTACCGCGGAGATCATCAAACTCGCCCTCTCCTTCATCGCCCGCACCCGCCGCCAGCATGACCTCTCCGCCAACATCTACTTTGCCGATACCGAGGTCGACTATCGGGACGATAATCGCCACATGTGGAAGTTCATCGAAGAGGGGGATGAAGAGGAGATGTTCGACGCCGAGCAGCGCTCGAACCGGGAGGAGAAGGAGCTCGACGGACTGCCGCCGCGCCACTACCCGGAGTGGGACTACACCACCCGGACCTACCGCCCCGACTGGGTGAGCCTCTATGAACGCCTCCACCCCTCCGGGGATGCCGGGCGCATCGATGCGCTGCTGGCCAAGCATGAATCCCTCGCCAAGCGACTCAAGCAGATTCTCGATCTGCTCAAGCCCCAGAACTATGTGCGGATCCGCTACCAGGAGGAGGGCAGCGAGCTCGACCTGGATGTGGCGATCCGCTCCCTCATCGATTACCGCGCCGGCCAGACCCCCGATCCGCGCATCAACATGAGCCACCGCCACGACGGCCGGGATATCGCCGTGATGCTGCTGCTCGACCTCTCCGAATCCCTCAACGAGATACCGGACGGGGCCAGCCAGAGCATCCTCGAACTGAGCCAAGAGGCGGTGGCGCTGCTCGCCTGGGCGATCGAACAACTGGGCGACGAATTCGCCATCGCCGGCTTCTCCTCCAACACCCGTCACGAGGTGCGCTACCAGCACATCAAGGGTTTTTCCGAGCACTGGAACGAGACGGTCAAGGCCCGCCTCGCCGCCATGGAGGCGGGCTGGTCCACCCGCATGGGCGCCGCCATCCGCCACGCCGGCCACTACCTGGGCAATCGCAAGGCCGACAAGAAACTGCTACTGATCCTCACCGACGGCGAACCCTCCGATATCGACGTCAGCGACGAAAAGATGCTCCCCAGCGACACCCGCCGCGCCGTCCAGGAGCTTGACCAACAAGGGATCTACAGCTACTGCATCAACCTCGACCCCCGCGCCGACGACTATGTCGCGGACATCTTCGACAAGCGCTACACGGTAATCGACCACGTGGAAAAACTTCCTCAAAAGCTCCCGGAAGTATTCCTCTCCCTGACCAAATAGCTAAAGTTGGATCGCTGTGTTGCGGTTCACGGTTTGGGCTCTTTTGTGGGTTCCATGCCGGGTTGCAAGAGCGATGGGGAACCGCCGATCTGATCGGTGGGTAGTGGCAGCTGTAACGTTACTCGCAGGCCATGGGGCTGGATATTCTCAAGCTGAAGCTCGCCTCCGTAGAGGGTTATCAGGTCCTTGACGATGGCTAGCCCGAGGCCGTGGCCGTCGATGGCTTCGTCGGTGCGTACGCCGCGTTCGGTGATTTGTCGCAGTAACGCCGGGGCGCAGCCGGGGCCGTCGTCCTGGATGGTGATGAGCCGGCCGCGGATGCGGCACAGTACCCTGGATTCGGCCCACTTGAAGGCGTTGTCGAGGAGGTTGCCGAATAGCTCCAGCATGTCGTCCCGATCCGCGGGCAGGGGGGCGGCGGCGATCTCCAGTTCGACGCGGATCCCCTTGTCGGCGTGCAGGCGCTTGAGCAGTTCGATCAGGGCGGGCAGTTCCTGGCCGGGTGAAAAGAGTCGACCCGGGGTGGCTGCGCCGACGAGGCGGGCGCGTTGCAGTTCGCGTTCGGTGAGGCGGCGGATCTCTTCGGTGAGGCGGCGGATCTCCGCCGCGTCCGGGGCGTTGTCGCCCTGGTCGAGTTGCTGGCGAATCAGGTTGATGGGGCGCTTGACGGCATGGGCGAGGTTGCCGAGGCCGTTGCGGGAGCGGTGGATCCGTTTGGCGAGGACCGAGAGCAGGCGGTTGATCTCCCGCACCAGCGGCTGGATCTCGCGGGGGACGCTCTCCGAGAGGGAGTCGACCAGGCCCTGTTCAAGCAGCGCCAGCTCCTGGCGCAGGGTGTCGAGGCTGCGCAGGGAGCGGCGTACGATCAGGGCCTGGGCGAGCAGGGAGGCGCCGATCATGGCGAGGGTGAGGATGCCGAAGGCGATATGAAAGTGTCGCATCAGTTGTTGCAGGGCGCTGGTCTCTTCGGCGACGGTCAGGGTGAAGGTCTGGTCCTGTTTGCGATAACCCCGGCTCCGCACGAGCAGGGGCTGGCCAGCCGGTCCGGTCTGGTGTTCGAGTCGGCTCTCCCCCGTCGCCAGGGGGGACGCCGGCAGCTCTTCATCCCACAGCGAGCGGGAGCGGATGTGAAAGCCATCGCCCTGAAGGGTGAAGTAGTGGCCGGATAGGGGGCGCTGATAGATGACCGGTACCCGTTCCGGATCCATCTCCGGCTGCCCCCGTGGCGTTAGCCGCACCGCCCGCAGCAGGGTCTCCCCGTCATGCTCCAGGCGGGCGTGGATCAGCTCCTCGGTCAGCCCCGCCATGAGTCCGGCGGCCAGCCACCACAGCACCAGCAGCAGCGCGGCGAGGGTCAGGGAGAGTCCGAGATTGAGCTGGCGTTGCAGGCTGGGCATGGGGCTACTCGGGATCCGCCTCGAAGCGATAGCCCTGGCCGCGCAGGGTGCGGATACGTTCCTTGCCCAGGTATTTGCGCAGGCGGTTGACGTAGACCTCGATCACGTTACTGTCGCGGTCGGCGTCGTACTCGTAGACGTGTTCGGTGAGGCGGCTCTTGGAGAGGGGTTTGCCGGGGTTGCGCATGAAGTAGCGCAGCAGGCGAAACTCGGTGGCGGTGAGTTGGCGAGGCGCCTGGTCACCGATGCGCAGGGTCTGGCTCTCCTCGTCGAGCAGCAGCTCGCCGCTGCGCAGCTCGTTGGTCGCCTCGCCGTGGCGACGCCGGATCAGGGCCTCGATGCGGGCGATCAGTTCCTGCATGTGGAAGGGTTTGCCTAGATAGTCGTCGGCCCCCGCCTTGAGGCCGTCGACCCGCTCGTGCCAGGCGTCGCGGGCGGTCAGCACGATCACCGGCGTTTGGTTGTCGCCCTCGCGCCAGTTGCGCAACACCTCCAGGCCGGGGCGGCGGGGCAGGCCCAGGTCGAGCACGATGGCGTCGTAGGGCTCGCTGTCGCCCAGGAACTCGCCATCGACGCCGTTATCGGCCCGATCCACGGCAAAGCCGGCGGCGTGCAGGGCGCGCTTGAGGTGTTCCCACAGCTCGTTGTCGTCTTCTACTACCAATAGGCGCATATTTTTCTTTATCCGAATCGAGGGTGCTGTAGCGGGTTTTCAATGGACAGGATTAACAGGATTTCGCGGGATTGACCGAATGGGTCTCACTGGGAAATGATTGCCTCCGCGATGCCTCGGCTTCGATCCGGCGCCGCAGTCGCGGTTGCGAACCGCTCCCACGAAAGAGGGTGTGACTGCCGCCCACGCTATTTGTCGTGACAAGGGTGGCGCGACTTACGAACCGTTCATCCGGTAAATCCTGAGCAATCCTGTTACTCCTGTCTGTTCTTGTGATGTTATCGTGATCCGATGGGGGGTCAATCTTCCTCTTCGCTCTCCAGCAGTTTCCCGCTGATCGCGTCCAGCTCCACCTCCCATACCCGCCCGTGGGCGTCGAGCACCTCCAGTTCGTAGACGTGGATGCCATGCTCCTGCTCCAGCTCCACTTCGAGGATACGTAACGGCTGGGGGTAGGGGAGGGCGGCGATGATCTCCTCCAGAGGCAGAATGAGCCCCTGTTGGCGTAGTTCACGGGCGGCGTCGTGGTCCTCCGCCGATGCGCCGCGACCGAGTATTGCGCCGATGGTCAGCAGGCCCAGCGCCAGGACAGCGGGACGGGTTGGCCAGCCGCCGCGTGGCGCGGGGCGCGCGGCTTGACGCGCCCGTGCCACTCCCCGCGGGTCAGGCCGCCCGCCCGCCTTTGAGGTCCTCCCCATGGCGGATTTCATGGTGCTCTCCTAATAACGTAATGGTAACGTAACTCAATGGCCGAGAGGATTATCCCGAGCCATTGAGAAAACTCAGCAGGTCGCCCTTTTCCTGGGGCGTGCACTCTCGTCCCCAGGTCCATTTGCAATTGCGCAGAAACCACTTCTCCACCTTCGTCGGATTCGGGTAGCGGTCCGGCGTTACCCTCGGATCCATGGGCTCGATGCGCTTGCCGGTGCGGGCATGCCGATCGCTGAGAAGGACGCCGGCGAGGTGCGGCGCCACCAGTAGCAGGGTGAAGTCGGCGAGGAATTCGTGGACCTCTCCGGCGGTGGGGGAGAGCCCCGCCGCAAGCCCGGCAAGGGGTCCCAAACCCGGATGGTTTCGTGGCTCATGAAAGTGGCTCCTGTGTTTCGAGGTTCGCAGCCAGTCTAGCGAGGCAGGCTGAAACGAACCTGAAAGCCCGGTCGAGCAGGTCGCGTCGGCAACGGAGGGGGCATTTGAAGATCGACCGCGGGGTCGCGGTCACGAGCAGCGGCCTTGGTCATTTGCCGGACGGGGCTTGCAGCCCCGTGCGCACCCTTATCCGCGAGCAATGCGGTTG
Organism: Gammaproteobacteria bacterium; assembly: GCA_011390365.1. Lineage (GTDB taxonomy): Bacteria > Pseudomonadota > Gammaproteobacteria > Chromatiales > Chromatiaceae > SLIM01. Next base: position 13,912 of record JAABSM010000045.1, read on the forward strand.
CGGTGGGGAGAATGGGTAAAGGTGGGGACGGGTGTACAACACCCGTCCCGCGGCCAGACATTGTATACGCCTTGGCGTGTGAAGGGCTATCGTACAGCCCCAGGGCTGTACTCCAAACAGATGCCGCATCCATAACAGATGTTACATGGCCAAGGGCGCCAGCCAGATCACCACCCCGTAACGCGCCCCCTTGCCGATGGCGGTAAGCAGGAAAAAGAGGGAAAAGCGCACCCGCATGATGCCGGCGATGAGGGTGAGGGCGTCGCCGCCTACTGGCAGCCAGGCGAGGAGTAGCGACCAGACGCCGTAGCGCTGGAACCACCTCTGCGCGCGATCCAGCTCCTTGTCCCGAATCGGGAACCACTTCTTGTTCTTGAAGTGAAGAAAATAGCGTCCCATGACCCAATTGACCGCCGCGCCCAGGGTGTTGCCGGCGGTGGCGGCGAGCCACAGCCAGAAGATGGGGTAGCCGGCGGCGAGCAGGCCGACCAGCGCCAGTTCCGAGTAGAAGGGGAGGAGGGTGGCGGCGAGGAAGGCGGAGGCGAACAGGCCGAGGTAAGCGGTCATCGGGAAGAGCCGCCGATGATCGGTTGGAGCTCCGGGCGGTCGCCGAGGGAGGCGCGATAGACCAGGTAGATCGATTGCTCGAAGACGGGGGTGTCGGCGATGGAATAGAGTTGGCCGGATGCCTGCCAGTCCGCCGCCATGGGTTCGGCGATGTAGGCGCAGCCGCCGCGTGTCGCGAGCAGGTCGAGGGCGGCGATGGCGGAGGTGGTTCGCAGGCGCGGCGGCGGGATATGGCCGAAGCGTTCGGCGTGGCGGGAGAGAAAGTCCGCGCCCCAGTCGATGAGGATGTATTCCCCCTTTTCCATGGAGTCCTCCAATTGCGCATCGGCGCGGGTGGCATGGGCCCGCAAACGGTAGTCGAAGAGGTGGCGACTGTCGAGACCTGCGTCGTGACGCGGGGTGGTGATCAGCGCCGCGTCCAGGGTACCCTCGCCGAGACGCTCCAGCAGATGGCGGCTGGAGAGCAGTTCCACCCGCAGCGCCACCTCCTGCTCGCTGAGCAATGCGTTGCTCCAGCTCGCGCCATGGATCTTCCAAAGATCCGGGGTCGCGCCCAGTGAGAAGGCCAGGCTCGAATCCACGTCGGCGGCGATCTCCAGCCGCGCCCGCTCCCAGCCGCGCACCACCGTCTCCGCATGACGACGCAGGCGTTCGCCGGCGGTGGTGAGGGTGATGTTGTTGCGCCCGCGGGAGAAGAGGTCGATGCCGAGCAGCGACTCCAGCAGCTTGATGCGGGCGCTCACCGCCGATTGGGTAACGCAGAGGTTGTTGGCGGCGCGCCCGAAGTGGCGGGTGCGGGCCACTTCGAGGTAGGTCTTGAGCAGGTTGATGTCCATCGGTGCTCGCGTTGTCGCAGGTTACAGAAAGTCTCGAACCATGTCGCGCAGCCATCCCGGCGCGGGCTCGGCCAGTCCGCTCAGGGTACCATGTTCGAGGACGGCCAGGGAGCGAAAGGGCTCGCTCGCCGAGGAGTTGTCATAGAGACGGACCTTGTCGGCCAGCGGCAGGGCGCGGCGGATATTCGCCATGGTACGCGGAATACGGCGGATGATCTTCTCCGCGGGGACGTCATGGCCCCCTTCGCTGACCCGCTGGCGGACCCGGGCTTGGTTGAGTTGGTCATCCCGGAGGTGGATGTAGATCAGCACTACCTCATAGCGCCAAGCCTTGGCCTCGGCGAGGAAGTCGATCTTCGACGGATGGGAGAAGACGGTCTCGAAACAGAAGGAGATCCCCTTGCGCAGCAAGTCGGAGCGCAGCCGCTCGGCGATACGCGCCGCCTGATAGGAGCGGGATTCGGGCCGCGTCGGTTCGAGCTGGCGGGCGATCAGGTCGGCGTTGATGAACGGCATCCCCCGCGGCGCGAGGAATTCACGGTAGAAGGTGCTCTTGCCAACACCATTGCCGCCCGCCAGCAGCCAGAGTTGTTGATTGGTCACGCTGGGCTATTTCCAGGGCTCATTTGAACTACGAAATGCACGAAATTCGGAAAAAGGTGGTGGTTGACGGGGTTCGCAAGAATGACCGGAATTTTACCATGAAAGATCATCATGCATGCTGGCTCCCACGCGCCGCGTGGAAACCGCATCTGGCGCGCTGCGCCACGCCGCGCAACCTATTGTATTGATGAAGCTTTCATCAGTCTGGGCGCCAGCCCCTTGCATGGGAGTTACTGTGAAATAACGTATGCACCTCGCTGTGGGAGCGGTTTGAAACCGCGACAGCGGAGCTCGATCAAAGCTTCATATTCGCGGATGCAATCCGCTCCCGCAGGCAGGTCAGTTTCACTGCCTGGGGTGGTGTATTTGATTATGCCGTCAAGCGGGAAAAATCCCGTCCCATCCTGAAAATCCTGTTGATCCAGTCTATTTCTTCCTTCGCGACTTTGGCGTGTTTCGTGGTTTCTCATAGACCGACGGGAACGAACTCGCCATCCCGGAAACGCCCGCTCTGGCGAACGCCGTTGGCGGCGATGCGGTCGATCAGGCCCGGCTGTTCGGGGCTGGCTTCGTAACGCCAGTTGGCTTTGGTGACATTGCGCGCCAGTTCGCCGCTCTCCCGTCGTTGCTCCACGGCGGCGAAAACCGCATCCGTATCCAGCGGCCTGGCTTGGCGGGGATTGATCTTGACCTCGGCGAGATCCTCCATCAGGTAGAGCAGGTCCTCGCTGGAGGCGCCGCGGGCGACTCGCTTGCCGATTTCGGCCCAGTATTCCAGTTGCTTGGGGGTGGTGCGCTTGTAGAGCATCGCCTCGCTCTCCGCTTCCCGCACCAGATCATCACTCAAACGTATCGCCGTGGACATGCTGCTCTCTCCTGTTGCATCTTGCTACAAAGCATAGCGGATTGCTACGCCCGCGCCAAGGGCGGATGTTGGTCTCGGTCAGCAGCCTGGGGGCCGGTCAAAATTCAGCTGGACAAGTTTGACATGAGCTTCGAGCTTCGAGCCGCGAGCTTCCAGAAGCTAGCTACCACTGCCACTGGCTGCCGAAACGAGTAAACAAGGCCTGTCTCGTGGTCATCACGATAGCCAGCAGTGATCGTGACGATCATCAAGTTTCGTTGGCCAACTTCCCGATTTCAGGCGATAAATGGCGCCAGGAACCCGGTGTCGGGTTGGCTTGGTCGCAACGGGAGTCGGGCATGAAAATCGCCGTTATCTATAATCGGGAATCCCAGAAGGTCATCAATCTTTTCGGGCAGCCGAATCGGGAAAAATACGGCCTCAAGGCGATCGATCGTATCGTCAACTCCCTCAGGAAGGGAGGCCATCAGGCGATCGCCCTGGAGGGGGACAAGGACCTGATCGACAACCTGGAGGAGTTCATGCCGCGGGCGATGGTGGGCGAGCGTCCGGGGATGGCCTTCAATCTCTCCTACGGCATTCAGGGTCAGGCCCGCTATACCCACGTGCCCGGCATCCTGGAGATGGTCGGCGTGCCCTACGTGGGTTCCGGCCCGCTGGCCCACTCCCTGGCGCTGGATAAAGTGGTGGCGAAGATGCTGTTCGTGCAGAACGGCGTGCCGACCCCGGAGTTCGCGGTGTTGCAGGACGCCTCCTTCGAGATGCCGCGGCTGTCCTTTCCGCTGATCGTCAAACCCAAGAACGAGGCGGTCTCCTTTGGCCTGCGCATCGTCAACGACGAGGCGGAGCTGCGCGAGGCGGCCCAGCGTATCTTCGAGGAGTTCAATCAACCGGTGCTGGTAGAGCGCTACATCGAGGGGCGGGAGATCAATGTCGGCCTGCTCGGCAACAATACCCCGGAGGCCTTCGTGCCGGCGGAGCTGAACTTCGGCGAGGGCGGCCCGCGCATCTATACCGAAGATGACAAGAAACAGAAATCCGGGCGTACCGTCGGCGTCATCTGCCCCGCGCCCATCTCGCCGGAGCTGACCGCCGAGGCCCAGCGCATCGCCATCCGCGCCTTTCAGGTGCTGGGCTGTTACGACTGCGCCCGCGTTGACATGCGCCTGGATGACGAGGGCAATCTCTATATTCTTGAAATCAACAGCCTGCCCAGCCTCGGCGAACACGGCTCCTACGTGGCGGCGGCGGAGCACATGGGGCTCGACTTCCCGGCGCTGATCAATCGACTGGTCGAGGTAGCCGCCTCGCGCTACTTCGGCACCCCCAATCCGCCCCAGCTCGGCGGTCGGCGCAAGGCGCTGGATCGAAGTGTCTTCGCCTTTCTCACCGAGCGGCGGGATGGGCTCGAAAAGAAGCTTCAGCAATGGGTCAATGTCTCCAGCCGTTCTACCGATGTGGTCGGTATTCAGTACGCCCTGGAACGCTTCGGCGAAGAGATGAACGAGCTGGGGTTGACGCCCATCGCCGAGTACTGTGATGCGCCCCATGTGCAGGCTTGGGGGACCGCTCAGGGCTTTGACAACGGCACCCTGCTGGTGGGACATCTCGATGTCCCCTTCAACCCGGTACTGGGGGCGGAACACTTTCATCGCGACCCGGAATTTCTCTTTGGCGAGGGGGTGGGGACCAGTCGCGCGCCGCTGGTGTCGGCCCTATACGCCCTCAAGGCGTTACGTTTCAGCCGCAGACTCAAGCAACTGCCCATCGGCGTCATCTTCTATACCGACGAGGGGCGCGATTGCGTGGAGAGCAGTCCGGTGTTGCAGAGGGCGATGCAGCAGGCGGCGCGGGTGATGGTGCTGCGCCCCGCCAACAAGGATAACGCCCTGATCCTGCAACGGCGCGGCCAGCGCCGCTATCGGCTGGTGATGGAGGGGGCGCCCCTCAAGCTCGGTCAGGTCGCCGCCAAGCCCGATGTGATGCGTACCCTGATCAATCGTCTCGACGCCCTGACCTCCCTGACCTCGCGCAAGGAGCGGGTGGCGGTGGCGGCGGTGGAGATGCGCACCGAGGCCTATCCGCGCATGCTGCCCCATCGCGCCATCGTCACCTTGCAGGTCTCCTATCCCAATGTGCGCAAGGCCAACGAGCTGGAGGCCCGGATGCGCGAGATCCTGAGCAAGGAGCGGGCGACCCTGTCGCTGCTCTCCGACCGCCCGGCGCTGCCGACCCGGCGCATCAACGAGGCCTTTTATCGGGAGTATCGGGAGTGCGCCGAGCAGTGGCAGATCCCCATCGACCGCGCCTCGTCGTTGTGGCCGTCGGTGGCGGGACTCGCCCCCGCGGATACGCCGGTGCTGTGCGGCGTCGGACCCTCCGCCCAGGGCCTCTACACCGGCCAGGAGAAGGTCTCCCGCATCAGTCTGATTCAGCAAACCCTGCTGCTGGCGGAGTTCCTGCTCGCCAGCCATCGTTGAGGAGCGACCGCCATGATACCGCGTGTGGATGAGTTGGAGAGCCGGGATCCGGGACCGGCGGGCCAGCCGCGCCCGCAACGGGTCGGCGCCGCGCGCCAGGGCATGGTCAGCAGCCAGCACTACCTCGCCACCGAGGCGGGGCGGCGCATGTTCGCCGCCGGCGGCAACGCCATGGACGCGGCGGTGGCCGCCGCCTTTGCCCTGGGCGTCGTCGAACCGGCGGCCTCGGGCCTGGGCGGTCAGACCATGATGCTGATCCATCACGCGGAATCGGGGCGCGATATCGCCCTCGACGGCTCCTCCCGCGCCCCCAACCGGGTCAATCCCGGCATGCTCGCCAAGCGCAAGCGCCGCCTCGGCCACACCGCCACCACCGTGCCCAGCACCCCGGCGGTGCTGGCCTACGCCCTGGATCGCTATGGCAGCATGAGCCCGCGCGAGGTGTTGCAACCCGCCATCGAATACGCCGAACAGGGCTACCCGGTGAGCCAGTTGCAGCACGACCTGACGCTGCGCGAACTCAAACGCATGCAGCGGGGAACCGCCGCGCCCCTGTTTCTGCGCAATGGCCGTCGCGCCTTCGGGGTGGGGCAGACCTTTCGGCAACCGATCCTGGCGCGCACCTATCGGCGCCTGGCGGACGCCGGGATCGAGGACTTCTATCTTGGCGATATCTCGCGGCGCATCGTCGCCGACATGGAGGCCCACGGGGGTTATATTCACGCCGACGATCTGGCCCAGATCCCCTATCCGGTCGAGCGTTCGCCGCTGGAGGCCCGTTTTCGCGGCCTCAAGGTGCGCACCCTGGCAGAGCCGGGGGCGGGCAGGGTGCTGGTCGAGTCCCTCAATATCCTCACCTCCCTGCGCAGCAGCAAACTCGACCCCGACTCCCCCGAAGGGGTATTGGCGCTGGTGGAGGTGCTGCGCCAGGCCAACACCGACCGCCAGGACCGCCCCTACGACCGCCACCTGCACGCCCAGCACGGCGACGAACGGATGCTGCGCAAGAGCTATGCCAAGAAGGTGGCGCTGGGCATTCGCGAACGGCTCGACAGTCTGCGCGGCGAGACCACCCACCTCTCGGCCATGGACGGCGACGGCAACGCGGTGGCCCTGACCCAATCCATCGAACGGGTCTACGGCAGCTTCGCCGCCGCGCCGGAACTGGGCTTTCTCTACAACAACTACATGAGCGCCTTCGACTACAGCGACTACAGCCACCCCTACTATCTGCGCCCCAACGCCGCGCCCTGGGCCAGCGTCGCCCCGACGCTGGTGTTCAAGGAAGGGCGGCCGTGGCTGGCGATCGGCTCGCCGGGCTCCGAGCGCATCGTCTCGGCGGTGGTGCAGGTACTGTTGCGCCTGGTGCGCGGCGAACACCCCTTCAAGGCGGTGGATGCACCGCGCCTGCACTGCTCGGTGGATGGCAAGGTCTCCATGGAGCTGTCGCGCATGCGGGATGACCTGGTCCCGATGCTGGAGCAACTGGGCTACGAGATCGACGAGCGGGACCCCTACTCCTTCTACCTCGGCTGCGTGCAACTGGTGCTCAACGACGGCAGCAAGCTGATCGGCGTCGCCGACCCGCGTCGCGACGGCTCGGCCCAGGGGGTGTGACATGACCTTGCCGCTATTGATCTCGGTACCCCACGGCGGGTTGCGGACTCCCGAAGAAGTGGCCGACCTGAATCGCCTGAGCGAGGCGGAAATCCTTGCCGATGGCGATGAACAATCCTTCGCCATCTACGGGCCGCTGCAAGGCGAAGTGCGGGCCTATCATCAGGCCGCCATCGCCCGCGCCTTCGTCGACCTCAACCGCCGCGACGACGATTTCTCCCGCGACGGCGTGATCAAGACCCATACCTGCTGGGATGTGCCGGTCTATCGCCAACCGCCGGATCCACTCACCATCAAGCGTCTGCTAGACCGCTACTATCGCCCCTATCACGCCACCCTCAGTCGCCTGGGCAAGGGCGCGGTGATCTTGGGCATCGACTGCCACACCATGGCCGCCCACGGCCCGCCGGTCGGCCCCGACCCCGGCGCCGAGCGCCCCCAGGTCTGCATTGGCAGCGCCGACGGCGTCTGCCCCCGCTTCTGGGCGAGATCCATGCAACGCTGCTTTCAGGCCCACTTCCCCGGCCGCGTCACCCTCGACCACCCCTTCGCCGGCGGCCACATCACCCGCACCCACGGCAGAGAGATCCCCTGGGTGCAGATCGAGATCTCCCGCGGCGACTTCGCCACCCCCCAACAGAAGGCGAGCTGGGTGCAGGGTGCGATCCAGGCCTGGGTGGAGCTGCATCTTGGGGTTGAGAGCGGGGGAGGGCGGGCGGCTTAGGCGAATTCCGAGAAAATATCCGCCAAAGTCGTTTTGTAAAACAGGGGGTAATCTGCCTGACACAGGGGGAGATTGATGGAGTCGCGAAATCGGGCGGGAGGGCCATGAACGGCCTCCCGCCTTTTTCGTGGTCCGCTCAGTCCGGCTTCTCTTCTCCAATATAGGAGATCACCACCCCCGCCAGTGGCGGCAGGGTCAGGGTGATGGAGCAGGGCCGATCCATCCAGGGCTTTTCTTCGGCGAGGATGGGTTCGGGGCCGTTGCCGATGTTGCTGCCGCCGTAGTATTCCGAGTCGGAGTTGAGGGCCTCGCGGTAGTAGCCGGGGAGGGGGACGCCGATGCGGTAGTCGTGGCGGGGGATGGGGGTGAGGTTGAGGATGACGATCATCTGTTCGTCATCTTCGCCCTTGCGCAGGAAGCTGAGGGTGGATTGGGAGGAGTCGTGGCAGTCGATCCATTCGAAGCCTTTCCAGTCGAACTCAAAGCGATAGAGGGCGGGGCTCTCGCGGTAGAGGGTGGCGAGGTCCTTGACCAGCCGCTTCATGCCGCTGTGCAGGGGGTATTCGAGCAGCCACCAGTCGACGGTGGAGGCGCTGTTCCACTCGCTGCCCTGGGCGAATTCGGTGCCCATGAAGAGCAGTTTCTTGCCCGGGTGGGTGAACTGGTAGGTATAGAGGGCGCGCAGGTTGGCGTGCTTCTGCCATTCGTCGCCGGGCATCTTGTTGAGCATGGAGCTCTTGCCGTGGACCACCTCGTCGTGGGAGAAGGGCAGTACGAAGTTCTCCGAGAAGGCGTAGAGCATGCTGAAGGTGAGCTTGTCATGGTGGTACTGGCGATGGATCGGGTCGTGCTCCATGAAGCTCAGGGTGTCGTTCATCCAGCCCATGTTCCACTTCAGGTCGAAACCGAGACCGCCGAGGTAGGTGGGGCGGCTGACCTGGGGCCAGGAGGTGGACTCCTCGGCGATGGTGAGGGTGCCGGGGCAATGTTTGTGGACCGCTACGTTGAGGTCACGCAGGAAGTCGATGGCGTCGAGGTTCTCGCGCCCGCCGTGGACGTTGGGCAGCCATTCGCCTTCCTCACGGGAGTAGTCGAGGTAGAGCATGGAGGCGACGGCGTCGACGCGCAGGCCGTCGAGGTGCATCTCTTGCAGCCAGTAGACGGCGCTGGCGATGAGGAAGTTTTTCACCTCGTTGCGCCCGAAGTTGTAGATCAGGGTCGACCAGTCCTTGTGCTCGCCCATGCGCGGATCGGCGTGCTCGTAGAGCGGGGTGCCGTCGAAGCGGGCCAGGCCGTGGGCGTCCTTGGGGAAGTGGGCGGGCACCCAGTCGAGGATGATGCCGATGTCGTTGCGGTGGCAGTGGTCGACGAAGTAGCGGAAGTCGTCGGGGTCGCCAAAGCGGCTGGTGGGGGCGAAGTAGCCGGTGGCCTGATAGCCCCAGGAGAGGTCGAAGGGGTGTTCGGTGATGGGCAGCAGCTCGATATGGGTGAAGCCCAGCTCCTTGACGTAGTCGACCAGCTGGTGGGCGAGGTCGCGATAGTCGAGGAACTCCCCCTCCATGTTGCGCCGCCAGGAGCTCAGGTGGACCTCGTAGACCGACATCGGGGTGTGCTGCCAGTCGAGCTTGGCGCGGTAGTCCATCCACTCGCCGTCGCCCCATTCATAGGCGCTGTTGCCGGCGATGATGGAGCCGGTGCGCGGGCGCAGCTCCTGGCGCTGGCCGTAGGGGTCGGCCTTCAGCAGCACCTCGCCGCTGTGGCGATTGCGCAGCTCGTACTTGTAGATATGGCCGGGTCCCAGGTCGGGCACGAACAGCTCCCACACGCCGCTGCCGCCGCGTACGCGCATGCCGTGACGGCGGCCGTCCCAGTCGTTGAAGTCGCCGACCACGCTGACCCGCTCGGCGTTGGGCGCCCATACCGCGAAGCGAATGCCGCAAACGCCGTCCACCTCGTGTACATGGGCGCCGAGGAAGGTGTAGGCGTGGTGGTGGCGGCCCTCGCCGAACAGGTGCATATCGAGGTCGCCCACCTGGGGGCCATAGGTGTAGGGATCGTGCTCGATGTGTTCCCGATGGTCGTGGTCGCGCCAGATGACGCGGTAGTGCTCCGGCAGCATCGAGGCGTCACCCCGCCATTCGAAGAAGTCGGTGTCGGGGATGCGCTCCATTTGCAGCCCGCCCTCGGCGATGGAGGCCTCCTGCGCCTGGGGGTTGAAGACCCGAATCACGGCTTGCTTGCCCTCCGGATGTCGCCCCAGGACCGCGAAGGGGTCGTGGTGTCGCGCCTCGATGATGCGCTTGAGCTCTTCGTTGATGCGTGGGGTAGCCATAGTGTTCATCCGTTCAGAAGTCATAATGCAGTATATCGTTAACGCGTCGGCAGATCTCGCGTCCGTAGTCGGTCCACAGCCCTTCGCCCCAGTAGCGATAGCAGCTGGTTTCGGCGGAGAGCAGGTGGAACAGGGCGTTGCGGTAGCGCGGGTCGGCGCTGGAGACGCCCGGTTCGAGCACCGTGCGGTGGAAGTTGGCGCTGGCCTCCTCCATGGGCTTGAGGACGTTGTCGTAGCCCTTGACCCAGGAGAGGTTGCTGGTCCAGCTACCGCCCTCCATGTGGAAGCCATCCTCGTTGCCCAGTTCAGTGATCACGTCAGCTAGTGTATCAGGCCCGTCGCCCGGCTTCATGCGTTGCCAGATGCGATGTTGAAACAGGGGCTGGAGGACGGGGAAGTCCTCCTCGTTCAACCCCATCCGGGTGAGGTGCTCCAGATACTCGCTGACGTTCATCGCCGGGGTGTCGGAACCGCTGCTCTCGCGCATCACCTCGAAATACTTGTCTGGGAATTCGTTCATCATCACGCCGCCGTTCTCGCCGTCGGCGATCTGGGTCACCAGCGGTGGGACCTCTTTGCCGGCCAGCTCTACGCGGGAGAGCCCCTTGGCCTCGTAATAGGGCTGCATCTGGGCCACCAGCTTGGTGTCCGAGCCCTGGGTCTTGACGATGGCGATGATGCTGGCGGTTTCGCCTTTGGAATTGGTGCAGACCAGACGATGGGGCAGATGGGGTTGACGCGGGTTCCTGCCGTCTTCCGGGTGCTCCACCGTGTGTTCCTGCACCAGCACCCAGTTGTAGCCGCAATCCTTGAGGGTCTTGACGAACTCATAGGCGACGTCCGGGTGGTTGGGCAGCGCCATCTCCGAGGGCGAGAAGCCGCGCACCCGCGCCAACGCCTCGTCACCGAAGATGGCGGCGAAGTGGTGTTGCCAGGCCTTCACATGCAACCGAAAATCCTGGATCGGGGTGGAGGGGGCGACGGCGTGGCCCCAGGGCGCCCCAAGCCACTCCACGCAGTGGCGATAACGCGGGTCGCGGGTGACCGCGCCGAGGGCGTCGAAGACATCGTCCAGGCCCATTTCGCGCATGCCGTGAAGCAGGGTGCCCGAGTACTCCAGCATGATGCGGGGCTGCTTGCCTTCCTCCACCAGTTGCGGGATGAACTCGCCGATGCGCTTGTAACACCAGTGGAAGACCGAGGCGTTGTGATTGTCGCCGAGTTCCGGGTGCTCCATCATGTGTCGCAGGTTGCTGATCAATGCGGCGGTGCGCAGGTCGTCGCCGCCGGCCGGTACCAGCGGCTGGTGCATGTGCAGGGCGCTGGCGCTGGCGGCGCGAACGCGACCGAAGTCGATGCCGCCCTGATCACGAAAGGCGGGCTGGTCGCGGCTGTCGGCGATGACACGTTCGATATGCGCTTCGTTGCCGCACAGGTTGGGAAGGCCGTCGATGGTTTCGGGTAGCTGGCTCACGCGGAGACTCCTGTGGTGATGTGGCGCGGGACGCGTCCGCGGAGGGACGCGCCGGAGGCGGGGCAGGGCGGTCTGCCCCGCCTAGGCCTGGATGTGTTGGTAGATGTCGAGATAGTGTTGCCCCGGTTGGTTCCACGAGTAGTCATAGGCCATACCGTTGGCGATCAGTTCCCGGAAGGCGGCCGGCTTCTCGTACCAGAGATCGATGGCGCGACCCAGCGCCGACTCCAGCGCCGGCTCGTGGGTCTCATGGAAGACGAAGCCATTGCGCTGTTCTCTGGGGAGTTCCGACTGTTCGTAATCGAATACCGTATCGGCAAGCCCCCCCACCGCCCGCACCACCGGCAGCGAACCGTAGCGCAGCGCGATCATCTGGGTCAGACCACAGGGCTCGAACATGCTCGGCACCACCAGCATGTCGGCGCCGGCGTAGATCATGTGGGCCAGCTCCTCGTCGTAGCCGATCTCCAGGTGACAGTTGGGATCGTCATTCAGTTCATGCTTGAGCTGCCAGAACTCGGCGTTGATGCCCATCTCCGGGCTGGAGCCGAGCAGCACGAACTGGCCGCCGCGGGCGAGGGTGTAACGGATCGCGTGCTTGATCAGGTGCACCCCCTTCTGGGCGTCCAGGCGTCCCACATAGGCGACCAGCGGACGCTTGGTCTCACCCGTCTCCTCTTCGCGCAGCCACAGCTTCTTGCGCAGCGCCTGCTTGTTGGCCTGCTTGCCGGCGTAATCGCCAGCCTCGTAGGGGGTGTCGATGTAGGGGTCATTGCCCGGGTTCCACATATCATAGTCGAGGCCGTTGAGCACGCCGCCGAACTTCTCCTGATGGAGGTGCAGGGTGTGGCCCAGGCCATAACCCCAATCGGTATGGCGCACCTCCCAGGCGTGGCGAGGCGAGACGGTGGTGACGAAGTTGGCGTAGACGACCGCCCCCTTCATGTAGTTGATGGCGCTGGGGTTGAAGTCGTCGCCCAGCCGATCCTTGTGAAAATAGTACTCGGGACGCCCCAGGCCGGTAAACCAGAGCACGTTCTCGCCGGCGATCCCCTGGTGCTTGAAGTTGTGGATGGTGTGGCACACCCGCGCCTTCTCCATGCCGCCGTGCTGGTAGAGATCGTAGAGCATCACCGGCGCCAGCGCGGTCTGCCAGTCGTGGGTGTGGATGATGTCCGGGCGTTTGCCCGATTGCAGCAGGAACTCCAGCGCCGCCTTGGTGAAGAAGGCGAAGCGCATGTGCTCATCGACAAAGCCGTAGTAGCTGCCGCGGTTGAAGAAGTTGTCGTGGGAGTGGGGCTCGATGAAGAAGCACTTGCGGCCATGCACGAAGCCGAACCACACCGTGCAGCGCACATGGTAATTAAGCCAGGGCACCCACAGATCCGGATGGGTAACCTGAAGGTCCCAGATATGGTCATAGCGCATGCAGTCATACTTGGGCAGGATGATCTCCACCGCGTTGCCGCGAATCTCCAGCTCCCGGCTGAGGCCATAGACCACATCGCCCAGGCCGCCCACTTTGGCGACCGGCGCGCATTCCGAAGCGATCATTGTGATGAACATGTACGCGAATCCTGCATCAATCTTCTGTTTCGTATTGTTGGTGGGCCATTGTGGGGGTTACTCCCCCATTCGCGCAAGCGCCTTGTTGAGGGCGTCCCAGCTCGCGTCGAGATCGTCATGGGCCCGTTCCACCCAGGCCTCGCCCCAGTAGAAGTTGCAACTGGTCTCGGCGCGCAGCAGATACCACATCGCCTCTTCCAGCAAACGGTCCAGCTCCGGTTCGTTGAGATGTCGCTCGCCGGCCCGCCAGCGGGCGTCATGCACCGCCTTGCTGGTAAGGGCGATGCGTTGCAGACCGTCGCGCTGGGCAGGCGAGCCGGTCCATTGGGTGAAGCCCCTGCCATCATGCCAGCCGGTGTTCCACGCCCCGGTATTGACGCGAACCTCGCCATGGACGCCGTGGCGATCCAGGTAGTCATCGATAAAGGTGGGGGAGATGGGGCTGTCGCCGGCGCGGCCTCGCTCCAGCAGGGTCTGATACATGCCCCAGTAGTTGGCCTGGAACTGAGGATTGCGGAACCAGCCGCCATTGTCGCCATCGGTGGCGGTGGTCACCAGCGGCTCGAAGTCGCAATGGCGGGTGCGCTGGATCAGCTCCTGTTCAAACCACCCCGCGTCCATCCCCGCCTCCTGGGCATCCGACAGGTTGCGATCGCGCACCACCACGATGATCTCATCCTCACCGTGGCGGGCGAGGTGGGGCCGATAGCGCAGCTCATGCCACTCCATCGGGGTGACCGCCTCCACATGCTCGCTATCCGCCAGCACATAGCGATAGCCCAGACGCCTGAGCAGCGGGATCAGCTCCATGCTGAAGCCCATCTCCGGCGGCCACAAACCCTGAAAGCTCTCGCGCCAGAAGAGATGGCGGGCGATCGCCCGCCAACGCCCCAGCTGCTCCTGGCGATCGGCGTCGGGAATCAACGGCAGCACCGGGTGGTAATAGCCGGTGCCAAGGATCCGAAACAGCCTCTGGTTCTGAAAATGCCACAGCAGCGAACCGCAATCGACCACCCCATAGACCCGCTCCTGAAAGGCCGGATCGGCCAGCGTCTCCAGCAGCGCGCCCGAGAGGGAGAGGTGGACCCGGGCGACATCCTCGTAATCCCACAATGCCCGCGGGATGCGATCCATCGCTTGCAGGATCTCCTTGGGCTCCCAGGAACCTTCGTCGAGCAAGGCCTGGAGATTGCCGGAAGGCTGGTGAAGGTTCAGGACCAAGGCGTGGTGGATCGTGTTCATGGCGGCATCGCGAGTGGCTGAGTGACAAGCTCAATTATGACGCTTTTATGCTACGCCGCCATGACAAAGGCCAATAAATCGGCTTTTTTTGGCGGAGGGCTGGGGTGGGGGCGCAGAATGGCCAGTGGGCGTGAACGGTCAGGGGAGACTGGGCGGGGCCGCTTGGCGCGGGAGAGCTTGTGGGCATGTTGGCCTGGGCAAGGCCGAAAAAGGTGGGGACAAGACTTTGAACATTATAGGAGTCATGGTAGAGTGGCGGGTCAGGAAGGGGCGCCTGCTGGATAACACTCGAACGGTCATGGAGTGATGCACCACCTCGGGAAATGAATCAGCCCAAGGAGTGGCAGTCCTTTGAGGACTGCCACTCCTCGGTAGATTCACAGTAAATTTCTGAATAGGTGGAAGCTAGTGCAGCACCCGCCAAGTGACCATTGATGTTGATATCAATAGTGCTGTTGCTTATTTGGCGGGTGCAGCACTTAGGTAAACATTTGTTAGACCCTGAAAGTGAGGTCGTCCCATGAGAACCGTAGAAGATATACAAAGGGAAACTTGACTCTCTTATCGAAGAAGCTGTGAGAGAAAAAGAATCCGCAAAGCTCCGAGGTTGTTGATGCATAAAGCAACATTGAGGTTTTGGCCTTGCTTACCTTTGTTGCCAACGGAAATTCAACAAACCTCGCGTAAGCAGTACATGATGATTACGGATTTATATGGGTGTGGGTTGGAACTCACGAGGAATATAACCAAATTATTAACTCGTGATGGCCTAGCCTGCGCTGCCAGGCGATGCGTCAAAAGGCGCGCTTGGTTGAAGCTTGGCGTTATCGCATTCTCCGGGAATGATGCGCCTCATTTCGTGGGTGCGCCGACCGTTTTTGGTTCTGCATAGGATGTGCCGTCGACCGAGCGACAAGGCTTTTTCTTCGGCACATCCTATGCCGGTTCGACGATTTCCGGGCTGCCCCGGAGTAAGGCGCATCAAGGGCGGGAACCTGGCGTGGCGCTTAAGTTAATGACATTGAGAGAGTACTGTAGGCCGTAGGGGAGATCGCGCCCCCCTGGATCAAGTCCAGGGCAGGCTCTGAAGTGCTGGTACTGCTTCGGCAAGCTCAGCACAGCGAGCTACGACAAATCCGCCGGGAGCGGATTTGAGCGTAAGCCCCGTAGGGGTGAGGCGCAAGGATGCGCCGAACACAAATCCGCCGGGAGCGGATTTGAGCGTAAGCCCCGTAGGGGTGAGGCGCAGGGATGCGCCGAATAAAGCCGGGCACATGGCGAAGGACCCCACGAAAGTACGAAGCCTTCAAAGAAAACTCGTGCCGGACAGGTAGGGCCGGATTCACACGAGCCAACCTCCCTGAGGGGAATCGCTATTGGACCTTGAAACGGGTCACTGTGAAGGTCCGCGCGACAGCGAGTACGACCGAGGAACCGGATGCGGGAAAACTGCACGTTCGGGTCCGTGCGGGGGGCGCCGGGTAATCGGAGCTCCTACCGTGCGAGTCAAATAAACCCAATCGAAACAGTCGTATTCATTAAAGGTACCCCATGGCCAGAAAAGCAGCACCAAAACAGGAAGAGCCCATCGAGAAGCAGCTGTGGAAGGCTGCGGACAAGCTACGCAAAAACATCGATGCGGCGGAGTACAAGCACATTGTGCTGGGGCTGATCTTCCTCAAATACATTTCTGATGCCTTTGATGAGCTGTACGAAAAGCTGCAACAGGGCGAAGGCGACTTTGCCGGGGCCGACCCGGAGGACAAGGACGAATACAAGGCCGAGAATGTGTTCTTCGTGCCGGAGACCGCCCGCTGGTCGTACCTGCTCACCCAGGCCAAGCAGCCGGAGATCGGCAAGACGGTGGATGCCGCCATGGACGCCATCGAGAAGGAAAACCCCTCGCTGCGGGATGTGCTGCCCAAGGTCTTCGCACGCGGCAATCTCGACCCCACCAGTCTGGGCGGTTTGATCGATCTCATCGGCAACATCGCCCTCGGCCATGCCAAGGCCCGTAGCGCCGATCTGCTCGGGCATGTGTTTGAATACTTCCTCGGCGAATTTGCGCTGGCCGAAGGCAAGAAGGGCGGCCAGTTCTACACCCCGCGCAGTGTGGTCGAACTGCTGGTGGAGATGCTGGAGCCATATAAAGGCCGGGTGCTCGACCCCTGCTGCGGCTCCGGCGGACTGTTCGTGCAATCGGAAAAATTCGTCACCGGCCACCAGGGCAAGGTCAACGACATCTCCATCTACGGGCAGGAGAGCAACCAGACCACCTGGCGACTGGCCAAGATGAACCTCGCCATCCGCCACATCGACAGCTCGCAGGTGAAGTGGAACAACGAAGGCTCCTTTCTCAACGATGCCCACAAAGACCTCAAGGCCGATTTCGTCATCGCCAACCCGCCCTTCAACGACAGCGACTGGAGCGGCGACCTACTACGCACCGATGGCCGCTGGCAACACGGCGTGCCGCCCACCGGCAACGCCAACTATGCCTGGATTCAACACTTTCTCTATCACCTGAACCCAGGCGGCCAGGCCGGCTTCGTGCTCGCCAAGGGTGCGCTCACCTCCAAAAGCTCCGGCGAAGGTGACATCCGCAAGGCGCTGGTCGAAGCACGGCTGGTGGACTGCATCGTCAATCTGCCCGCCAAGCTCTTTTTGAACACCCAAATCCCCGCCTGCCTGTGGTTTCTGAGTCGTAACAAAACCAACGGCAAGTTCCGTAACCGCGCCGACGAAATCCTGTTCATCGACGCCCGCAACCTCGGCCACCTCATCAACCGCCGCACCAAGGAGTTTGCCGCCGAAGAGATCGCCACCATCACCAGCACCTATCACAACTGGCGAAACGTCGATGGCGCTTATGAAGATGTGAAGGGCTTTTGCAACGCCGCCTCCATCGCGCGGGTGCGCGAACTGGACTATGTGCTCACACCGGGCCGGTATGTCGGCCTGCCGGATGATGAGGACGATTTCGATTTCAAGGAACGCTTTACCCAGCTCAAGGCGGAGTTTGCGGCGCAGTTGCAGGAAGAGGCGAAGCTGAATGCCTTGATTGCGGAGAGTTTGGAGCGAGTCAAGGTATGACGGAAACCAACCCGCCGACCGTACCGGCTGACAAGCTCTATCAGGACATACGCCAGTTGATCGAGTCAGCCAGGGCGCATGTCGTCACCCAGGTGAATCAGGCGCTGGCGCTGACCTATTGGCAAATCGGCAAGACCATCAAGACGGAAGTGCTCGACGAGGGCCGTGCGCGCTATGGCGCAGCCACAATGGATATGTTGGCGGAAAAGCTGGTAGCGGAATATGGACAGGGGTTTGGCAGACGCAACCTGTTTCGGATGGCGAAGTTCTACGAACAGTTCCCCAATATCGAGATTGTGACGACAGTGTCGGCACAATTGAGCTGGTCGCATTTCGTGGAGATCATCAAGCTTGACGATCCCATCAAGCGCGAGTTCTACCTGAGTATGGCCGCCGAAGGCCGCTGGTCGGTGCGCACCCTGCGCGAACGCATGGACGGCATGTTGTATGAACGCACGGCCATCGCCAAACAGCCCGATGCGCTCATTCAGCGGGAGCTGGCGCAACTGCAACAACAACCCGCCGATGCCAGTCCGGCGCTGTTTCTCAAAGACCCCTACCTGCTCGACTTTCTCGACTTGAACGACAACTTCAGCGAAAAAGACCTGGAGAACGCCATCCTGCGGGAGCTGGAGCGGTTCATTCTCGAACTGGGCAGCGACTTCGCCTTCATGGGTCGGCAGCGTCGCATTCAAATCGGCGCTCACGACTATTACCTCGACCTGCTCTTCTACCACCGCAAACTCAAACGGCTGGTGCTCATCGAACTGAAACTGGGCGACTTCAAGCCCGACTACAAAGGACAAGTCGAGCTGTACCTCAAGTGGCTGGCCAAACACGAGCAACAACCGGGCGAACTCTCTCCCATCGCCATCATCCTCTGCGGTGGCAAAGATGCCGAAGTGGTCGAGCTGATGGATCTGGAGCCTGACAACATTCATATCGGCGAATACTGGCTGAAGCTGCCACCCAAAGAGGTGCTGCAAGCCAAACTACACAAGGCCATGATTGAGGCCAAGGCGCGGCTGGAGCTGCATAGTGGAGGGGATCGTGATGAGTGAGTGGCTCAAGGCGGAGT
>JAABSM010000046.1 GCA_011390365.1 Gammaproteobacteria bacterium
GCCACTCCTGGGATTGATTCAGTTCCCGGGGTAATGCAACACTCCGTGACCATTAGGCGGGCTGTCGTCGAGTTCGGCCCGGCTAAAGCCTCGACCTCCAAGGCCCGAAAAGGCGGATGCGCTGCGCTTATCCGCCCTACGCATCAGGTATCATTATTCTTCTCTGTGAACTCTGTGCCCTCTGTGGTTAAAAAAAGACCCGCTGTGGCCGCAAACCAAACGAGGTAACCGCAATGGAACTCACCCCACGCGAGAAAGACAAACTGCTGCTGTTCACGGCGGCGCTGGTGGCCGAGCGGCGCAAGGCGCGCGGCGTGAAGCTGAATTATCCGGAGGCGGTGGCCTACATCAGCGCCGAGATCCTCGAAGGGGCGCGGGACGGGCGCAGCGTGGCGGAGCTGATGGATTACGGCCGTACCCTGCTGAACGGCGATGACGTAATGGACGGGGTGCCCGAGATGATCCACGAGGTGCAGGTGGAGGCGACCTTTCCCGATGGCACCAAGCTGGTGACGGTGCACGACCCCATCCTGCCCGGCCAGAGCGCCGCCGGCATGCGACCGGGCGAGCTGGTGGCCGCTGCGGGCGAGAGGGAGCTCAATGCCGGCCGCGACAAGATCACCCTTAGCGTCGCCAATACCGGCGACCGCCCGGTTCAGGTGGGCTCCCACTACCACTTCGCCGAGGCCAACCCGGCGCTGGAGTTTGATCGGGAGAAGGCCAAGGGCTATCGGCTGGATATCGCCGCTGGCACCGCGGTGCGGTTCGAGCCTGGGCAGACCCGGGAAGTCACCCTGGTGGCCTACGCCGGTGAGCGCCGGGTCTACGGCTTCAACGGCAAGGTGATGGGAGGGCTCGACTGATGGCGACCATTTCCAAACAGGCCTATGCCGAGATGTTCGGCCCCACCCTGGGCGACCGGGTGCGCCTCGGCGACACCGAGCTCTTCATCGAGGTGGAAAAGGACCACACCGTCTACGGCGACGAGGTGAAGTTCGGCGGCGGCAAGGTGATCCGTGACGGCATGGGGCAGTCCCAGCGACCGGCCGCCGAGGTGGTGGACGTGGTGATCACCAACGCACTCATTCTGGACCATTGGGGGATCGTCAAGGCCGATGTGGGCATCAAGAACGGCCGCATCGCCGCTATCGGCAAGGCGGGCAATCCGGACGTGCAGCCCGGCGTCAACATCGTCGTCGGCCCAGGAACTGAAGCCATAGCAGGCGAGGGACAGATCCTCACCGCCGGCGGCATCGATTCCCATATCCACTTCATCTGCCCCCAGCAGGTGGAGGACGCCCTGATGTCCGGCGTCACCACCATGCTCGGCGGCGGCACCGGCCCGGCCACCGGCACCAACGCCACCACCTGCACCCCGGGCCCCTGGAACATCCACCGCATGCTGGAGGCGGCGGACTCCCTGCCCATGAACCTCGGCTTCCTCGGTAAGGGCAACGCCAGCCTGCCCACGGCGCTGGAAGAGCAGGTGGCGGCCGGCGCGATGGGCCTGAAGCTGCACGAGGACTGGGGCACCACCCCCGCCGCCATCGACAACTGCCTGAGCGTGGCCGAGGCCTTCGACGTACAGGTCGCCATCCACACCGACACCCTCAACGAATCGGGCTTCGTGGAGCACACCCTGGCGGCCATGAAGGGGCGCACCATCCACACCTATCACACCGAGGGGGCCGGCGGCGGCCATGCCCCGGACATCATCAAGGCCTGCGGTCAGGCCAATGTGCTGCCCTCCTCCACCAACCCCACCCGGCCCTACACGGTCAACACCATCGACGAGCATCTGGACATGTTGATGGTGTGTCACCACCTAGACCCCAACATCCCCGAGGACGTGGCCTTCGCCGAATCCCGCATCCGCCGCGAGACCATCGCCGCCGAAGACATCCTCCACGACCTGGGCGCCTTCTCCATGATCGCATCGGACAGTCAGGCCATGGGCCGCGTCGGCGAGGTGATCACCCGCACCTGGCAGACCGCGCACAAGATGAAGGTGCAGCGGGGCTCCCTCTCAGGTGATCCAGCGCACCATGACAACCTGCGCGCCCGCCGCTACATCGCCAAATACACCATCAACCCCGCCATCACCCACGGCATCGCCCACGAAGTCGGCTCGGTGGAGGCGGGCAAGCTGGCCGACCTGGTGCTGTGGAAACCCATGTTCTTCGGAACCAAACCCAGCCTGATCCTCAAGGGCGGCATGATCGCCGCCGCCCCCATGGGCGACCCCAACGCCTCCATCCCCACACCCCAGCCGGTCCACTACCGCCCCATGTTCGGCGCCTACGGCAAGGCCATGCACAGCACCCGCATGACCTTCCTCTCCCAGGCTGGAAACGAGGCGGGCATCGCCGAACAACTGGGGCTTCAATCCCTCATCGGCGTGGTCAGCAACTGCCGCAAGATCGGCAAGGGTGATATGGTCTTGAATGACTACCAGCCCCGGATCGAGGTGGACCCCCAGACCTACCAGGTACATGCGGATGGGGAGCTGCTGATCTGCGAACCGGCGGAGGTGTTGCCCATGGCGCAGCGGTATTTTCTTTTTTGAGGGTTTGGTTAAACCACAGAGGACACAGAGAGCACAGAGAAAAAAAAAGAGGAAGATTCCATATCGAGATTCGTTGTGCTGTAGTGGGTGGAACGAGCCAGCGGCGACGCGCCAACCAAATACAACTCTGTGCCCTCTGTGCTCTCTGTGGTTAAAAAGCTCTTGGACAATGGAAAAAGACCCGCTTACTGAACCAATCATCGGCTGCGCCATTGAGGTCCACAGGACACTTGGGCCGGGGTTACTGGAATCGACTTACGAACAGTGTCTTGCAAGAGAGTTGAGTCTTTCCGGTCTGGGTTTCAGATGCCAGCACCCCCTTCCCGTGGAATACAAGGGAGTTCGATTGGATTGCGGATACCGCGTAGACCTTCTCGTTGAAGACCATGTAATCCTGGAGCTTAAATCGGTAGACAAGCTCACGAACATTCATCAGGCCCAACTGCTGACCGATATGAGACTGGCCGATATCCGAACCGGTCTGCTGATCAACTTTAACGTCGCCCGATTAGTGGATGGCGTCAAACGCTTCAAAATTTAGCGAATGCCTTCTCTGTGATCTCTGTGTCCTCTGTGGTTAAATTCAACGGCATTTACACCAACCCAAATGATCAAACTGACCCAAAAGACCAATACCCGGGGCGAGCCCCAAACCACCCTCACCCTACCCCTGCACCAAAGGGTCAAGAGCCGTCTGCGGGTAGTGCTGGACAGTGGCGAGGAGGCGGGGCTGTTTCTGGAGCGTGGCACGACGCTGAAGGCGGGCGATCAATTGCTCGCTGAGGACGGTTTTCGGGTGGAGGTCCGCGCCGCGGACGAGACCCTGTCGGTAGTGCGAAGCGAGGATCCCCATTTGCTGGCAAGGGCCTGTTACCACCTGGGCAACCGCCATGTCTCGATCCAGATCGAGCGGGACCGGGTCAGCTATCCCCATGATCATGTGCTGGACGAGATGCTGCGCGGTCTCGGTCTGAGCGTCGAAACCATCGAAGCCCCCTTCGAGCCCGAGCCCGGGGCCTATGGCGGCAGCGCGGAACAGGGGCGGACCCACGGTCACCACCATCATCACGGCCATGAACACCATCACCACTGAGTCGAACAGCCTGGCCCGCCTGCGTCTGCTGCAACTGGTGAGCCCGTCTCTGCCGGTGGGGGCCTTTACCTATTCCCAGGGGCTGGAGTGGGCGGTGGAGTGCGGCTGGGTGACCAATGCCGATGAACTAAGCGACTGGGTGGATGACCTGATGCGCACGCCGATGGCCCGGTTGGAGGTGCCGGTATTGATTCGTCTCTTTAACGCGGTTTCGGAGCATGACGACGAGCGACTCGCCTACTGGACCCGCT
This sequence comes from Gammaproteobacteria bacterium, assembly GCA_011390365.1. Taxonomy (GTDB): domain Bacteria; phylum Pseudomonadota; class Gammaproteobacteria; order Chromatiales; family Chromatiaceae; genus SLIM01. The sequence goes on from JAABSM010000046.1 coordinate 3,911, forward strand.
ATCTGATTGCCTCCCGAGAGACCAAGGAGCTGCGGACGGAAGAACAGAACCGCGGTCGCGCCCTGGCCGCTTTGTTGCCGGAACTGGGTATTCCGATAACTCACAATCAACAGCCGCTGATAAAGCGCTGCCAACTCACCGGCTTCGCCCTCGCCGCCCGGCATTGGGGCATCCCGTTGCCGGAGGCCGCCGCCGGTTACCTCTGGGGCTGGCTGGAGGGCATGGTGCTGGCGGGGGTGAAGATCATCCCGCTGGGACAGACCGCCGGGCAGCGGTTGATCGCGGAATTGACGGCGGTGATCCCCGAGTTGGTGGAGAGTGCCCTTGTGCTGGAAGACGACGAGATCGGCGCCTCCTGCACCGCCCAGGCCATTGCCAGCAGTCGGCACGAGAGCCAGTACACCCGGATTTATCGTTCTTGAACTTTTTGATCAACCACAGAGAACACAGAGGGCACAGAGATCACCATCGATAACGGCACCGAGCAGGAGTGGCAGTCCTGCGAGGACTGCCACTCCTATTCCCTGTTCCGCCGTATAGTCCACGGAATGCTGTTGCGTGGTGATGTGGCGGTTGGCCGTTTACGTCTTACACGGCAAGCAGAGCTTGCGGGCAGGCAAGGGGACCTTGGGAACGAGAAGTACCCTGCCCTCCTGATCCCTCTGTGTTCTCTGTGTTCTCTGTGGTTAATAACCAAAGCGAGACACACCAATGAGTAACAATCCCAATCCCCTCCGCGTCGGCGTCGGCGGTCCGGTCGGTTCCGGCAAGACGGCGTTGTTGGAGCAGCTTTGCAAGAAAATGCGCAAAAAATACCAGCTCGCGGTGGTGACCAACGACATCTACACCCAGGAGGATGCGCGCATTCTGACCGAGGCGGAGGCGCTGGCGCCGGAGCGGATCATCGGCGTGGAGACCGGCGGTTGTCCGCATACCGCGATTCGCGAGGATGCCTCGATGAACCTGGCGGCGGTGGAGGATCTGGTGATCCGCTTCCCGGATCTGGATCTGGTGTTCATCGAGAGCGGTGGCGACAACCTCAGCGCCACCTTCTCGCCTGAGCTGGCGGACCTGACCATCTATGTCCTCGACGTGGCCGAGGGCGAGAAGATGCCGCGCAAGGGCGGGCCGGGGATCACCCGCTCGGACCTGCTGGTGATCAACAAGATCGACCTGGCCCCCTACGTCGGCGCGTCGCTGGAGGTGATGGAGCGGGATACCCTGAAGATGCGCAAGGAGAAGCCCTTCGTCTTTAGCAACATGAAGGACGGCACCGGGCTCGATGCGGTCATCGCCTTTATCGAGCGGGAGGGGATGCTGGGCGGCTGACGGCCCGAAGGACATGGTGGGTTACGGCGCGCGGAAAGATTGTGCGAGACTAAACGCAATGTACAATGCGCGCCTAACCCACCCTACGCACTAAAAAGGGCTTTAGCCACAGAGACACGGAGCACACGGAGATTTTCCAACGAGGGCTGAAATAGTCGATCGCAACCTTGCGAGGCAACAAGCCTTTTGCGACTTGATCAATTCTCTCCGTGATCTCTGTGCCTCTGTGGCTTCTACCGCCAAAACCCGGATTCTTTTCCAAACCACCCCCCATGCCAACCCCCTCCCCAAAATGGATTCTGCACCTCGACATGGACGCCTTCTTCGCGTCGGTGGAGCAGCGCGACCATCCGCGGTATCGCGGAAAGCCGGTGGTGGTGGGCGCGCGGCCTGGCAGGCGGGGGGTGGTTTCCACCTGCTCCTACGAGGCGCGGCGCTACGGCATCCACTCCGCCATGCCCATCTCCGAGGCCTATCGTCGCTGCCCCAAGGCGATCTATCTGCGACCGGACATGGACCGCTACCAGGCTGTCTCCGAGCAACTCTTCGCGGCGCTGGCGGAACTCTCGCCACTGGTGGAGCCGGTATCGGTGGATGAGGCCTATGTGGACATCAGTGGACTAGAGCGGCTGTTCGGAACGCCGGAGGAGATCGGCGTGCGCACCAAACGGATCATCGCCGAGGCGGTTCACCTGAACTGTTCCGTCGGCATCGGCCCCAACCGTTTGATCGCCAAGCTGGCGTCGGAAGCCTCGAAACCGGATGGGCTGAAGGTGGTACCCCAACAACAGGTCCAGGACTTTCTCGATCCGCTTCCCGTGAACGCGCTGCGGGGCGTGGGCAGGCAGACCCAGAAGATCAGCGACCGACTTGGCATCCGCACGGTGGCCCAACTACGCGGCTATCCCCTCTCCCTGCTGCAACTCAATTTTGGCGACAAGGCGGGACAATCGCTCCACGATCAGGCCCGGGGCATCGCATCGAGCCGGGTGGGCGACAGCCGGGAGCGGCAGTCCATCTCCAAGGAGCATACCTTCAACGAGGATCTGACGGACCCCGCGGCGATCGACCGAGTGCTGGTCCAACTCGCCGCCGAGGTGGGCCAAATCGCCCGCGCCAAAGGGCTCAAGGGGCGGCGGGTTCACCTGAAACTGCGCCTGAGCGGATTCGAGACCCATACCCGACAGCGCCGCATCCCCCAGGCGACCAACGCCGATAACCAGTTATTACGCCACGGCCGCGATCTCTACCAGGCCAGCGGCCATCAGGGCGAGCCTTTGCGATTACTCGGCCTGGGAATCTCGGAGTGGGATGACGCCCCAGTGATGGGCGATCTGTTCGATAGCCCCGAAGAGAACAAAAAGGAGGAGAGGCTCTTCGAAACCCTGGATTCGATTAACGAGAAGTTCCAAGGCAAGCTACACCGTGGTCTATTCAAGCACAGCGGCGGCGAATGACCCACGGCCAATTCGCGCTTCACTCGTCTACCTAACGAGCATGAGGGAGGTTCCAGCACCCCAGAAAATGGATCGAGCTCAGGACTGCCAGTCCTTGAAGGACTGGCAGTCCTCCTGCTGATTCACGGTAGATTCGGCAGTTAAAGCCACAAAGGCACAGAGATCACAGAGAGAAAACAACGAGTTGTAGCATCTTCCGAGACCGCCTCCAAGGTGAGTGAGACTTGCATAGTGCTATTGCTTAATTAGCGGGACCGCACTAATCGTAAACCACCCCCGGCAGCCAGGTCGCCAGCCCCGGCCACAGGCTGAGCAGCAGCAGCGCCGCCAGCTGGATGACGATAAAGGGGATCACGCCGCGATAGATGGCGGCGGTGGAGAGCTCCTTGGGGGCGACCCCGCGCAGATAGAACAGGGCGAAGCCGAACGGCGGGGTGAGAAACGACGTTTGCAGGTTGATGGCGATCATCACCCCCAGCCAGATCGGATCCAGGCCCATGGCCAGCAGCACCGGGCCGACGATGGGCACGACCACGAAGATGATCTCGATGAAGTCGAGGATGAAGCCGAGCAGGAACATCACCAGCATCACCACCAGCATCGCGGTGATGACGCCGCCGGGCAGGCCGGAGAGCAGCTCGGCGACCAGCTCATCGCCGCCGTAGCCGCGAAAGACCAGGGAGAAGACGGAAGCGCCGATGAGGATCATGAACACCATGCTGGTGACGATCAGGGTCTGGCGCACCACCTCACGCAGGGTCTTGAGGGTGAGCATGCGCTGGGCGGCGGCCAGCAGCATCGCCCCCATCGCCCCCACCGAGGCGGCCTCGGTGGGAGTGGCGACGCCGGCCAGGATCGAGCCGAGCACCGCCAGGATCAGCAGCAGCGGCGGGGCCAGCGCCTTGAGCACCCGCGGCCAGAGGTCGCCGCCCTGCTCCGCCCGTTCAGCGGCGGGAATCGCCGGCGCGGCCGCGGGGCGAAACCAGGCCACCAACGCCATGTAGGCGAGATAGCCGACGACCAGCAACAGCCCGGGGATGATCGCCCCCACGAACAGGTCCCCCACCGAGACCGTATCCGGTGCGTAGTTGCCCATCTTGAGCTGGGCCTGCTGATAGGCGGAGGAGAGCACATCGCCGAGCAACACCAGCACGATCGAGGGCGGGATGATCTGGCCCAGGGTGCCGGAGGCGCAGATCGCCCCCGCCGACAGGCTCGGGCTGTAGTTGCGCCGCAGCATGGTGGGCAGGGTCAGCAATCCCATGGTCACCACCGTGGCGCCGACGATGCCGGTGCTGGCGGCCAGCAACATGCCCACCAGGATCACCGAGAAGCCCAGCCCGCCGCGCAGCGAACCGAACAGCAGCGCCATGGTATCGAGCAGATTCTCCGCCACCCGCGAACGCTCCAGCATCACCCCCATGAAGACGAATAGCGGCACCGCGATGAGGGTCTCGTTGGTCATGATGCCATACAGTCGATTCGGCAGGGCCTCCAGATAGACCAGCTCGAAGACGCCAAAGGCGGCCCCGCCCCAGGCGAAGACCAGCGCCGTCCCGGCCAGGGAGAAGGCGACGGGATAGCCCATCAGCAGCACCAGGCAGACGACCAGAAAGAGCAGCAGCGGGATGTACTCGACCATCAGATCTCCTCCCCCGGGTGCGCCTGCTCGTCGTAAAGCGGATCAAGCTTGCCCTGGAGAAAGAGCAGACAGCGGAGTACGGTGGCGACGCCCTGAATCAGCAACAACAGCGCCATCACCGGGATCAGGCCCTTGAGCAGCCACACCAGCGGCAGGCCGCCCGCCTCCCGGGAACCCTCCCACAGCGCCCAGGAGTCGCTGACATAGTCCCAGGAGATGTAGAGAATGAATCCGCACAGGGGAAAGAGCAGTAGCAACGTGCCGCACAGATCGACCCAGGCCTGGGTTCGGGGAGTAAAGCGACGATAGAGCACATCCACCCGCACATGTCCCTGATGGCGCAGGGTGTAGGCGGCCCCGAGCATGAACAGCGCCCCATGCAGGTAGGTCGCCGACTCCTGCATGGCGATCCAGCCGAGATCGAAGAGATAGCGCAGCACCACCACCAGAAAGGTCACCAGCACCATCGCCAGGCCCGCCCAGGCGATCCAGCGACCGATGGAGTCATTGATTCTGTCCGTTATCTCCAACAAACGCAGCATCTAGCCACCTCAGATACCATTATCCTAAAAAAGTTAGCCACAGAGACACAGAGCACACGGAGTACATTTCGATACGTCACCTCTGCACCCTTAAACCTTTAAACCGCGGATGAACGCAGATTTTCGCAGATAGTTGAATGTGGAACAGATCGTTACCTGACTTCATAGGCTCATCTGATGGGTGAGATCAGTCATCGAGGCAACCAACTGAAACATCTGTGTTTCAGCTGGTTCCCACGCGCCGCGTGGGAACCCCTCTTCGGCGCGCTGCGCCGTTCCCGTAGATGATTGAATTAAAGCCCCTCTCCCGCGGGAGAGGGGTTGGGGTGAGGGCGCAACTGCTTGAAAACATGTCGGGACTGGAATTCGCCCTTGCACGCTTTTCAATTTTGTCGCCCCCCGGTCCAGGAGCGGTTCGCGTGACTCCCGCCCCCTTTCAAAGCGCGGCGTTCGCGGCTGCAAGCCGCTCCCACAGAGGACATATCCATGCTATTTTGGGCTATCGCCTTGCGCCAAACCCTCGGCGAGAGTCGGATAGAGAAGATCGATTTCCAGCTCCCGCAGCATCTTGCGATTATCCAGCCGACGCGACTCTTGCAGGTAGGAGAGCATGCCCGCCCCCAGCACCTCCGAACCTGCCTCCAGCGGTACCTGGGGCGGTCGCGGCAGGCCCAGCCGATCGGCGACCCGGTTGAAGTAGTCGGTCATGGTGCCGGGATGGCCATCGCTGACGTTGTAGACCTCGCCATCCCCGCCCCGCTCCATGGCGGCGACGCAGATGCGGGCGAGATCGTCGATGTGGATGCGATTGGTGTAGGGGGCCTGATCCTCCCGCACCATCGGCGCGCCCTTGCGCAGACGCGCCTCGGGCAGACGCCCCGGGCCATAGATGCCGGCGACACGCAGCCGCACCGCCTCGCCGCCGCCCGCCTCGCGCCAGGCCATCAGCGCCTCCTCGGCGTCGACCCGGCGCTTGGCGCGATCCGCCAGCGGGTCCAGGGGGCGGGTTTCGTCCACCCACTCGCCATGGCAATCGCCATAGACGCCGGTGGTGCCGAGATAGACCAGACGGCGGTTCTCCACCGCTGGCAGGCGTTCCAGCATGCCCCTCAAGCGCGGGTCCGCCACCCCATCCCGAGGCGGCGGCGCGAAATAGCAGAGACGGCGGGCGGCAAACGCCTCGGGCAGGGGGCGGTCGGTCTCATCGAGGTCGTGAACCAGGGGCTCGATTCCCGCCTCGGCGACCTTCTCCCCGGTCTCTCGCGTACGCACCACCCCGGTTACCTCGAAGCCCCGCTCAAGCAACAACCCGCCAACCGCGCGGCCGACCGGACCGCACCCGACAATCAATATGGCCTGATTCTGATCACCCACCGGACACCTCAAGTTACTATTCAGATCGCTGCGCGAAAACGCGGTTTTCGCTTGCGACAAAGGGGGAGAGCAAGCTTCTCCCCCTTTGAAACCCCCAATCGGTTGTGTAACTCGTCAGCACATCCCGCATCAGCGGGATGTGCTGACGAGTTACCAATAGCGTCTATTGCGTTTACACCAGATCGTCGGAATTATACTATTCCCCAAGCCATCGCGAACCATCAATCTCGATACAGCCCGCCGACGGTCTCCAGGAGTCCCATGCGCCGCACGCCCGACATCCCCGAATCTTCTCACGCCACACGCCTGCGGGAACCCTCCCGGGACTCCCCAGAGACCCATCAAAGGGGTTCTGAAAAACTCTCCCGCATCCCGATCAAGGTCGAGGCCCAAAAGCAGCCGCTGCGCAAACCAAGCTGGATCCGCGCCAAGCCACCCCAGGGTGCCGGCGTCAGTCGCATCCGCAAACTGTTGCGGGAGGCCTCCCTCTCATCGGTCTGCGAAGAGGCGGCCTGCCCCAACCTCGGGGAGTGTTTCTCCAAGGGCGCCGCGACCTTCATGATCCTGGGGGACATCTGCACCCGCCGCTGCCCCTTTTGCGATGTCGCCCACGGCAAGCCCCAGCCGCCGGACCCGGCGGAGGCGCGCAACCTCGCCGAGACGATCCGCCAGATGGGGCTGCGCTATGTGGTACTCACCTCCGTCGATCGGGACGACCTGCGGGACGGCGGCGCGAACCACTTCGCCGATTGCATCGCCGCGATCCGCGCCAGCTCCCCCGCCACCCGCGTCGAGATCCTCACCCCCGATTTCCGCGGCCGCGAGCCGGTGGCCCTGGAGCGACTGAGCCAAGCGTTGCCGGATGTCTTTAACCACAACCTGGAGACCGTGCCCCGCCTCTACCGCAAGGCGCGACCCGGGGCGGATTACGCCGGATCCCTGGAGCTGCTGGCCCGCTTCGTCGCCAGCCACCCGGAGATCCCGGGCAAATCGGGCCTGATGCTGGGATTGGGGGAGCAGCTGGACGAGGTTCGCGCCACCATGCGCGACCTGCGGGACGCCGGCTGCACCATGCTCACCCTGGGCCAATATCTGCAACCCAGCCGCGACCATCTGCCGGTGGCGCGCTACGTCACCCCGGATGAATTCCAGGAACTGGCGGATTATGGCGACCGACTGGGGTTCAAAAACGTCGCCAGCGGCCCCATGGTACGTTCATCCTATCATGCCGACCAACAGGCGGACGGCATTCGCCCCCACGAAACCCCAACCTAGCGGAGCAATCATGGAAATCGAAGGTCCCCTCAAGGCCACCGTCGGCGACGCCGCGGACGGCGTCAGCAAGGTCATCGTCATCGAGTTTCGCGAAGAGTTTCGCGCCCTCTCCCAGGGCGAACAGGGCATCGCCTTCGCCGCCTATCTGGATACCCTGCGCGAGCAGATCGCCGAAATCCAGGATGAAAACGACCACAACCGCGCCGGCATGCTGATCATGCTCCAGTTCTGCGAGCAACTGGCCCCCCACATCGCCAACGGCGAGATCGATCTGGAGGACCACATCATGCTGCAAGTGCAACGGGAGGACCCGCAACACGGCGCACTGGTGGATTTTCTGGGTCGCGGCGGCGCGTGATGTTGCCCGCGACTTGATGGCGGGGTACCATGCCCGCACGGCGAATGGACATTTTAAGCTCGCCCGGAGCTCGGCGATTCGCCGGTGACAAAATCTAACGGAGGATACACATGAACAGACCCATCAAACTTGCCGCATCCCTTGCCGCCCTCGCATGCAGCGGCATCGTCCTCGCCCAGCAGCCCGGTTACCACCCGGGCTACGACCAGGGCATGGCCCCGCCCCCCCAGGCCTGGGATGGCGGCTACGGACCGGGTTACGCCCACCCGGGCGCGCAGCGCATGCCCATGGGCCACATGGGCGGCCCCATGGGCGGCCCCATGGGTATGGGACCGGGCTACGGCCCCGGCCATGGCCAAGGACCGCGCATGGGCGGCGACCGCATGCCCTGCGAAGCCGGCGCTGGCGGCATGCACCGACAAGGCAAGGGCCAGCACGCACAAGCCGCTGGAAAAGGCATGCCAAGCCAGGACTTCCATGACGCGCGCATGCTTCAGATGAAGGAGAGCCTGGGCATTTCCGAAGAGCAGGACGAGGCCTGGGAGAGCTACCAGAGCACCATGGACAAGCTGCATCAGGAGATGCAGGCGTTCATGGACAAGATGCACGAAGAGCGTGCCAAGACCGAGAACCCCTACGCCATCCAGGCCAAGATGTGGGACTTCCGCAAACAGCACCACGAATCCATGTCCAAGGCCCGCCACGAGCTGATGAAGAAGCTCACCCCGGAGCAGGCGGAAAACATGGGCAGCATGCACAGCGGACCGGGGCCGCGTTGATAGCGGTATCACGCACCCGCTCGCGCCTCTCTCCCGCGGGGAGAGGGGCTTTCTTGCGACCCTCCCAGCCGAGGAATCATCGCCGTGCGAATCATTGCGCTCTATAACATCAAGGGCGGCGTAGGCAAGACCGCCGGCTCGGTCAACCTCGCCTGGCTGGCGGCCCGGGCGGGCTTCAAGACCCTGCTGTGGGATCTCGACCCCCAGGGCGCCGCCTCGTTCTACTTTCGGGTCCACGCCAAGGTCGCTGGCGGCGGTGAAGACCTGGTGGTGGGCAAGACCGATATCGGCGAAATCGTCAAGAGCACCAGTTTCGAAAACCTCGACCTGCTTCCCGCCGACTTCTCCTACCGCCACATGGACCTGATGCTGGCCGCCGACTCGAAACCCGCGGTGCAGCTGATGCGCCTGCTGCGGCCCCTCTCCAGCCTCTATGACCTGCTGATACTCGACTGCCCGCCGAGCATCTCGCTGGTATCGGAAAACATCTTCCGCGCCGCCGACGCCCTGCTGGTACCGGTCATCCCCACCACCCTCTCGGTGCGCACCTACGAACAACTGCTGGAGTTTCTCAACAACAACGAACTGATGGGCATGACCCGCCCCCTGCCCTTCTTCTCCATGGTCGACCTGCGCAAACGCCTCCACAAACGCACCATGGAGCGCCTGCCGCAACTCTATCCCGAGGTGCTCTCCAGCCACATCCCCAACGCCAGCGACATCGAACGCATGGGGGTGATGCGCGCCCCGGTCGGCGTCTACGCCCCCAACGGCGCGGGAGGGACCGCCTTCGCCGAACTCTGGAAAGAGGTGCGGGAGACGCTATCCCTACAGCCCCACCGGTAGTCGCCGCCAGCTTATGCGACTTCCGCGAAATGGCTCATTTCCTGACAACAACCAAGATTGGCAGTATTTCCCGGGTATTGCGCAAAAGCAACAATACCACTCCCCCTCACGCTGGGAGGGGGCTGGGGGGAGGGTCTTCGACGTTGCCAGGGGAATTCAAACTGCCCCCGCCAACTCCAGCACCCCCTCCCTGACCCTCCCCCGGCGGGGGAGGGAACCCTTCGATCGATGCAGGAAGTGAACCTTCCACCATCAGGGACCCCTCTGGTCGCTTGGTATGTTCTTTTCAGGAAATCACCGCCTTACCAGCAAGTAAGCTTTAACGGAGGCACGATCGCACGAAGCACACTCTCCGTGATCTCCGCGCCTCCGTGAGAGGCCCCTGACGGGGCTTTCCTTCTCCCCCCGGAACCGACAAGATCAAAGCGCGGAGCGCGAGGCTTGACTCACCAACGGGGTAGGCATTAGCGCGTCAAGCCGCGCGCTCCGCCTTTTTGAGCCGGGATCAAGGCCCGGTAATCGCCCCTCACCGAAGATCGGCATTAGTCACATGAATGACAATACTCCGTGTGCTCTGCGTCTCTGTGGTCAACGACTCTTTCTGGCTTTGATCCCATTGCACTCCCTTTTCTCCGCAACAGGATTCAGCGCCTCTCCCCATCCGTGATCGGCGCCAACCGCACCTCGTTGCGTCCGCGCCGCGCCGGCGCGAACTGGAACAGGGCGAGGCCGGTGAGGATCAGTCCCGCCCCCGCAGCCACCTCCGCGGTGATCGCCTCGTCATTGAGGAGCGTCCCAAGCAGTAGCGCGATGACCGGCGTGACCAGGGTGATCAGGGTAACCCGCACCGCGTCGACGTGCCGCAACACATGATAGTAGGCGGCGAAGCCGATGACCGAGCCGCACAGCGCAAGGTAGAGGATCGAAGCACCGCTGCGAAACGGGATCTGCTCGGGCAGACGCCCATCCCCCAGCCACCAGGCGAGCACGAAGAGCGGGGTGGCGACGAGCAGCGCGCCGGTGGCCTGATTGAGACCGGAGAGGCGGGCGTCGAGCCGTTTGACCAGCACCGCGGAGGCGGAGTAGGCGAAGGTCGCCGCGACCACCGCGGCGAGGCCGGCCACCGCGGCCCCGCTCAGTTCCAGACTGCTCCCGAAGATGGTCGCCAGTCCCGCCAGCGCGAAGCCCAGACCGCCCCACTGAATCGCCCGCAAGGGCGAAGCGCCCAGCCAATAACCGGCCATCACCCCGGTGAGGATCGGCGACAGGCCGAAGAGCACCGAGATCCAGCCGGTGGGGATCTGCTGGGCCGCCCAATAGACGCACATCATGGTGGTGAAGATACCCATTCCCGCCGCCAGATAGGCGCGGATGCTGCGTCTATCCCGCTGCACCCGTCCGCCGCTGACGACGAGCAGCATCAGTGCCAGCACCGTCCCCACCACCATGCGCGAGGCGACGCCGAACAGAAAACCGACCCCCTCGCCGCTCCACTGGATGGTCAGGGGGGTGGTGCCCCAGATCAGGATGACCCCGATGTAGGCCAGCGGTACGGATACCTTTCCGGCTGCCGATTCCATATTGCTCCCTCAAGAAAAGAAAACGGCCGCGGTTTCCATTGAATCCGCGGCCGTTCCGGCTCTGGGGCGCCAGTCCGTCAAGGACTGGCACGCCTCACTCCCAGGATCACGCCGACTTGTCGCCGCCGCTGCCCAGCTTGGCGTGGGCCGCCGCCAGGCGGGCGATGGGCACCCGCGGACCGGAACAGGAGACATAGGTCAGGCCGATGCCGTGGCAGAAGGCGATGGAGGCGGGGTGGCCGCCGTGCTCGCCGCAGATGCCGATCTTCATGTCCGGCCGGGTGCTACGCCCCCAATCCACGGCCAGCCCCATGATCTTGCCCACGCCCTTCACGTCCAGCACCTCGAAGGGATTGTCCTGGAGGATCTCGTTTTCATTGTACATGGGCAGGAACTTGTTCTCGGCATCCTCCCGCGAGAAGGAGAAGGCGGCCTGGGTCAGATCGTTGGTACCGAAGGAGAAGAACTCCGCCTCTTCCGCCAGGCTCTCGGCGCGCATGCAGGCGCGCACCACCTCCAGCATGGAGCCGAACTTGAAGTCGATCTTCACGCTGTAGTGGGCCTCCACCGCCTGCTTGACGGAATCGACAATGCCCTTGACCCGCTTGAGCTCCTGCACCGTACACACCTGGGGCACCATGATCTCGGGATGAACCTCCACCCCCTCCTTGACGCACTCGGCGGCGGCCTCCAGCACGGCGCGGATCTGCATCGAGTAGATCTCCGGAAAGGTGATACCCAGCCGCACGCCGCGATGGCCGAGCATCGGGTTGACCTCGGAGAGCGCCCGGACCTTCTTGAGCATGGTGAATTTCTTCTCGATCGCCTCATCCACCAATCGCGGATCGGCGAGACGCTCCACCGCCGGGTGGTTGTCGGCGGTACGATACATGAACTCGATGGTGTCGTGCAGCACGTTCATGCCGCTGACCGTTTCACGCAGGTGCTCCAGTTGATCCAGCTCCTGTTCCAGTTGGTGTTCCGAGGGCAGGAACTCATGGATCGGCGGATCGAGCAGGCGGATGGTGACGGGGCGTGGCGCCATCGCCTTGAGCATGCCCTTGAAGTCGGCGCGCTGAATCGGCAACAGCTTGTCGAGGGCGGCCTGACGGGCGCCGGGATCCTCGGCCAGGATCATCTCCACCACGATCGGCAGGCGCTCGCTGGCGTTGAACATCCGCTCGGTGCGACACAGACCTATGCCCTGGGCGCCGAACTCCGCCGCTTTGATCGCATCCTCCGGGGTATCGGCGTTGGCCATCACCTTGAGGGTCGACATCTCGTCGGCCCAACCCAGCAGCGTGGCGAGTTCATTGGAGAACTCCGCCGGCTTCATGGCGATCTCGCCGACATAGACGTCACCGGTGGTGCCATTGATGGTGATCATGTCGCCCTCGCTGATCTCGGCCTCGCCGACGAAGGCCTTGCGCATCTGCACGTCAACCATGATCCCTTCCGCGCCGGCGACGCAGGGCTTGCCCATGCCCCGCGCCACCACCGCGGCATGGGAGGTCTTGCCGCCGCGGGAGGTGAGGATGCCCTGGGAGGCGAAGAAGCCATGGATATCCTCCGGCTTGGTCTCCTCGCGCACCAGGATCACCCGCTCGCCGCCGCGACCCAGGACCTCGGCGCGATCCGCGTCGAACACCGCGCGGCCCACCGCCGCGCCCGGCGAAGCGGGCAGACCAGCGGCCATGGCGCGATCGTTGGGGCCGGGATTGAGCTGGGGAAAGAGCATCTGCTCAAGGAACGCGGGCTGGATGCGCAGCAGCGCCTGCTCCTTGGTGATGATGCCTTCGCGGACCATCTCCACCGAGGTGCGCACCAGCGCGACCGCGTTCATCTTGCCGTTGCGGGTCTGCAAGCAATAGAGGCGGCCCTTCTCGATGGTGAACTCGAAGTCCTGGACCTCCTGGTAGTGGCTCTCCAGCTTGTTGCGCAACTCCACCAGCTGGCGGTATTGCTCGGGCATTTCGTCGTGCAGATCGTCGATCGATTTGGGGGTGCGAATGCCGGCCACCACATCCTCGCCCTGGGCGTTGGTGAGGTATTCGCCATACATGCGGTTCTCGCCGGTGTCCGGATAGCGGGTGAAGCCGACGCCGGTGGCGCAATCGTCGCCCAAGTTGCCGAACACCATGGTCTGGACGTTGACGGCGGTACCGTTGGCGATGTCGGGGGTGATATGGAACTCGCGGCGATAATCGACGGCGCGACGTCCGGTCCAGGAGTTGAACACCGCCTTGATGGCGATCTCCAGTTGTACGAAGGGGTCGTCCGGGAAGGGCTTGCCGGTCTCCCGTTCGACCACCTCCAGAAAGCGATCGGCGATCTCGTGCAGGTCGCGGGCCGATAGCCCCACGTCCGCCTTGACCCCCGCCTTCTTCTTGACCTCTTCGAACTCCCTGTCGAAGGCCTCATCGGAGACCCCCAGGGCGACCTTGCCGAAGAGCTGAATGAAGCGGCGATAGGCGTCCCAGCCAAAGCGCTCGTTGCCGGTCTGGGCGATCAGCCCCTTGAGGGTATCGATGTTGAGGCCAAGATTCAGGATCGTATCCATCATGCCTGGCATGGACATGGCCGAACCGGATCGCACCGAGACCAATAATGGGTTATCGCTGCCGCCGAACTGCTTGCCGCTGGCCTCTTCCACATTACGCATGTGCTCGCGCACCTGATCCATCACCCCGTCCGGCAGCTCCTTGCTGGGGGTATCCAGGTAGGTCAGGCAGGTCTCGGTGGTGATCACGAAACCGGGGGGGACATTCAGCCCGATCTGGGTCATCTCACAAAGGTTGGCCCCCTTGCCGCCCAGTAACTGCTTGTTCTTGCCATCACCTTCGTTAAAGGCATACACGTACTTCTGACTCATAAACAACCTCCGTCATTTCCGGTTAAGATGATCTCGATCTTTTCAATCCACATATCCCTTTCGGGTATAGCATATTTACCGGTCATATTGCTACATCAACATGACCGTTCGTTTACCATTTCGCGAAATACTGGCGAAAAATCCGTGAGGATTCACGTTTCGGGGGGGGCGTCGATACGCCGCAGGATCGCCCGTACCAGCCCCTCGGCGCGCTCGTAGTCAAGGAACTCCAATGCACCATGCAGATTTTCCAGTTCCGCGGCGCTGGCCAGGCCCCCGATGCCCGAGGCGAGACCGCGAAAACGCTCGCCGGCGTCCAGGCGTCGCGCCCCGATCAACCCCAACAGATCCTCAAGCCCCTGGCGCGCCTGCCGGACATCGATCGGTTCGGCGTCAGCGGCCAGCGGCCTCCCGTCGTCATGGGAGATCTGCAACCGGGCCAGCCCCTCGAAGACCTCCCGACAGGCCTCCAGGAACGACTCGCTCAACACCTTCAACGACGCCTTCCCCAGGGGCGGCGAGCTCTCCTTGAGGGCCTGCTCCAGGCTCTCCGCGCTGGCGTGCAGTCGGGTCGCCCCCAGATTGCCCGCCACCCCCTTGAGGGCGTGGAGCATCTGGGTAGCGCCGCCATGATCGCCCACCGCGATCGCCTGCTGGATCTTGCCTGGCGCATCACCGTGATTGGCGAAAAAGCGATGCAGCATACGCTGGTAGCTCTGGCGGTTGCCCATCAGTCGCCGCAATGCCTGACTTTGATCGATTCCGGGCAGATCCGTTCCAACGGATTTCCCGGCCGACCCGCCGCCCCCCTCGGCCACTTGTAAAATCTCGGCAACCCGCAGCTTATCACGCGCCTGTCGCGGCAGGTGTTTTTGAATGACCCGAAAAAGATCCTGGGCGCTGAATGGCTTGGCGATGTAGTCATCCATGCCGGCGGCCAGGCAGCGCTCCCGATCCTCGCGCATGGCGTTGGCGGTGAGGGCCACGATCGGCACATCCTCGCTGGAGAGCCGCCGGCGGATCTCGCGGGTGGCATCCAGACCATCC
Organism: Gammaproteobacteria bacterium; assembly: GCA_011390365.1. Lineage (GTDB taxonomy): Bacteria > Pseudomonadota > Gammaproteobacteria > Chromatiales > Chromatiaceae > SLIM01. The sequence goes on from JAABSM010000046.1 coordinate 19,012, forward strand.
ATCACCGGCATCTGCACATCCATCAGGATCAGATCAAAGCGCACCTTGCCCAGCGCCTGCTCCACCGCCTGGCGACCGTCATCCGCCACCCACACCGCGATGCCCGCCAGCTCCAGGGTATCCCGCGCCAGTTGCTGATTGATCTCGTTATCTTCCGCCAGCAACACCTTGATGCCCCGCAAGCGGCTCTCGTCCCGCCTTGCCTGGCGGTCTCGCTCCCCCTCCACCTCCGACGGCGATAGCAAGCGGCGCAAGGCGACAATAAGCTTGGCCCGCAATATGGGTCGGTCGATCACCTCGCATCCCCGCCACCCCTCGCCGGCGAGCAACTCGTCGCCGCCGCCCAGGTCGGCCAGCAACAGGATCGGGACATCCTTGTACGCCGCGCTGGAGGCGCGGATCCTCTCCAGCACGGAATACAGCCCGTCCGGCCCATCCTGGGCGTCAAGGATGAGCACGGCGAACGGGTCCTCCTCCTGCTCGCTGGCGAGGCGCGTCAGCGCCGCCTCGGCATCGGCGGCGGTAGCCACCCGCATCGACAAAAACTCCAGCTCGGTAACCAGCAGCTCCCGGGTCCTTCCCGCCTGCGCCGCCAGAAGACAACGAACCCCGCCGAAGCGTCTCGTCAAATCGTACCCCCCCACCTCATCGGAGCTCCTTTCGAACGGCAGGATGAGGCGAAAGGTGCTGCCCTCTCCGGGTTGGCTGGCGACATGGATCTCGCCTCCCATCAAATCAACCAGCCGCTTGCTGATGGTCAGCCCCAGGCCGGTGCCGCCATATTTGCGGGTGGTGCCGCTCTCCGCCTGGGTAAAGGGTTGAAACAGGGCGTCGATCTGGTCCTTGTTCATGCCGATCCCGGTATCTCGAATGGTAAAGCGGAGCCGGGGCCGCTCCGCCGCGCCCTCGACCCGCTCCACCAGCACCATCACCTCGCCCTTCTCGGTAAACTTGACCGCGTTATTGCACAGGTTGGTCAACACCTGGCTGAGCCTGAGCGGGTCGCCGCAAAGGGCGTCCGGCACATTGGGGACGATATGGAAAAAGAGTTCGATGCCCTTTTCACGGGCCCGCAGCGCCACCAGCGCCGCCACCTGATCGATGGTTTCATGGAGACTGAAGGGGATGCGCTCGATATCCATGCGCCCCGCCTCGATCTTGGAGAAGTCGAGGATCTCATTGATGATGTGCAGCAGCGAGGTCCCCGCCTCGTGGATCTTGTGCAGGTAATCCCGCTGCCGCGGGTTCAACTCCCCTTGCAGCACCAGGTGGCTCATGCCGATCACCGCGTTCATGGGGGTGCGGATCTCGTGGCTCATGTTGGCGAGAAAGTCGCTCTTCGCCTGATTGGCCTCATCCGCCATGCGTCGCGCCTGACGCAGGTTCCGTTCCAGGGAGGTGATGCGCAGGGTCACCGGCCACGCCACCAGCACGCTGAAGACCACTGCCAGGCCGCCGAGAAAGAGCAGACGGCGGTAGGCCAAATGGGCCTCCTCCGCCGCCTCGCGGGCATCGGCCTTGCTGACCTGGTCAAAATAGTTGCGCATCTCGTCCAGGAAGCTGAGCATCGCCTGCTGCTTCGGCAGGGTATCCCTGGCCACCCAATCCGCGGCGGCGATGCGCCGATCCTCCTGGATCAGTTCCATGGCATGCAAATGGGATTTATACCCCAAGTCCACCGCCTGGCGTACCTCCGTGAGCATCCGCTCTTCCTGGTCGCTGAGGGGCATTCGCCGCAGCTCGCCGATGGCGACCAGAAAATCCCCCGCCATCAGCGAGAAGTGGGTCACCATCTCGTCCCGCTGGAACGGATCCTCGACGATCAGCAGCCGATTGAGGATCAGCACCCGCTCGCGGGCCGCATGGTACATCCGCACCGTCAGCGCCGCCTTGCGATTCTGCTCGTTGACGATGCGATCGAGCTTGTCATGCAGGGATTCGATCCCCGCCACGCCGCTGAAGCCGATGCCAATCAGCAGTGCCAGCTGGATCCCGAAGGCGATGCCCAGCAACGAATAGGTGCGATTGAACTTAAACATTTAGCTGTCGCTTTCCATGGAATCATCTCTCTCGAACCGGGGACACGCCCGTTCTCGACATTCCTTGAGGTTACGCGGGCTTGGGTGAATTATAATGGAAACCAACCCGCACGCTCGGTTCTCCTTCGTGAAATCCAGCGCCAACCATACGCCAGGGCGCAAGCGCCCTGCCCCGCAATCCACCCGTCCGCCAACCGGAGTCCTCCATCATGGGCAAGAAATACACCGCCATGCAAGCCGATCACCAGACCTTCATCCAGGCCCAGCCGGTCTGGTTCGTCGCCACCAGCGCCCCCGGCGCGCGCATCAACCTCTCCCCCAAGGGCGGCGATACCTTGCGCATCATCGACGCCAACCGGGTGATCTGGCTCAACCTGGTGGGCAGCGGCAACGAGACCGCCGCCCATCTACTGGAAGACAATAGAATGACCCTGATGTTCTGCTCCTTCGCCGAAAAGCCCCTGATCCTACGCCTGTATGGCGCCGCCACCGCCCTGCACGCCGGGGACGCCGGCTGGGAGGAGTGGGCCGAGCGGTTCGGCGAGCAACCCGGCGCGCGCCAGCTGATCGACATGCGGGTCGAGCTGGTACACACCTCTTGCGGCTTCGGCGTGCCGCTGATGGAGCTGGTTCGTCCGCGCGAGACCATGGATCAGTGGATCGAGCGCAAGGGACCCCAGGGCCTGATCGACTACCAGCTCAGGAACAACGCCACCAGCCTGGATGGACGCCCCACCGGCCTGCCCCTCGCCGACGGAGATGATGACTCATGAGTTGCCGCCGCTTTACCGAGCGCGTCGCCGTCATCAGCGGCTCGGCCCACGGCATCGGGCGCGCCTGCGCCGAGCGCTTCGCCGCCGAGGGCGCTGACGTGGCGCTGCTCGACCAGGACGAAACCGCCAATCGCGAGGTAGCCGCCATCTGCCGGGGGCATGGGGTCGCGGCGTTGCAGCTGGCCTGCGATGTCCGCGACAGCGGCGCCGTCGAAGACGCGATGGCGCGCGCCATCGCCGCCTTCGGCAGGATCGATGCCCTGATCAACTCCGCCGGCATCTACGCCGGGCAGTGCATCGAGGAGGTCTCGGACGCGGCCTGGCGCGAGCTGCTGGCGACCAACCTCGACGGTACCTTCTATTGCTGTCGCGCGGCGATCCCGGCGATGCGTACGCAAGGCGGCAGCATCATCAACATCTCATCCATGGCGGCCCGCGCCGGCTTCACCGCCACCGCCCAGTACTCCGCCTCGAAAAGCGGCCAGATCGGCCTGACCCGCTCGCTGGCGGTGGAGCTGGGCCCGGATCGCATCACCGCCAACACCATCTGCCCCGGCAACACCCGCACCCGCATGCTCGACCAGGTCGCCCAGCGGGTAGGCCCCCGCTTCAACATGAGCCCCGATGAGTGGCTGCAAAGCCGCCAACAGGCCTGCCCCCTGCGACGCTTCGCCGAGCCGCGAGAGATCGCCGGCGTCGCCGCCTTCCTCGCCTCCGAAGACGCCCGTTACATTACCGGCCAGGCGATACAGGTGGACGGGGGGATGGAGTTGCGTTGAGCTTGGCGTTGGGCGGGTTTGCCCGACGAAAGAATCAACCACAGAGATCACAGAGGGCACAGAGAAGCCTCTCTCAGCAATTTTTACATGAAAAGTTTTATGGAAAAGTTCGTACAGAATTAGTTTAACGAAGGGTCCCCTCCCCCATCGGGGGAGGGACAGGGAGGGGGTGTCAGCGCTGGCACTATGCCTATCAACACCCAGCCCATGCCAGAGACCCTCCCCTCAGCCCCCTCCCGGCGGGAGGGGGAGCGGTCTTGGCGGTTTTGTTGATGCCGCCTCGTTTGGAGTACCGCCCTGGGGCTGTACCTTCACCCTTCACCCGCCAAGGCGTGTACTCGACTCCCGAATCTGATCGACATCTTCGTCACCTCGCGATAAACCGGGCTATCCGCTCCACCCCCTGTTCGAGTTTTTCGATGGTATTGGTATAGGCGAAGCGGATGTGCCGTTGCGGCTGGTTGTCGCCGAAATCGAGCCCCGGGGTGACCGCCACGCCCGCCTCGTCGAGCAGGCGCTGGGCGAAGGCGAAGCTGTCGTCGGTGATCGCGCCGCTGTCGGCGTAGAGATAGAACGCCCCCGCCGGTCTGGCGGGAAAGCGAAAACCGAGCTGTTGCAGCGCCTCCAGCAGAAAGTCCCGACGTTCGGCGAAGGCCTCTCGTCGCTGGGCGAGGATCTCGGCGGTCTCGGGGCTGAAGGCGGCGAGCGCGGCGTGCTGGGCCGGGGTCGAGGGCGCGAGGAAGATGTTCTGGGCCAGCCGATCCATGGCCTCCACCACCTCAAGCGGGGCCACCGCCCAGCCCAGCCGCCAACCGGTCATGCCGAAGAACTTGGAGAAGCTGTTGATGACGATCGGCGACTCCGCCAACGCCAGGGCGCTGAACTCCTCGCCGGCGTAGACCAGCCCCTGGTAGATCTCATCCACCACCAGCACCCCGTCACGGGCGACAACCGCATCCGACAACTGCCGCATCTGCGCCTGACTGAGGCAGGTCCCGGTCGGGTTCGAGGGCGTGGCGACCATCAGCATGCGACAGGCGTCATCCCAGCCATTGACCACCTGCTCGACGCTGGGCTGATAGGCGTTTTCCGCGGTCACATCCAGGGCCACGGGCGTCCCCTCGGCGAGCCGCACGAAGTGGCGATTGCAGGGATAGCCGGGATCCGGCAGCAACACCTTGTCACCGACATCCACCAGCACATCCATCACCAGCTGGATCGCCCCGGACGAACCCGGCGTGACCATCACCCGGTTCGGGTCGATATCCAGCCCAAAGCGCTGATGATAGTGGCCGGCGATCGCCTCCCGCAACCGCGGCAGCCCCGCCGCCGGGGTGTAGTGGGTATGGCCATCCCGCAACGCCGCCATGCCCGCGTCGACGATGGGCTGGGGCGTGGGGAAATCCGGCTCCCCCACCTCCATGTGAATGACGCACCGCCCCTGAGACTCCATGTGTCGCGCGCGGGCAAGCAGATCCATGACGTGAAAGGGGCGGATGTAGGACATCCGCCGCGCCAGACGGGGCGAGGCGGGGCGATTCATCCGACTGGACCATTGACCTGGCGATGCAGGCGCTCCAGCAGTTCAAGATCCACCATCGCCTTGCCATCCAGCTCCCCGCGCAGGGCATGGGCGGGATCGCCCGGATCCCCGAATCGGTCAAGGATCAGCGGCGCGTCGCCAAAATCCTGGTTTTCGGTATAGCCGTTGACGGTCACTACCCGCGCGCGGATGCCGGCGGCGGATGCCGATCTGACGCCATTATCCGAGTCCTCGAAGGCGATGCACGCCTCCGGCGCAAGGCCCATCTTCTCCATCGCCCACACATAGATATCCGGGGCCGGCTTCTTCGCGGGTACGATGTCGCCGGCGGCAATCACCTCAAAGCGCGCCATGCCGCCCTCGCCGAGGGTGTTTGCCAGCAACGCCGAGACATTCTCCGGCGTGGTGGTGGTGACGACCGCCAGCCGCAGACCGGCGTCGCCGGCCGCGTCGAGCAGCCGCACCACGCCGCAGCGCAAAGGGATCGCCCCTTCGCCGAGCATCGCGGTATAGCGGGCGGTCTTGGCCTTGTGCAGGCCGGCGACGAACCCATCAAACGCCGCGGGCCGCTCAAACCCCGGATTGAATGCATCCAGATAGTAGCGAATCCGCTCCTTGCCGCCGGTTACCGCCAACAGCTTGCCGTAGAGCTCCACGTCCCAATCCCAATCCAGACCCGCATCCGCGAAGGCGCGGTTGAAGGCGACCCGATGGCCATCCCGCTCGGTATCGGCGAGGGTTCCATCCACATCGAACAACAGGGCTTGCAACTCGGTCATGAACACTCCTGCATAGATTAAATGGGCGAAAGATTTCGGCGAGCGCCAGGCCGAACTAACGACCATGGTTGACGCTCCACCCGGAAAATGAAAATTCCCAGCCGGTGGGAGCGGATTGCATCCGCGAATACGTAGCTTCGCCCAGGCCCGGATGTCATCCAAATCGCTCCCGCAACATGGGTCGTGATGCCGTCTCAGCAGTAACTCTCATGCGAGGCACTGACCCCCATACTTATTCAACCCCGATCGGTTAAGCCGGTTACGGGGCTTGGCGCCGCGCGCCGAATACGGTTCCCACACGGCGTGCGGGAACCAGCCTGCATAACGTGATGTTCTCTCACGGTCATCGTAGCCTGGATGAAGCGCTGCGGAATCCGGGCTACGCAAGCTGCGGCAGGGTGTGCGGCATGCGAGGGAGTTCGTATCATCCCGCCAACTCCCGCACCCCCTCCCTGGCCCTCCCCCGGCGGGGGAGGGAACCCTTCGTACGATGCTGGAAGCAAACCTTCAACCGCCAAGGGAAACCTCTGGCTCCCCGGTATGGTCTTTTCTGGAAATCGCCTTACGCAACGGCGGTCGTTACTGGCCAGCCTGCTCGGCCTCGACCTTGGGGATGAAGAAGGGCTGATCCTCGCCCTTGCGCGTCACCGGCAACACCGCCGTCACCCGCCCCATGCGCGGGCCGAGGGGAATCATGCGCAGGATGGCATCCTGAAAACCGTCGCCATTGACATCCGCCAGATCGACGGAGACCACCCGCACGCCTGGCGCGCGCTCGTCCGGCTGGCAGCGAATGCCATCCCCATCGAGCCGCACCCAGCCGCGAAAAGCGCCCTGTTGCAGGGCGCACCCCTCGCGGCTAAAGCCCTGCTCCGGGCGGCTCCCGTCGTCCTGGGGCAGGATCTGCACCACATCGCCGGTTCCCAGGTAGCTGTTGGGACAGGCGTAGGGGGGCAGCGGGCGTTTGCCGCACTCGTCGCCGATGGGCAGCTCGGCCAGATTGGCGTTGCGAAAGTCGTAGCGGCTGACATGGTCCTGAAGATCAGGGATGCCAGGATAGCGATTGAGAAAGGTATAGTAGCGGCAGTCGCTCTCCACCTTCCACCACATGCTCTTGACCACCTGACTGCCCCAGGACGCGGCCCCTTCGGCGTGGGCCCGGAGCACATCGTGGCAATCCTCGGGGATCTCGAACACCCGCTTTTCGACCCGCCCCACCGGCAGCTCCAGCTCGTAGGCGACCACCTTTTCGCCGGTCAGCGGCGCGCGAAAGTCGGTGTCCTGGGCCTGGGTCCAGGCCGGCGCCATCAGCGCGAGGATCAGCGGCGACAGGGCGAGGATCCGCCCCGCCATGCCCTTCCCCGCCTTTACGGTATTACCTTCAATCATCTCTTGAGTCCTCCATTGCTGGAGCGCATATCTCGTTATTGCTCGCTCTCTTGATGAATCTTACCCAACGATGACTGATATCGGTAGCCATATTGAGAAAAAGTTTCGAGGCGATCAGCGGATAGCGGCGCACCGCGTTTTCGATCCCTTCCCGATTCAACACCAGTAGCGTTGTCTGTTCAAGGGTTATGGCATTGCCCTTGCGGGTCTCGCCCGCCAACATCGCGACCTCGCCGAAGAGCTGGCCGCTGGAAAACCGATCCACCACCATATCGCAATCGGTCGCGCCCCGCCGCGGCACCCGCACCTCGACACCCCCGGCCATCACCATGTAGACCTCCTCGCTGGGTTCGCCGATGCCGAAGACCCGCTCCCCCGCCTTGAACTCCAGCAGCGTGCTGGAGAGGATGAAGCGCTTGATCTGACGATCGCTCATGCCGCGAAACAGGCAGCTCTTGCCGATCACCTCGGTGCGCACCCGCATCGACAGCAGATCCCACAGGGTCACCAGCCGCAGCGTCGACACCGCCAGCGGCGTCAGCAGAAAATCGGCCACCAGCGCGGCGCCGATCACCACCGCGCTGAGCAGGCCGAACTGGCGAATCGGTTCGAAATCCGAGGTGGCGAAGACCAGAAAGCCGCCGATCAGCGCCAGCGAGGTGGCGATCACCGGCAGTGCCTCGCCGCGGATGGTGTGTACCACCGCCTGGGATTGGCTCTTGTAGAACTTCAGCTCCTGATTGTAACGCAACATGAAGTGCATGGTGTCGTCCACCGCAATGCCGATAGCGATGGCCGCCGCCATGGTGGTGCCAATGTTAAGGGGGATCTCGGCATAGCCCATGAAACCGAACAGCACCAGCACCGGAAAGACGTTGGGCAACGCCGCCAGCAGCCCGGCGCGAAGGTCGGTGAACAGCAGCGAGATCACTAGCACGATGAACAGCAGCAGCAACCCGATCGACTGCAACTGGCCGTAAATCATGGCGTTGGTGGCCGACAGGGTGAGCACCGAATCGCCGCTGATGCGCGCCTCCAGCCCCGAATCCAGCTGCTCGTCGATAAAGCCCTGCAACTCGCCCACGAAACGGCGCAGCTCCGCGGTAGAGGCGACATTGTGGCGCACCAGGATGCGCGCCTCGCTGTAATCCTCGGCGACATAGTCGGCGACCCGATCGTAGTCGAGGAAGATCATCAGCTCGTTGACGATATCATCGGAGCTGGGCAGCCGCGGCTCATCCAGCTCCTGAAACGCCGCATTGAGCAGTGCAAGATAGTCGGCGAAAGAGGTGGTCGCCCGCGCCACCCCCTGCTCCTCCAGAAACGCCTGGATCTCCACCACCTCCTCCAGGTATCGCGCCTTGAGAAAGGTATCCTGAATGCCCGAATCGATGACGACGGAGAAGGTCTCCAGCCCGGAGAGGCGTTGATTGATCCGCTCGATGTAACGCTTCGCCTCGGAGTGTTCGGCGAGGCTGTCCACCGGATTGTGGTTGACCTCAATCCTGGTCGCGCCCGCCACCGCCAGCGCCGCCACCGCCGCCAGCGCCAGCAACACCGGCGCCCTGCCCCGCCGCAGCATGTCCCAAAACCCCTGGGCCAGGTTTTCGCCGTCGCCGGAGAGCCGCCTGCCGCCCCGCGGCGCCTCCCGCTGGCGCACCGCCAGCGCCAGCACCGCCGGAATCAGGGTGATGGTAATCAGAAAATTGAGCAACAGCCCCGCCGCCGCCAGCAGCCCGAACTGCCACAACACATCGATGCGGCTCAGCCCCACCGAGAGAAAGCCGACGAAGGTAGTAATAAAGGTAAAGAGCACGGTGCGCCCCATCTTGCGCGCCATGTTATCCAGCGCGCGGCGCGGCTCGATGCGCTTGCGCCAGCCGCGCCGAAACTCGGCCAGCAGATGGATATCCTCGGTCGAACCGACCACCACCATCAGGATCGGCACGATCGAGGTAACCACGTTGAGATGGATCCCCAGCCACCCCATCAAGCCCAGGATCCACACCACGCTCAGGGACGCCGTCAGCACCGGCAGCGCCACATCCAGCACCTTGCGCAGAATGGCGAACAGCGCCACCAGCAACGCCAGCAGCGCCAGCGGGAAGAGATCCCCCTGCTCGCTGGCGATACTCTGGGTGATCTCGTGACGAATCTGGGGAAAGCCGATGGCGAAGCTGCGCAGATAGTGATCCCGGAGCGGCGCGATCTCCTGTTCGATCACCCGGGTGATGCGCTTGTCATCCGCCCCCGACACCCCATCAGCGAGGATCACCGCCAGCCCCATCCCCTTGCCGTCATCGGTCAGCAGCACATTGCGGATGAACGTGTTATCCAGCGCCGCCCGCAGGATTCGGTCCGCCTCCTCCCGGGTCTGGGGGATCTCCGCCAGATAGGGGGACTTATCCAGATAACCCTCGACGCTCTTCAGCCAGGGCACGCTGAACAGGCTCTCCACCCGCTCAACGAAACCCCGCCCCTCCAGCGAATCGATCACCCCGGAGACCGCCTTCAGCTTCTCCGGATCCAGGATATGCGCATCCTCCAGATAGACCAGCACCACCTTCTGATCGCCATACCGCTCCTTGACCAACTCCGCGTAGCGCCGCTCCGGATCGTCGATCACCAACAGATCATCCGCCGCCACCCGCACCTCCACCTTGCCAACCTGAGTCACGGCGGCGGCGGTGACAAGGAACAACAGCCCCAGGATCCACCAGGGACGTTGAGCGGAGAAATCGAGAATCTGTCTCATCGTGAGGAATATAGACCAAAGCGGGCGGGCAAGCGACCATAACTTTGACGGGGCTTCACCTAACGATCATGAAGAAGCTCCAATCACCCCGGATAATGAAAAAATGCAGGATATTGTCGTCATGCCGCACGCGGAAGTGCGGTATCCGGTGGCAAGGATGCCATCCCTGGCTCTCGATTCCGGCCTTCCCCCGCTGCCTCCGCGGGGGCAAGCTCTGCCTTCGCAGGGGCAGGCCTTGGCCGGAATGACGGGTTTTTTTCACGGCAACATTCCCGTTTACAGAAGGGTTCAATTGCCGCTCCCCAGACTCAACGTGCGACAAACAGAAGGCAAGCGGTCCTTGATCACGGTATCGGCCACTAGGCATCGGATGCTCACGCCCGCTGTAGGTAGGCCCACAGCCCGACAGATCGACCTCAAGACCGAGCGACGGAATTTTGGCCGGAACCATGATCAAGGCCCGGAAATACCATCGGCCCCTTGGGCAAGAAAAATTCCCCGCCGCCCCGATCCCACTCAAAATCCCCCGGACTCACTACCCGAACCACTCCAGGACGATTGAGCACATAGGTGTAAATCATCGTCGTAGCAACGTCCGCGTGGCCCAGCAGCTCCTGCACCGCCCAGGAGCTATTGGGGCACAACGACGTGCGAACCACCATGATCTACACACATCTCATGAACAAGGGGCCGATGGGGGTGAAGAGTCCTTTAGGTGACTTTGAAGGAGAGTAATTGTGAGATGGAGAGAAACAACGGTATGATCACAAAATCAACGATGCGTCCTGGCCAAAAGGGAACCAGGAAATTCGTCGAAAAGAACGGTGAGCGACTGGTCTGCGTTCGCCATAAATACGACCCAACCACCAATCATCGCTGTACGACCGTGGAACTGATGGAAGACCGGGCGACTCCCGTGAAGAGACCGTAGAGCATTGGACAACTCAAACAGGAAACGTTGGCAAGGAGAATGGCGGTGCGTGTCGAATATTGGGGTTCAGGACTGCGAAAGCAGGTCAAGCAGGCAGGCGTAATCTGGAGACCCCGCCAAAAGCTATGGGAAATGAGCTACGAGCAAGTCGTCGAGCTGGGTTTAGACTCACGCGTGGTTGCCGGGGTATGTGATTGGGGTATGATCACGACACGAGGATCGAGGTATCCAACACCCTTGATGCGCCTTACTCCAAGGCAGCCCGGAAATCGTCGAACCGGCATAGGATGTGCCGAATAAAAAGCCTTGTCGTTCGGTCCACGGCACATCCTATGCAGAACCGAAAACGGTCGGCGCACCCACGAAATGAGGCGCATCATTCCCGGAGAATGCCATGGTGGCTTAAATGGTGGCTTAAGTTAATGACATTGGGGCGGCGCTACTGGGTCGAGAGACTCTTTGAGGACGGCAAAAGCGAAGCAGGGCTTGACCATTACCAAACACGCGGCTGGGTCGCCTGGCATCGCCACATGGCGCTGGTTGCGATGACTATGCTGTTTATGCTGAAGGAGCGACTGCTTCAGCAGGATGATCATCCCTTACTCAGCTGTGCCGACATCGAATGCTTGCTTGCCCACTTTCTCCCCAGGCGAGACAGAACCCGGGATGAGGTCATCCGACAGATGGAGGTTCGCCACAAAAAGCGCCAGAAGTCCATTGATTCGGCTTACCGAATACAGAGGTGGGCAGATGAAGAGGCTGATAGCGGCTAGCTATCCCCGAGATCCGCGGCCGCGATGATCCGGGTTGAATTTCAACGAGTTATTCGTGACAAAGTAGAAATAGTCCCAGTCCACCGCCATCGAAGCCCGGCAGCCCCCGAGATCCACGAGTAGAATGTGCAGCGCATCGACACTCTGACGGATCTGCCAATCCTTGTAGCTAGGGTCACTGGACAGGCGGCGCAGATAATCGTCGATCTCGTCCTTGCTCAAGGTGCCCAGTCGCCGCTCAGGAGACGATTGCGAGAAGCGCTCTACATGCCTCACATGCCACACCTGCGCCTTTCTTGGCCCCCGTTTACGGTTTAGCAGCGTGCGGTACTGATCCCAGCGTGACGGCGCGCCATCCTCACGCCTCAGGAAAAACTTCGAAATTGATGTTGACATTTTAACCCCTTCGTGGCTAAATTACCCGACCGAAGCCTTGCAATTTACCAAATTTCGTGCCATACCTCTCGCCCAACTAAGCGTTCCGTGAGGTTGGCCACAAATTAACACCGAGAATTGACGGGCTGTCGGCTTTTATGGGATTATGCCGACGTCGGCCATAAAGCTTTTAGGACCGACGTCGGCCTAATTACTGTTGGACTAAACAAAGTAGAAAACTGCCGAATCCCAATCCCGCCGAAACCCATTCCTCAATCCTCGCATCCCATCAAAGATCATGACACCTTCAAAATACATGTGTCAATTCATTGATCTAGCGCAATACCCACCCAAAATAACACGAAGAACAAGCATCAAGTTGCTACACTCACCCCAAACGGACCCGCCCCCCGTCCAACGATGAGTGAAAAGCACCACAAAAACAAAGCCAAGAGCAAAAAGCAGCGCGACTACGATCCCGTGCAGGCCGAGATCGACCGCGAATTCCCCTTGGAATATACCGATCCCGAATTCGAAATCGGCGATATCTTTCGCCGCTACGGCGAAACCTACCGCGCCAGCCATGCGCTCTGTTCGGAACAGCTCAAAGCCATGGAAGCGATCGAAACCTGTCGCACCCAGGCCCTCGGCGGTCATGTCGGCTGCTGCGAAGACTGCGGGCATATTGAAATCAGCTACAACTCCTGCCGAAACCGCAACTGCCCCAAATGTCGCGGATCTCAGCGGATGCACTGGGTCGACGCCCGTGAAGAGGAGCTGT
>JAABSM010000047.1 GCA_011390365.1 Gammaproteobacteria bacterium
TGATTCGAGCGCAAGTGCTTGATTCTTGCCCTCACCCCAACCCCTCTCCCTCGGGGAGAGGGGCTTTTTCAGAATACTTTCACAGTCTCTGGAGCTTGGGAACCAGCGAAAAGGGATGGCGCAACGCCGCGGACGGGGCGGAAGCCAAGCAGGCGGGTATAAAAATTGACGGGAATCGCCTCAGTCCCCGCCTTTCGCGTATCTCGTAGCACCATCAATCGCAAAACGAATCATCGCCCCGCTACTCCCGAATGATGGCGTCCAGGGTGCCGGCCCCTTCCAGGTTCGCCTCGCGGGCGAATCGCCCCTCCACCAGCCCGGTGATATCGTTGCTCTCGATCAGCCCGTACTCCACCATCATGTCCGTCATCTCCTGGATCTCCTCCTGTTTCGGCTCATACAGGTTGTAGCGGATGCGGCCGTCCGGCTGGGTCAGGGCGTAATGGATCACCTCTTCCGACTGATTCCAGTAGCGCGAGGCGATCTTGGCCGCCTCCCGGGGATGCTGCTGCGCCCACACCCCGGTACGCGCGCCTACCTCCACCATCTCCTGGACGATCTCCTCGTCCTCTTCGATCAGCTGGTTGCGCACCACCACCAGGTTGCAGATGAACTTCGGCCACACCTCCTCCACATAGTGAACCAGGGTGGAGTGTCCGCTCTGGAGCGTCTGGGCGGCGAAGGGCTCGCCGACGTAGTAGGCATCCAGCACCCCCGACACCATCGCCGAGGCCATGTCCGGCGGATTCATCTCCACCACCTTCACCTTGCCTTCCAGATTGTTGTCATTGATGAGGCGACGGATACTCAGATTGTGGCCTGAAAAGCGCATCGGCACCGCCACCGTGTGCCCGGCCAGATCCTCAATGGTCTTGATATTGAGATCCTTGCGCGCCACCAGGGTGCTCTCGTGACGATTGCCGATCATCACCACCTTCACATCCTCGCCCTGTTGACGCATCACCACCGACAACGGCGCGATCATGAAGGCGACCTGGATCTGATCATTGCGCAGGGCCTCCGCCATCTCGGCGAAGGAGGCGAACTTGAGCGCCTGGAAATGGACCAGCTCATTGTCCTTGGTGGTGTGATCCAGCAGCGGCGCGGCGAGATTGGTGATCACCGGCATGTAGCCGATCTTGATGATGCGCGCCGACCCCTGCTCGAGATTGAGCTTGTAGTGGGTTACGGAGATCAGAATCAACCAGCCGATCGCCGCCGCGATACGCATCGCCACCGGTCGATTCTGGTTCAGCCACCTGGCGAAATCAGACAACATAGCTCACACCCAGCATAAAATAGACCTCGTCGCGCAGCTCCGCCAGTTCACCGGTTCCGATGTCGCGGGGGCGATCGAAGGTAAGTTTTCGATCCAGCTTGACCCGCGCCGGGGTGTCGCCCATCACCACGATGTGGTCCGCCATCACCAGCGCGTCATCGATATCATGGGTCACCATCAGGATCGACTTGCCGATGAACTCATGCATATTGACCACCTCTTCCCGCATCTTCATGCGGGTAAGAAAGTCGAGACCGGTAAAGGGCTCATCCATGATCAGCATGTCGGGATTGACCACCAGCGCCCGAGCCAGTTCGGCGCGCCGCTGCATGCCGCCGGAGAGCTGGTGGGGAAAATGCTGCTCGAAGTTGCTCAGCTCGACCATGTCGATGTATTCCTGGATCTGCGCCGCCTTCTCCTCCTCGTCCTGCATGTGGCGCACCCCCAGCTCCACGTTCTGCCACACCGTCATCCAGGGGAGCAGGCCGCTCTGTTGAAAGACAAAGATGTAGTCCGAGGTGGGTTCCGTGACCTCCCTGCCGTCGACCAGGATCCGCCCCGAGGTGGCGGTATCGAAACCCGCCAGGATCTTGAGCATCGTCGACTTGCCGCAGCCGGATGGGCCGAGGATGCAGACCATCTCCCCATCCGCGAACTCCAGGTTGACATCGTCCAGCACCTTGATCATCTGCCCGGGGACATAGGGGTCGCCCTTGCGCCGATGGTGCCGACGATTGGGGTAGGCCTTTACCAGATTTTCGATCTTGATACTCGCCATCAGGATTTCCTCGCCCAGGCGGTCGATTCGAGGCGGCCCAACCGTCGCATCACATAATCGAGAAACACCCCGATCAGCCCGATCACGATCATGCCCACCATCACATAATCCATGCGCAGCGCATTGCGGGAATCGAGAATCAGATAACCCAGCCCCGACTGCACCGCGATCATCTCCGCCGCCACCACCACCAGCCAGGCGATGGAGACGCTGATGCGCAGCGCCGTAACCACATCCGGCAGGATCGCCGGGATCACGATGCGCAGATTGGTCTCCTTGCGACTGAGGCAGAAGTTGGCGCTGACCTGGAAGTAGATCGGATTGATCGCCCCCACCGCCACCGCCGTCGATACCACGATCGGGAAAAAGCTGGAGAGAAAGATCAGGAAGATCGCCGGCTTGTCACCGATCCCGAACCACAGCATCGCCAGCGGTATCCACGCCAGCGGCGAGATCGGTCGGAGAAACTGGATCAGGGGATTGAGAATAACGTTCGCCAACGCCACGCGACCGAGCAGGATGCCCAAGGGTATCCCGAGCAGGGCGGCGATATAGAAGCCGACCGTCACCCGGTAGAGACTGGCCGCCGAGTGCTGCAGCAAGGTACCGTTCTCGACCATCTCGCCAATACTGCCAAGGACCGCCAGCGGCCCGGGAAAGACCGTCTCGCTCCAGCCACTGAAGCGGGCGACCAGCTCCCAGAGTACCAGCACGATGGCGAAAGCCACGGCCGGTAACAGCTGATTGGCGCCCCGCCATTCTGAGATGCTCCGCAACATAAGTTACCCGATAAGGAAAATGCTTTAATAAACACATAAATGGGAACCTTGAATGTTCCCGGCGACGGCATGGGCTCGGCCCCGGCGGGCGCCAAACGCTACACCACTCGAACAATGCGGTCAGCCCCGGCTCAAGCGGTCTGTCCGACGATCTCCCTCGCTACCGCCGCATATTGCCGTGCCGCCTCGGAACCGGAGGCATATTCGGCGATGGCCTTGCGCACGATCTGAGACTCCTGCACCAGGGGATCATGGACCACGTCGGTACGAAAGATGTGATGCCCCATCGCCTGACGCAAATTGGCCCGCACCGCTCGCGCCGCCGTGTTGCGCTCGTCGTACATGGTGATCAGCACCTTGTACTCCAGCGAGTGGCGAGTCTTCCGCCGCAGCACGTCGATGATGTTTTCCACATGCTTGACGCCCTTCACCGCCAGATACTCCGCCTGGGTGGGGATAATGGCGAAATCCGACGCCATCAACGCATTGATGGTAAAGAAATCCAGCGACGGCGGCGTGTCGATCAGCACGAAATCGAAAAAGGAGGTGATCCTCTTCAGATGATCGGCGAGGATCTTTTCGAAGCCTCTGGTGTGCAGATAGCGCTTCGACAGCAACGCCATGCGGCTATTGGACGGCAAACACCACAGATTGTTCCCGACCTTGAGCACCGCCTTGGACAATTCCCGATCCCCCCCTTGCTCGATGACGTCGAAGAAACAACGTTCTCCAGGAACGCCAAGCAGCTCGCTGAGGTTGGCCTGCACGTCAAAGTCGATCAGCAGAACCTTACGCCCCATCGCCGCCAACGCCCCGCCCAAGTTGATACAGGTCGAGGTCTTCGCCACCCCGCCCTTCTGGTTGCAGATGGTAATGACCTTGTATCGGGGGTCCTCGACGATGTGGGATGGGTCAAGCCTCAACGGCTCTTCCGGGGGGGGCGCCCGGGTTACCGTGAAGATCTGGTCACACTTCGCGCACTTGGCCTTGAACACATCCCGGTTGACCGCCTCGTCCGCCAGCCGAAAACGGGTCTTGCAGTGATCGCAAACGATGATCATGGATGCATCGAGGCCTCAATCTGGGAAGCGAGGTGCTTCTCGTCGACGACGTGATCCACGGTACCCCGCTCGATCGCATATTCGGTAAGGTTGGGGTAGACGCAGGTGTTGGTGGTCTGGGCGATGGTGGAACCGGAGCGGCTGCGAATCACCCCGAAGCCATCGGCGCCGTCATCCCCCACCCCGGTTAGCAACACACCGATGGCGTGGGATTCGAAGACGTTGGCGGCGGAGGTAAAGAGATCGTTGAGGGGCCGTGCCGGGGGGACATCCTCGACCCGCAGAAACGCCTCGCCATCGTCACTGGCGTCCACCACCACCGATTGATCCGTCGTCGCCACGTAGCAGGTGCCCTGCTCGATCAGCACCCCATCCCTGGCCACCTCCACCTTCCACGCCACCTGCTCATCGAACTTGTCGACAAAGGCGTTGAGAATCTTGGCCGAGATCTCCTGTTGCACCACCACCGCCGCCGGCAGCTTGGGCGACAACTGGGAGAGCAGCCGAATCACCGTATTCGGCCCTCCCAACGTGGTACCTATGGCCACCAGATAATCCAGCGGCTGGAAGGCGTAACGGTCCTCCAGTTGCTCGTCCTGGTCACCGGGATTGAGTTTTACCCGATGTATATTGTAAATATTGATCGAAGCGGCGATCTTGACCCGATCGATGATCTGGTGCTTGGCGTCTTCGATATCCTGAGAGATGGCGCCGGAGGGTTTGGGCAGAAAGTCCACCACCCCCAGGCGCAGCGCCTCAAAGGTAATCGCGCCATCGCTGAACAGAGAGCTGAGCATCACCACCGGCACCGGCGATTCGATCATGATGTGGCGCACCGTGCGCAGGCCGTCCATCACCGGCATGTCCACATCCAGGGTGATGACGTCGGGCTTTAGCTCCTTGATCTTCTCCAGCCCCTCTTCGCCGTTACGGGCCGAACCCAGCACCTCGATCTGGGGATCAGAGGCGAGGATATCGCTCACCGCCTTGATCATGAATGCGGCATCGTCGACGACCAGTACCCTGACCTTCTCTTGCTGCGCCAGTTGCTCTTCACTCATGCTACCGCTCCCTTAGTGCAAGATCGCCTTGTCGCCAGCCGTTCCGGGCTTGCCGCCGTTCTTCCCCTTGGTGCCACTCTTGCGCAGCCGTTCGCGATCCCTGAGCCGGTTGATCTGGGAACTGGCGGTCATGTTGACCAGCTCGTAGACATCCAGGATCAGCGAGATGCGCCCGTCGCCAATGATCGTCGCGCCGGAGAAGCCGCTGCGTTCCTGCAAGTAATCCACCAATGGTTTGATCACCACCTCCTCCTGGCCCATCAACTCGTCCACCACCAGGCCGACCTGCTCCGATCCGGCGTTGACCACCACCACGAAGGCCTTGTCCATGCTGACCTCCTCCACACCCAGATTGAACAGCGTCGAGAGTCGGAAGATCGGCATGGTACGGCCGCGCAGGTGGACCACGTCCGTCCCCTCGATGGTCGTGGTATCGGCATCGTAGATGCGCAGCGTCTCCTCCACGTTGGAGAGGGGGATGGTAAAGGAGTCGGCCCCAACCCGCACCAGCAGCGCCGGGATAATCGCCAGCGTCAACGGGATCTTGAGACGAATCTGGGTACCCACTCCGAGCTGGGATTCGACCTCGATGGTGCCGTTGAGCTTTTCGATGTTCTTTTTCGCGACATCCATGCCGACGCCGCGTCCGGAGGTGCGGGAGATGGTATCGGCGGTGGAGAAACCGGGGTGCATGATCAGCCGCATCAGATCCCGCTGGCTCATGCGGTCCAGTTCATCCTTGTTGTGCAGCTTCTTCTCCATCGCCTTGGCCTTGATACGGGCGGTATCGATGCCGCGCCCATCGTCCCGGACCTCGATGACGATGTGATTGCTCTCCTGATAGGCCTCGACCACCAGCGTGCCCTCCTCGCTCTTGCCTGAGCGCTTTCTCTCGTCGATCGGCTCGAAGCCGTGATCCACCGCATTACGGATGATGTGGATCATGGGGTCGGAAAGCTCCTCGACGATCATCTTGTCGAGTTCGGTATCCTCGCCCTTGATGACCAGGTTGACCCGCTTGTTGCTGCGATTGGTGAGATCGTGGATCAGCCGCGGATAGCGATTGAAGATCTGCGCGATGGGCAGCATGCGCACCTTCATCACCCCTTCCTGCAAGTCGTTCGATGTGCGACTGAGGGAGGAGATCGCCTCGCCCAGGCGGTAGGTGAAGAGGCGCACCAGCTTCAGATCCCGGGGATCTATGCCCAGATCCTCCTTGAGGTGGTTCTGGAGCTCGTGCATTTCATTGTAGAGCGTGTAGAAATAAGAGCGGTCCACGATCAACTCGCCGACCTGGTTCATCAACGAATCGATCTTGTCCGCGTCGACCCTGACGCTCTTCTTGAAGACCCGTTCCGCCTTCTCGGGGGATGCCTGCTGTCCTCGGCTCTCTTCGTCCGCCAATGCGGCGGTCTTTTCCGCCGCCGTCTTCGCCGCCGGCTCGGCCTTGGCCTCCGCCTTGGGCGCCGGTTTCGGCTCGGGTTTGGATGGCTGCGCCTTCGCTTGCGCCGCTTGCGGTTTCGATGCCGGGCTGGCGGCGCCCTTTTTTTGCGCCGCCGGCTTGGCCTGCCCCTGAGGTTTGGTGGTAGCGGCTGGGGCCAGCGTCGCCTGCTCGCCTTCCTGGGGGTTATCGAGCATCTGTTCGAAGACGTTGTGCAGGGTTTCGTACTCCCTGTCGTCCTGACCGGGTCGCTCCTCCATCGCCGCGGTAAGGCGCACGAATAACTCGTCCTCATCGCCATCGGCCCCGGCGGCGTCCTGCCGCGACTCGCTGGAAATCTTCTGATGGGCGACATCCTCCGCCTCGCCCTTGGCCGGGACGACCTTTTCCGGTTCGGCCCGCCCCGGCTCGGCGGTCTCCGGTCGCGGCGCGGCGGCCTGCTCCGGGATCTTGGCGATCTCGCCGAGATCCGGGAACATCCCCTGGATCGCGCGCAGCTGCTCCCAACTCCCGTCAAGCGACGGCGCGGGTTCGCCGTTGGTGATGGCGAAGTGGGCCCGCTCCAGCTCCTTCAGCCAGCCATCGTAGCGCTTGATGAGGTCCTCATACCCCATGTAGGCGGCGGCGTGCCGCAGGTGACGCACCCGTTGTTCCATCTCCTGAAGCGCCGCGGTCGTATCCGAACCATCTTGGTAATGCTCGATATCCTTCTGTATCAGCGCCAACTGCTCGCCGAGCTGATTGAGGAAGATCTGATAAAGCTCCTGATCGGCCCCCTCGTCTTCTCGGGTATGCACCCCATAGAGGTCATCGCCGCTGATATCCTCCGGCGACGGGGTCGAGCCCTGAAGATGGAGGGCGCGATCCAGGGCGTCCACCACATCCTCTACCGCTGACTGCTCACGGCCGCCTCGGGTGAGATCGTCGGTCAGCTTTTCCAGCCGATCCCGCGCCGCCATGAGAACGGTAATCACCGCGTCACTCGCACCCCCGCCATCCTGTCGCAGTCGCGCCAGCAGATCCTCCATGCGGTGGGCGACGGAGGAGATGCGCGAGAGGCCGACGAACTGAGCGACGCCCTTGATGGTATGGGCGGCACGAAAGACATCATCAAGGTGGACCGCGTTACCCGGTTCCTGCTCATAGGCGAGCAGGCCCTGCTCCATGTCATTGAGGTGCTCAAGGGCCTGATCCACGAAATCCTTTACCTCGGAGTCGTCGATCGCCTCCTCGCCGAGATCTCCCGAGTATTCGGAGGCATCGAAGCCGCCGTCGTCCTGCTCAATGGCCAGTCCCTCTTCCCGCAATTGCGGAACCGCCGATACCAGCCCGTTGACCTGGGCGAGCATGAAGCCGGGGGTGTAACCCGCGCCATCCTCCATCCCGTTTATGGCATCGTGGATGTGGTCGATCCACTGGTCGTAGTACGCGGTGAGGGTCTCGTAGCCCATGTAATTGGCGGCGGAGCGCAGGCGCGCCAGGTGGTGGATGCACTCCTCGAGGATCCCGAGGTCCTGGCCACCCCCTTCGAGCGCCCGAGAGAGCATCGCCACCAGGGTAACCTTGTCCCGCAACTGCTGGAGAAAGATCTCGAACAGCTCCTGGTCATACTCCTCTTCGAGGGTGATCTCCGGCAGATCGACGCCGGCAAGCGATGTCTCCGCCGCGGTCTGATCCTGCCCAGCTTCTTCGTCGCCGGCCTGCTCGGACGACTCCAGGCCCGACAATGCGGAATCGTCCGCCTCAAAATCTTCCAGGCCATCCGCGACGCCTTCCTCATCCGCGAACAGCGGTTCGGACTCTTCCGCGAAGGCCGCCTGGAACTCGTCTTCCGACGCCTCGACGGAGCCCTCTTCCAGCTCGGATGCGAACTCCGAGCCGAACTCGTCGTCGCGGGATCCCGCTTCCGATTCCGCCGCCTCGGCCTCGGCGAGGAGGGCGTCGAGATCGTCCTCTTCCATATCCTCCAGGTCGCCGAAGCCATCATCCCGCGGGGCTTCGCCAGCCCCCTCCTGCTCGCCGTCGTCGTCGAAGGAGGGTTGCAGCGCCTTGAGCTCTTGCGGCAGTTCGCCGCCGTGCTCGATGATGTAGGAGACCTTCTCCACCAGATCATCGACCGGCGTCTTTTCGACATCGCTGGTCTCCAGATCCTTGGCCAGCGCGGCGATACGGTCGCGCCCCTCGATCAGCACGTCGACGATATCCTCGGTCGTCGTCAGCTCACCGTTGCGCAGCAGATCAAGCAGGTCTTCCAGGCGATGGGAGAGGTTCGAGACCCGATCGAGCCCGACGAACTGGGACGCCCCCTTGATGGTGTGAATGGGGCGGAAGATGTTATTGCACAGCTCCTTGTTGTCCTCCCCGGGCTTGAGTTCCAGGAGCTGATTTTCCATCTCCTCAAGGTGTTCCGCGGCCTCCACCAGGAAGTCGCCCAACAACGAGTAATCAATTTCAGCCATGAGAATGCTCCAACCTTAACCTTTCTCCACCCCGATCAACCCAATCCGTGCCGGCGTCGCGCGGACTCAGGCCCCCTCGACCATCTCCAGCACTTCCGCCGCCTTGTGCTTGTTGACCAGGCCGATACCGCCCACCGCATCGACCTCCGCTCCGTACTTGTCTTCGTTCAGGTTGGAGAGGAAGATAATCTTCGCGCCCGGCGCATCCTTCTTGATCTCGCGGGCGGCGCTGAGTCCGTCCATGCCGCGCATGGTGATATCCATGGTCACGAGATCAGGGCCCACCCGCGCGTACATCTCGACCGCCTGCTCGCCATTGGCCGCCTCGCCAACGATCTCGTGGCCGGCCTCCGTGAGGCTCTTGACGATCATCTTGCGCATCATCACCGAATCGTCGACGACCAGGATTCTCTTGCCCATAAGTCCACTTCGAGTATCTGAATGTGCGACCTGCCTTCGGTATCCCTGCCGCCGAGAGGTCATTCAACTGGGAATGCGTCTTTCCCCATCCTGGGGCGCCCCGTGTTCGGTTATGTTCAGGATACCGCTTCCGGCACCTTGCCCGCCGGCGCGACCTTCTTCAGTCGCTTGATCTCGTCGAGCAACAGTATGCGATTGAAATCCAGCAGGATCAGCAGGTCGCCGGCGATATCGATGACGCCGCGGATATACTGGTTCTCCAGCCCGGCGACGATGATCTCCGGGGCGTGTTCGATCTCCTTTTCGTCGATCTTGAGCACCTCGGTGACCATATCGACGATGAAGCCGCTGACCCGACCGCCGATATCCAGGATCAGGATCCAGATCTTCTGCTTTTCGGAGTTTTCGTCGTACAGATTGAGCCGCTTGCGCAGATCCACCACGGGAATGATATCGCCGCGCAGATTGATCACCCCTTCCACGAACTCCGGGGAATTGGGTACCGCGGTAATCGGCGCGGAGCGAATGATCTCCTGCACCATGAGAATATCGACCCCGAAAAGCTCGTCGGCGATCTTGAAGCCGACCAACTGCATCAGGCTTTCAGACTCCTCCTGATCGATTCGGGATTTTGCGTAACCTTCGCTGGCCATGTTCTCTCCCCAACTAATGCGGATGGATTGATGTCACCCGGAGCCGCGCCGACGACCAGCGCCGGCGCGGATCTTTCGCGATCATCAGATCTTGAATTGGCGTACCTGCTGGGTAAGACGTTGCGACACCTTCTTGAGCTCGTCGGTAATGCTCACAACGACACCCGCGCCTTCCACGGTCTGGGCCGCCGCCTCCGCCGTCTCGCTGGAGATCGTGGTCACCGCCTGGGAGCGCTTGGCCTGCTCGCTGGTCAGGCCGCTCATCTCGGAGGAGCGTTGCAGGATGCCCTGCATCTCCTTACCGATCATCTGCGCATCGTTGTTCACCTCGGTCACCAGATTGCCGATGGTGCGGGTGTGTTCGATCATCGACCGCAGCGAGGCCTCCGCCGCCTGACGACGCGTACCCTGCTCCGTCGCCATGCTTCCGATCTCCTGCGCCAGTCGGTTCAGTTCGCCCATCAGGCTCTGCACGCTGGTCGCCGATGAGGAGAGCACCCGGGAGGTCTTCTCGATGGCCTGAATGGCTTCCATGTTGCGGCGACCGCCCTCGTCGATCTGCACCAGCGACTGCTGCGACTCGTCGGAGAGGCGCGAACCCTCCGATACGCGGTTGGTGGAGTCCTTGATCAGCTGGGTAATCTCCTTGGCGGCCTCGGAAGAGCGTTGCGCCAGTTTACCCACTTCGTCCGCGACCACCGCGAAGCCCTTGCCATGCGCCCCGGCACGCGCCGCCTCGATGGCGGCGTTGAGGGCGAGGAGGTTGGTCTGCTCGGCGATCTCGGTGATCACGCCGATGATCTCGGAGATCTGTTCCGAGGACTCGGCGATGGCCTTCATGCCTTCCACCGTCGATTGCACGGTCGAGCGGCCCTGCTGCGCGGCATTGAGCACCGAGTGGCCCTCTTCGGTGGCCTGGGCCACGGTCTTGGTCATCTGCTCCACCGCCGAGATCATCTCGTTCATGGAGGCGGTAACCTTGCCGACCATCTCACCCTGGGCCTGGGCGGTCTTCACAACCTTGGCGCCGGTGGACCCCATCTCCTGGACGCGCTCCATGGTCTGCCCCACCTCCTCGTTCTGGGCGATGGCGGCGTTGGCCACGTTGTCCATGGACTTGAGCATCTTGCCGACGGCGTCATTGGCCTTCATGGCCGCCGCGTTCTGCTCGGCGGTAAAGGCCGCCACCTGACCGGCGGTGCCGCCCATCTCGCCGATAATCGTCTTGGCGCTCTCGGCGCGCTCCTTCTGCATCCCGGCACGGTCGCGGTTGGCGCCGGCTCGCTGGGCCACGTCGCTGGAGGACTTCGCCACACCCAGGGCGGCGCTCTGCACCACCTTCATCGAGTTGCGCAGCACCCCGAGCATGTGGTTGAGGGACTCGGTCATCGCGCCGATCTCGTCCTTGCCGGTCACCGGGGCCTGAATGGTCAGATCCTGATCGGCGGCGATCTTGCGCACCGTCTCCGCCACGCCCAGGATCGGGCGCGAGATGCCGGTACCCACGATCCACGCCACGATCGCCACCAGCACCAGGATGATGCCGCCGAGCACGACGGCCGCTTGCTCATACTCCGCTACCGCCGCCAGCGCCTCTTCGGTGGTTACCTCCACCACCATACCCCATTCGAACGGGGCGTCGAACTGCTCGTTGAAGCCCATGTCGGTGTAGGCCGCCAGTACCTCATTCCCCAGGAAAGAGGTGGACTCGCGAATGCCGGACTGATTCTGCAGCGCGGCCTGGGTGCCGGCGGTGTTGGCCTCCTGCTTGAGCAGGGTATCCCGGCCCTCGATATCAGAACGCATCACGTAGTCGGGACCGACCAGGTAGGCGTGGCCGGTCTGGCCGAGACCCACACGGTTCTGCATGATTTGGTTGATCTCCGCCGTGTTGATCTGCAGCGCGACGATCATGTCGACCTTGCCGGCGGAGACCAGCGGCGCGGCGATGAACATCGCCGGGCCGTTGGATGGCGAGTAATAGGCCATGTCCGAAAAACCCTCCCGGCGGGAACTTTTCACGTTCTGTACCAGCTTGCCGAGGTTGGTGTTGGAGTACTGGCCATCGATGATGTTGGTACCAAAGTCCGCCTCGCGCTGGACCGAGTAGAAGATGTCGCCACTGGCCTCAATCAGGAAGATGTCGTAGTAGCCGTGTTCTTCCTGGTACCACTCCAGGTAGTCCTGACCACCCTCAAGCTCCGGTACGACGGCCTGCACCAGAGAGCCGTTGGTGACGATACCCCAGTTAAGCCCTTCGATCTCCAGCGGCGTGTAAGTGGTCAGCTCGAGTACGCCGGTGGTTCCAGTCGTAACCTCCGTTCCCGTCTTCCCGCTCAAGACCGCCCGCACGTAGGGCGTGTCGTGAGGTGTCCCGATCTTGCCCTCCTTGACGACGCGATCCGCGCGCAGACCGCTCTTGCCGCCCGTCTCCCCCACAAGGTAGGACTCGAAGGTGTCACGCATGCCGCCACGCGCCTGGACGATCTGGTTGATGGCGCCCGGTTCAATTTCGAAGGCGACTTGCCCCCAGTAGTAGCCGGTATCGTCGATCAGCGGGGTGGAGATGAAGAGGGCCTGGCTGTTGCCCGGCTCATAGAAGCTGAAGTCCTCGATCGCCGGCTCATAGCGTGCCTTGCTGAAGACCCGCGCCAGGCCGCTGTTGCGCAGGCTGCCGGTCTTGACGTTGCCGCCGAGGTCGGACTGGCCGGCAATGGTAAAGAGCACATTGCCCTCGGTATCGATGAGATGGACGTCTTCGATACCGAAAGACTCGGCGAACTGCATGAAACCCTGCTCACGCTCCCGTCGCAGCGATTTATAGACCTCGCTGTCCATGCCCTGACGGAAGGCCTCGGTGAAGAGCTTGATGCCGTCGGTGAAACGCACGTTGGCCTGTACATCGCGCATCAGCCGATGCAAATCATTAAAGTAGGTCTCCAGCGCCTGCTTCTTGAGGTCGTTGATCGACTCGTTCTTGCTGTAACCCGCGTCGCGGTTCACACGCACCGACTGGGCCAGGGCGCCGACGTTGGAGAAGGCCTCGCTCATGTAGTTCTGAAGTTCGCTCTTGCGCGCGTCGCGCACGCCCTCCAGCGCCGAGAAGGATGCGTCTTGCAGACCCGCGGTGGTTCGGTCCACCGCGATGTAGGCGTTGATGGCAAACGGGATAAGACCCACCAACAGGAACAACATTACCAGTTTGTACCTCAGGGAGAGGTCGCGATACCAACTCATGAGACTATTCATCTTTTCCTCCATCAACGACGATACGCGGCAGCCGCCCGAGACATCCGGCCCGAACAGTACTTCCTAGTATAATCAAAATATTTCGAAAGTGTCCTAAAAATTTACCTAAACAATGCGCAACAGCTGATCCGAGACATGGGAATCGCTGACCGCGCTGTCTCCGCAGTATGCCAGGGCGCTCTCCGCCATCTCCGCCACCAGGCAGGTGCGGGGCGACTGCACCACCGCCCACCCACCCACCCGCGCCACCTCGGCCAGCCCCTCCGCGCCATCGTCGCCGGCGCCCGAGAGCACCACGCCGGTGACCTTGTCGGCCAGCATGTCGGTAGCGGAGTAGAGGACGCGGTTAAAGGAGCCGCGCTGGGAGTCGAAGGGGGCGGGATGGACATGCAGCCCCACCCCCTCGCCAACGTGGCGCAGGGTAACATAGTCCTCGCCGGCGGAGATGTAGCATACGCCGGCGTGCAGCGGCGCGCCATCCACCGCGCGCTCGACGCGTATGCGACAGAAGCGGTTGATGTAATCGACGAAGGCGTCGACGTAGCGTTCGTGTTCGTAAAGCACCGCTACCAGGGTGGCGGGATAGTCCGCGGGCAGCCGCGGCAGGATCTTCATCAGCGAGGCGTAGCCGCCCTGGGCGGCGCCCATCGCCACCAGCCGCTGGGTGGGGACGGACTCCGCCGACGCGTGGTTGCGGGATGCGGCGGGGATGTAGCGGATCGCCTCCACGTCGACCCGGGAGGCCCAACGCAGCTTGGTTACCACCTCTTCCCGCTGCTTTTCCAACCCCACGTCGTCCAGCTTGGAGAGCTTGGGGATGAAGTCGACGGCGCCGAAACGTATCGATTCGAAGGCGGACTCCGCCCCCTCCTGGGTCAGGCTGGAGATCATCACGGTGGGCGTGGGGTGATGGATCATCAGGTGCTTGAGGGCGGTGATGCCGTTCATGCCCGGCATGACGATGTCGAGGGTGATCAGGTCCGGATTGAGGCGCTCGGCCATGCGCAGCGCCTCGGCGCCGTCGCTCGCCTCGCCCGCCAGCTCGAAACCGTCCATGATGTTGATGATGTCGATGAGGGACTCCCGCACCATCGTAACATCATCCACCACGAGCACTCGTCGACTTTCACCCATCCGATACCTTCCAATTTCCTGTGCGACGCCCTTGCGCGCGCCGGTCGCCTGACCAGGCAGGCTTATTTGAGATATTTCGAGACCCTGTCCACCAGCTCCACCGAGGAGAAGGGCTTGGTCAGGTATTCATCCGATCCGGACATCTTGCCCTTGAGCTTGTCGAACAGGGTGTCCCGGGAGGTGAGAATAATCACCGGGATGCCCTCGAACTCCGGTTTCTTCTTCATGTGCGAGAGGACCTTGTAGCCATCCATGCCGGGCAGGATCAGGTCCAGTAGCACTAGGTCGGGTTTTTCGTTGGTGAGTTGCGCCAGGGCCTGGAAGCCGTCTCCCGCCTCGATGATGCGGTATCCCCTTGGTGACAGGGTGTTGCTGATCACCTTGCGGGAGATGATGCTATCCTCGACCACCAGTACGGTATAGCCGTTGGCGGCCGCAGCGCCCCCCTTGTCCCGCGTCTTTGCCGCCTCGGCCGCTTGCCTGGCCATGCGCTCGTCGCGGGAGGGGATCCCGGCCCTGCTCCTCAGTTCGGCCTGCCGGTCCGTCGCCGGCTTCCGCGCCGGCGCGGCGGCGGGCTTCCGATCCGCCTGGCTTGCCTTCGGCGGCGGCGCCGACGACCTAGCCGCGCCGGCCTTCCCCTCGTCACCGCTGTTGGCCTCCGGCGGCTTGGCGAGGAACTGGAGGATCTTCTCGGTCTCCGGCAGTACCTCGCCATCCTTGGCCCGGTCATCGAGCTTGAAGCCGTCGGTATTGAACGAGTACTTGGCCTGGGTGGCGCTGCGCCTGAGCAACTGCAGCGCCTTGATTCCCCGCAGCGCACGATAGCGCACCGTGACGACCTTCCCCCGGTTGATGAGAAACTCGCCCCAGTGACCCTGATCCGTGACAAGGTAGAAGGCCCCCGTCATTCCCGCGTGGCAGTGCATGCGCAGGTAGTGGATCACCTTGCTAAACGGCATTAAGACATGTTGGTTTTCCATTTGGCTATGTAATCCTTTCCACTAACCACGGGTGAAGGTCGACCCCTCCGAGAGTGGATCGACTTCGTTCATATGATGAGGGTCTCATTATCATTCCGCAAGCCTCATCTTCCGTAGCGTGTTGCGTAGCCGGACACGAACTTTCCGCATCCCCCCGCGACAATCCCCTGAATCGGGGAGAAACGCCCGCCGCCCTTCCTAGTGTAGGCTATCAATTAAACACCATAATTCGATGTTTTACAACAACAATCTTTCCGCTCCCGTCGCTGTTGCGGGAACCAGCCGGCGGCAATCCCATAACTTGCTGCTTTAACACGCCTTTTATTGAAAAATGAACTTGGCATCACTTTTAATCTTGCAAAAGCAGTGAATTACGATTACATTTTGAGATAAACTATCAGACTATCTACATGAAGACTGACGTTTAACTTGTTGTAGAACCGCGGGCAGACCAGCAAGCCCGCCGAGCAAGGATCAGACCGATCCACCTCGACCAGACCAGAGATACCGTCGGTAGATACCATAAAACGGAAGCCGGCACGCGACCATAACGAGAGACCAGGGAGTTCGAAATGAACAGGCAAACCAGAATGGCAAAAACGCTCCTCGTCAGTGCGATGGCGGCGGCACTGGGGCTGCCCGCCAGCGCCGCCTTCGCGGACGAACACGGCATGCGCGAAGAGCTGAACACGCTCCGCGACCGCGTCGCGGAACTCGAAGCGACCCAGACCCACCAACCCGCGACCATCGCCACCGGCAACTGGAGCGACGCGGTGACCGTCGGTGGATCGGTGGCGGTGGACGCCTACCATGAAGACTATGAAAATGAAAATCATAGCGACATCATCATCTCCGACGCCTCGCTGTGGGCCGAGGCCGAGATTGCCGAGAACGTCACCGCCCTGATCCTGTTCTATTACGAAGACGGCTATGGCTCACCGGAAGTGGATGAGGCGACCATCGCCTACTCGCCCAACGACACCCTTACCTTCACCGCCGGCCGCACCTACCTGCCCTTCGGCGTATTCGAGACCAACATGGTCTCCGACCCGCTGACCCTGGATATTGGCGAGACCCGGGAGGACATCCTGATGGTCGGCGCGGAGATGGATGGCATCTACGGTTCCGCCTACGTCTTCAACGGCGACATGGAGAAAGCGGGCCAGGACGACCTGATCTCCAACTACGGCTTCAACCTCGGCTATTACTGGGAGCAGGGGGATGCCTCCTTTGACGTCGGCGTCGACTGGATCAACTCGATTCAGGATACCGACGGGCTGGAGTGGACCTACAACGAGGTATTCGGTACCAACACCATCCACGATCGCATCAGCGGCATCGGCGTGCACGCCAATGGGCGCTACGGTCCTTTCAGCGTGATTACCGAGTACGTCGGCGCATTGAAAGATCTGGGCGGCAAGGGCACCAACACCGAGATCAAGGCATGGAATCTTGAGGCCGGCTACGACTTCATCTTCAGCGGCATGGATTCCACCGTCGCCGTCGGTTACCAGAAGACCAGCGAGGCGGAATATTTCGATCTTCCAGAGAAGCGCGTGATCGGCGCGATCAGCATGGAGGTGATGGAAAACACCACCCTCGCCTTCGAGTACAAGCACGACACCGACTACTACGGCGAAGACACCAACACCGGCACCGCCCAGGTCGCCGTGGAGTTCTGATCCCGCTTCCCGTTCACCCCTCCCGCCGTTGGGAGGGGTTGGGGTGCGGGGTTTGAGAAGGCCGCGCCAAAATGCCATAAGATTCTCACTGAGACACCGAGATCACGGACGAAGATTTCGCCCTGTGCTCCGTGCCTTCGTGAGAGATTTTCGCGTCGCTCGCGTGTTGCGTGGCTTGAACGACGGACCTGGATCCCCCCTCCCCTGCTGTTCTCTCCCGCTTCGGGAACCGCTACAATAGGCGACCGCCAACTTCCTTTTCGCCAAACCATGACCAAAGACACCCCCCGAATCGGATTCGTCAGCCTGGGCTGCCCAAAGAACCTGGTCGATTCAGAACGCATCCTCAGCCAGCTTCGTTATGAAGGCTATGGTATCTCCTCCGATTACGAGGGCTCGGATCTGGTGGTGATCAACACCTGCGGCTTCATCGAGAGCGCGGTGGAAGAGTCCATGGAGACCATCGGCGAGGCGCTGGAGAACAACGGCAAGGTCATCGTCACCGGCTGCCTGGGGGCGCGGGCGGAACAGATCCGGCAACGTTATCCGGGTGTCCTTGCGGTCAGCGGCGCCCACGCCTATGAGGAGGTGATGGGGGCCGTCCACCAACATGCCCCGATCGACGCTTCCCTCGGGAGCGAGGTTGGGGTGAGGGCGCCGAAATCGGCCTTCGCGCCAGGCGCGGGCACTGGACTCGCGGATATCGGGGTGAAACTGACCCCCCGCCACTACGCCTACCTGAAGATCGCCGAGGGGTGCAGCCACCGCTGCTCCTTCTGCATCATCCCCCAATTGCGTGGCGACCTGGTCAGCCGGCCCCTGGATCAGGTGCTGCTGGAGGCGGAGAATCTCGCCACCAGCGGGGTGCGGGAGCTGCTGGTGATCTCTCAGGACACCGCCGCCTATGGCCAGGAGATCCGCCACCGCACCGCCTTCTGGCAGGGGCGCCCGGTGAAGAGCGACCTGCTTGCCCTGAGCCGGGAGCTGGCGAAGCTGGGGATCTGGATTCGCCTCCACTATCTCTACCCCTACCAGAACCTGGACGCGCTGTTGCCGATGATGGCGGAGGGGGCCATCCTCCCCTATCTGGACATGCCGCTACAGCACTCCAGCGCGGCGATATTGCGCGCGATGCGCCGACCCGCGGCGTCGGAACGGATGCTGGAGCGCATCGAACGCTGGCGGACGATCTGCCCGGACCTGACCCTGCGCAGCACCTTCATCGTCGGCTTTCCCGGCGAGACCGACGCCGACTTCGAGGGCCTGCTCGACTTCGTCGAGGCGGCCCGAATCGATCGCGGCGGCTGTTTCAGCTACTCGGACATCGAAGGGGCCGCCTCCCGCGAATTGCCCGGCCAACTGCCGCAAGAGGTCAAGGAGGAACGGCGGCGACGCCTGATGGAGCGGCTTGCCCGCATCAGCCGCGAACGCCTCGCCCGGCATGTCGGCAAGGTCGAGACGGTATTGGTGGACGAGGTGCACAACGACCACGTCATCGCCCGCGGCGCCGGCGACGCGCCGGAGATCGACGGCGTGGTGGTGATCGACGGGGCCTGGGAGCTGGATCCCGGCGACTTCGTGGAGGTGGAGATCACCGCTTCCGACGAGCACGACCTGCATGGCCGCATGCACGACTACGAGGAAGCGGAGTGAGGGAGATCCAGGTCGCCGCGGCGGTGATTCGCGACGCCGCGGGCCGCATCCTGCTGACCCGCCGCGCCGACCACACCCACCAGGGTGGCCTGTGGGAGTTCCCCGGCGGCAAGCTCGAAGCGGGGGAGTCCGCCGCCCATGCGCTGGCGCGGGAGCTTGCGGAGGAGCTCGGGATCGTCCCGACCGAGTACGCCCCCCTCATCCGCCTGCGCCACGACTATGGCGACCGGGTGGTGATCCTGGATGTCTTCGAGGTAGCGGGTTTTCAAGGCACGCCAACGCCCCGAGAGGGACAACCCATGGCCTGGGCGGCGGCCGACGAACTGACCCACTACCCCATGCCCGCCGCCGACCGGCCCATCGCCACCGCGCTCAATCTGCCCCGTCGCTATCTGATCACCGGATCGGATCCAGGCCAACCCGAGCTTTTCTTGCGGCGTCTGACAATCGCGCTGGAACAAGGCATTCGCCTGGTGCAGTTGCGCGCTCACACGCTTTCACCGCCAGGCTACGCGACCCTTGCCGCGCAATGCGTCGCCCTCTGCAAGGAGCACAATGCACGCGTTCTGCTTAACACCACGAACATCGACCTGGTCGAAGCCAGCGGCGCGGACGGGCTGCACCTGACCTCCCACCAGCTGCGTGCCTGCGATCAACGCCCGCTGTCCACCGAAAAATGGCTCGCCGCCTCCTGCCACTCCATCGAGGAGCTCGAAAAGGCCATCACCCTGCACGCCGACTTCGCCCTCCTCTCTCCGGTCGCGAAGACCGCCAGCCACCCGCATGCCGAGCCGCTGGGCTGGCAACGCTTCGGCGAGTTGGTGGCAGACCTGCCGCTACCGATCTTCGCCCTCGGCGGCATGACGGAAAAGGATATCGACACCGCCCGCGAGCATGGCGGCCAGGGCATCGCCGCCATCGGCGGACTATGGCCTGCTTTCACCGGTACCCACATCGCTGGTACCGCTGGTTCCCAAGCTCCAGCTTGGGAACCCAAGTCTTGACAGCTCCAGCTGTCAGTGCAAGCAGGAGCTTGCAAGACGTGCGTTCCCAAGGAGACCTTGGGAACGAGGGATTCCGCCTCCAGCTTCAAGCCTGAAAATCCTCAGACTCCTCCACCGAAAAAGGACGCCCCTCCTTCCCGGGGATGCGGTGATTCTCGCTCAACCACTCCCCCAGATCGATCAACTTGCAGCGCTCCGTACAAAACGGTCGCCACTTGTTCTCCGTAATCCACGCCACCGACTTGCCGCAAGTGGGGCATTTGGCGTAGATGGGCTTCTTCGTGGTTTCCATCGATTCCTCCTTGGGTGGTTAGTGCGGAGTGCGGAGTGCCGAGTGCCGAGTGCCGAGTGCTGAGTGCCGAGTGCCGAGTGCTGAGTGCCGAGTGCCGAGTGCCGAGGAGCAGGATAACGAAAGCGTCGTGCCTTGGATCGCCGAGCTGAGCTCGGCTAACCCGTTCCGGGAAAAGCCGAGTGCGGCTGGGCGATCCATGAGCGAACCGGCAAGACGCCAATTGCCGCAGAATAGCCGAGACAAACATCCCGGCAATCCGGTCAATCCCGTTAATCCTGTCTCCTCTTTTCCGCTAGCGACTGATCGGCCGATACTTGATACGATGGGGCTGATCCGCCTCGGCGCCCAGGCGACGCTTGCGGTCCTCTTCGTAGTCGGCATAGTTGCCCTCGAACCAGACCACCTTGGAGTCGCCTTCAAACGCCAGGATATGGGTGGCGATGCGGTCGAGGAACCAGCGATCATGGGAGATGATCACGGCGCAGCCGGGGAAGTTGAGGATCGCCTCTTCCAGGGCGCGCAGGGTCTCCACGTCCAGGTCGTTGGTGGGCTCGTCGAGCAGCAGCAGGTTGCCGCCCTTCTGTAGAAGCTTGGCCAGGTGCAGGCGGTTGCGCTCGCCGCCGGAGAGGTCCCCTACCCGCTTCTGCTGGTCGGCGCCCTTGAAGTTGAAGCGCGACAGCCAGGCGCGGGAGTTGAGTTCGTACTTGCCCACGGTGATGATGTCCTGACCGCCGGAGATCTCCTCCCAGGCGGTCTTCTTGTCGTCCAGGGCGTCGCGGGATTGGTCGACGTAGGCGATTTGCACCGTATCGCCCACCCGCAGCTCGCCGCCGTCCGGCCGCTCCTCGCCGGTCATCAGCCGGAACAGGGTGGTCTTGCCCGCGCCGTTGGGGCCGATGACGCCAACGATGCCGCCCTTGGGCAGGTTGAAGCTGAGATCGTCGTAGAGCAACTGATCGCCGAAGGCCTTGCTCAGCCCCTTGGCCTCCACCACCAGATCGCCGAGGCGCTCGCCGGGGGGGATATAGATCTCGTTGGTCTCGTTACGCTTCTGGAACTCCTGGGATTGCAGCTCCTCGAAGCGGGCGAGACGGGCCTTGGACTTGGCATGGCGGCCCTTGGGGTTGGAGCGCACCCACTCCAGTTCGTGCTTCATGGACTTGACCCGGGCGTCCTCGGCTTTTTGTTCCTGCTCCAGGCGCTGCTCCTTCTGCTCCAGCCACGAGGAATAATTCCCCTCCCACGGGATGCCGTGGCCGCGGTCCAGCTCCAGGATCCAGCCGGCGACGTTGTCGAGGAAGTAGCGATCATGGGTCACCGCCACCACGGTGCCCGGGTAGTCGTGGAGGAAGCGCTCCAGCCAGCCGACGGACTCCGCGTCGAGGTGGTTGGTGGGCTCGTCCAGCAGCAGCATGTCGGGCCGCGAGAGCAACAGCCGGCACAGCGCCACGCGCCGCCGTTCACCGCCGGAGAGCTTGGTCACGTCCGCCTCCCAGGGGGGCAGACGCAGGGCATCGGCGGCGATCTCCAACTGACGCTCCAGGTTGTGGCCGTCATGGGCCTGGATGATATCCTCCAGCTTCGCCTGCTTCGCCGCCAGTGCGTCGAAATCCGCGTCCGGCTCGGCGTAGGCGGCGTAGACCGCGTCCAGTTCGGCCATGGCGTCCTTCACCTCCGCCACCGCCTCTTCCACGTTGCCGCGCACATCCTTGTTCGGATCGAGCTGGGGCTCCTGGGGCAGGTAGCCCACGTTGATGCCCGGCTGCGGCCGCGCCTCGCCCTCGATCTCGGTATCCACCCCCGCCATGATGCGTAGCAGCGACGACTTGCCCGAGCCATTGAGGCCGAGCACGCCGATCTTGGCGCCGGGGAAGAAGGAGAGAGAGATGTCGCGCAGGATCACCCGCTTGGGCGGGACCACCTTGCCGACACGGTTCATGGTGTAGATGTATTGAGCCATAAGTGAGTCTGTCGTTATTCCGTTTGCCTGGGGCCCGCTGGCGGGCCGCTGTTGATACCTTTGCTCCCTGGCTTCGAAAACCTCAGCCGGGGAAACATTGCTGGCATTTTCTCATATCCCGGCTTTTGCTGTCAGGGGGAGTTTGTAGATAGCGGCGTTCGCGATACGCGGAGCGCGAGGCTTGAGTCGCCAACCACGGCACGGGCGCGTCAAGCCGCGCGCTCCGCGGCCCTCCGGCTTTTTCCTGGTCACGCCGCTCCCGCGGCGCGACCCATCCGCCGGCGCTCCCGCGCCGAATGGCTGGAGACGTGCTCATAACTTCGAACCCAGGACTGCCAGTCCTTCAAGGACTGGCAGTCCTCAGCGTACCCTAATCCGCCACTAATCGCCCCGCGATCTCTTCGAAATCGATCTCCACCACCTCGTTGCCGGGGCGCGCCTCCAATTGCCGAAGCTTGGCCGTCAAGCCATCATGGAATCGCCCCTTCACACAGGGCTGAACCCGCACCTCGGGCAGATCATGGAGCAATCGCCACAGCGCCCGTTCGAGCGAATCGTCGGGGGCGTCCGACCGCGCCAACAGGCCGCGTGCCAGCTCCAGCGCGGCGGGGTCGATGATGAAGAGCTGGGCCGGCACCCCATCGAGTTGCAGCAGGTATTGATCCCGCAGCGCATGCAGGGTCGCCACCGCGCCTCGGTCCTTGCCCGAATAGAGACAATACCCCTCGGTCCCCTTCAGCCCCTTGACCCCGGAGTTGCCCGCCAGATTGAACACGAAGCCGCACAGCAGGCCCCGCCGGGTCCGTCTCGCGTCCAGGGTCACCGACAGCTGCGAGATGGCCTCCTGAGAGCCGAAATGGCCGCGGATCCGCCGCCGCGCGGTGCGGTAACGCTTCAAACGACGTTCGGAGAGACCATCACGCAGACGCAGGGTAAGTTCGTTGGCCGCGCCCGGGGAGTAGTCGGACAACAGCGAATCGTGCACGCTGGCGGGCGCGGGCTTCTTGTCCGGCCGCACCGAACCCAGCCCCTTGCGAGTGATCTGGCCCTGCTCATTGAGGGTATAGGAGCGAAACCCCCGCTCCAGCGCCCGCATGTGCAACACCCGATCGCCGGTGAGCAGGATCTTCGTCGGATCCAGCAGCTTGTCGAGGATCTCCACATCCGGGATGCCACGATGGTCCTGGGCGATGAAGAGAAACTCCAGCTCCCGCTCGCCCATCGCCTGTTCAAACTGCCGCCACAGCGGCGTCTCCCTGCCGACGCCTTCGTCGACGATTACAACGGTTTTTGACACTTTTCCAGGCTCTTTCTGCGTTAAATGTTGGTGTAGGACAACCCACTGACCTTGAATCCTCCGTCGCCCTGGCCACGGAAGGCCAGGACCCAGAGCCAAGGAGGGCATCCCTGCCACTGGACTCGCCGGCGCCCAAGTCCAGCCTGGACGCCCTTGTGTTGGTTGCTCTCGCCGCTCGTGCAAGCTGGAGCTTGCGAGACGTGCGTCCCCAAGGGGACCTTGGGGACGAGCGAAAACCCGGCAACCAGGCATCCAGCGGAGCGCGAGGCCTGACTCGCCAGCGGCGCCACGGGCGCGTCGAGCCGCGCGCTCCGCGGCCCCCGTGTTCCGCTCCGGCCGGCTCAGGTTCGGATCGCTGCGTTGGCCTTTTCGTATCGGGCGGCCAGCTCGGGTTCGTGGTGTTGGCCGGCATGGCCGCAGAGTTGCCAGGCGCGGGTGATATCCGCCAACTCGCTCGATTCGTCGTTCTTGCCGGCGCGCATGGCGTCGTTGAGGCGTTCGACCTGGTAGGCCATGCGTTCCTGGGCGGCTTCGGGGGGGGATTCGATGCCGGCGAGGATCTCCATGCGCAGGCAGAGTTCCGCCTTCTGGCGGCGGTTCTCTTCGAGGTTGTCGAGGATCTTGCGGGTGGCGTCGGCATCGCCTTCCAGGGCGGCGATGGCGGTTTCGAAGCGGGCTTGCAGGGGGTTTTCGGCAAGCTGTTGGGCCAGCTCTTGCCAGCGGGCGCGGGTCTCTTCCAGGTCGGGTTGGGGGGCGGTTGCGTCTTCCGCCCTGGCCTCTAGCGAGGCCTCCAGTTGGCCGCATTGGGCGGCGAGCTGGCCGAGGCGTTCCTGGTCGGCCTGGGCCTGTTGGTCGAGCAGGGTCTGGATGCGTTGGGCGAGGCGTTGCTGGAGGGCCTTGCGGCGGGCGTCCAGGCCGCGGTCGATGCGTTCATCCTCCCGGTTGAGGGCGTTCCAGGCCTCGTCGAAGGCGTGTTCGCGCTGGCGCACCGCTTCGATGGTCTCCAGGCCGTCGATGGCGGTCTCCAGCGCGTCGCAGAGTTGCTGGCGTTGGCGACGGTTTTCGTTGCGCTCCTTTTGCTGGGCTTCGTGGGCCTCGCGGCGCTGTTCGAAGATGCGGTCGAGGGCGGCGCGGAAACGCTGCCAGAGGGCGTTCTCTTCCCGCTTGCGGCCGCTGACCGTGACCTGCCAGCGCTGCTGCATCTCCTTGGCCTGCGCGGCGGCGTCGGCGATCTCCGCCTGCTGGTCGGCGAGGCGTTCCAGCTCGTCGATGAGGGCGGTACGCTGTTTCAGACAGCGCTCTCGCTCGGGGCCGAGGCGCTCTTCGAAGCGATCCATCTGACGGCGAAACCCGTCGTTGAGGCGCTTCCAGTCGGCGTGGGTCACCTGGCCCTCCTCCCGCCACTGGCGGGCATAGTCCCGTTCCTGTTTCTGCACCGCCTTCCAGTCGGCGTGGGACCAGTCGACCTGATCGAGCCAGGCGGCGATCTCGTCGATAAGGGCCTGGCGCTGCGCGGCGTTGTGCTGGCGCTCCGCGGCCTGCTGTTCGCGATAACGGGCGACCGGCTTGTAGGCCTCGTCGGCGGCGGCCTTGAAGCGCTGCCAGAGTTCGTTGGGGGCGGCGGCGCGGGTGGCGTCGAGTCGCTTCCATTGGTCCTGGAGCGCCTTGATCTGCTCGGCGAGGGTGGTGGGGTGGGCGTTGAGGCCGACCAGCGCCTCCATCTCTTCGCAGAGCTTTTCGCGCTCGTTGACCACCGCCCAGTCGCGCCACTTGCGCATCTCCTGAAAACGGGGGTGAAGCGCGTTCAGCCGCTGACGGGCCTGCTTGAGATAGGGGGTGTGTTCGGCGGTGGCTTCGAAGAACTGGATCGCCTGCTGGATGCGGTCGTGGGCGAGGCTCGCCTCGCGGCTGTTGCCGGCGTCCAGGGCCTGTTCCAGCTCGGCGAAACGCTTGTCGAGATTGGCGTGCAGGTCCTCCGCCTTGCGCCGCTGCCTGGCCAGACGCGCCTCGCCGCCCTCCTGCAATGCCTTGAAACGCTCGCGCAATCCCTCCCGGGCCTCGCCCTTGGGCAGTTGCTGGATGTGCCCTTCCAGGGCCGCCAGGCGTTGTTGCCAGTGCTTGCCGTGGAGTACCCGATCTTCGCTCAGCTCCTGCTCCAGGCGCTGGCACATCTCGCCGGCGATGGTCGCCGTTTCGCGCCGCTCCAGCTCTACCGCCAGGGCCTGGCCGAGGCGGCGGGAGAGCTGTTGATAGCGACTCAACAGCGCGTTGGGGAATCCGACGGGAAGCGGGCCGGCCAGCGCCTCCCACTGCTCGCGAATGGCGCGAAACTCGCCACGCGATGCCTCCAGCAGGGCCTCGTCGGGGAGGCCTTGGTGGCCCTCCAGGCGTTGCACCAGCGCCTCGAGTTGCTCCAGCAAGGGGCGGCGCAGTTGACGGGCCTCCTCCACCGCCTGGGCGTCGGCTTGCCGCCGCTCCTGCTCCTGATGGTAGGCGGCCGCGGCCTGCTGATATCGTTCACGGGCGGCGGCGTAGGCGCCCTCCTGTTCCGGACCGAGCAGTTCCCCCGCCGCCTGTTTGAGGTGTTGCCAGCGCTCTTCGAGATAGCCGAGCTTGGCGTCGTCCTGCTCCCAGCGCTTGCCCAGGCCGAGTTTGCCGACCTGTTCGATGATCTCGCGCGCCTCGGCGGCGATGCGTTCGGGGCGTTGCTGCTCTTCTTCAAGCACGGCGAGGCGATCTCTCGCCCGTTTCGCCACCTGTTTGTCGCGCTTGCGCAGCTCCTTGCTGACCTGGGAGAGGGCCTCGCCGC
The DNA here is from genome assembly GCA_011390365.1 of Gammaproteobacteria bacterium. Classification (GTDB taxonomy): domain Bacteria; phylum Pseudomonadota; class Gammaproteobacteria; order Chromatiales; family Chromatiaceae; genus SLIM01. The sequence goes on from JAABSM010000047.1 coordinate 25,992, forward strand.
TGGTGAGCCGTTCGACGGCGGTCCGCCGTACCGCGGCGACCTTGTCTCCGCTGATGACTTGCAGTAACAGCGACTCATCATCCAGCCCCCGGCAGGCCGCTTCGCGCATCTCGGGGTGGCGGGAGTTCATGGTGATCTCGCCGAGTATCGCCTGTTCTCCATCATCGACCAGCTTTTGCAGGCGTGCCTGGGTCTGGGCTGAGAGCGCCTCGCCCTGGGCCGGCTCAAGCAACGCCACGATACGCTGGCGAATGGCGTCCCGCACCTTGACCTTGGGGGCGTTTTGCCGCCCCAGCAGGTTGATCAGGTAGTCGACATCGGCGACCTTCTCGACCGCCTGGATCCGCACCTCCAGCGAGGGGTCCTGTTCGATGACGGTGCGCAACGGGATTCCATCCTGGGAACCCAGTTGCATTACCGCCTTGAGACGCACCTTTTCATCGCGATGTTGCCACTTGGGGGTTCGATTAAACAGCTTGCCCAGCATAAGATTGATCCAGGGAGCCGTTACGGGCTCCGACAATATGAGAAGTGAAATGTCGCGCTGAGCCGCGCTCAGTCGAGAAAATAGTCGAAAAAGGCGGTAAACAGCAACGAGGAGACCAACAGCCCGACCAGCATGACCGGCACCCCTGCCTTCAACCACGCCACCGGCGTGATGCGAGCTTCGGGAATGCCGCACCGCTCCGATTCGGCGACGCATATGATATTCGCGGTGGCGCCGATATGGGAACCATTGCCGCCGAGTCCGACGCCGATGGCCAGCGCCCACCATAGCGGGGCGATGTTGACGCCGTGGCTTTCCAGGCCCAGCACGATGGGGATCATGGTGACGGTAAAGGGGATATTGTCGACCACCGCGCTGAGGATGGCGGCGACCCACATCAGCAGCAGACAGGTGATGAGCAATTGCTCGGGATCCTGGGCGATCTCCGCCAGTTGCAGCCCGACCAGATCCAGCAGCCCCGAGGCCTCGACACCGCCGACGATGATGAAGAGCCCGGCGAAGAAGACCAGCACCGACCACTCCATCTTGCCGAAGACCGGCTCGGGATTGGGGCGAATGAGGGTAAAGATGATGGCGACGCCGATAAAGGCGACGAAGGCGGGGTAAAGGTGGAAGTGGTGATGGGTGAAGAAGAGGATCAGTATCACGAAGAGGCCCGCCAACGCCTTCTTCAGCCCGACCGGATCGGTGATCGCCCGCTTTTCGTCGAGATCCACCGTCACCTTGTCGCTGTTCACCAGCTGGTTGCGAAAAAAGAACAACAGGGTCAGCACGGTGACCACCCACACCACCGCGATCAGCGGCCCCATCTTGAGCATGAAGTGGGTGAAGTCGATGCCGCCGGCGCTGCCGATCATCAGGTTGGGGGGGTCGCCCACCAGGGTCGCGGCGCCGCCGATGTTGGAGAGCATCGCCTCCGCCATCAGGTAGGGCATGGGGTTGATGCGCAGGATGCGGGTGATGAGTACGGTCAGGGGGGCGAAGATCAACACCGTAGTGACGTTATCGAGGAACATGCTGATGACGCTGACCGCCAGACAGAGATAGACCAGCAGCAGCCTGGCGTTGCCCCCGGCCAGCTTGGCGATACGGATCGCCAGGTATTCGAAGCCGCCGGTGGGGCGCAGCATCACCACCACCATCATCATGCCGGCGAGCAGTAGCAGGGTGTTGGCGTCGAGGGAGGTGACCGCCTCCTCCTGGGAGTAGAAACCGCCCCACATGCCGACGCCAACCATCACCACCGCGCCGAGGATCGCCGCCCCGGCGCGATGCATCCATTCACTGAAGATCAGCACATAGGCGGCCAGCATGACGCCGCCGGCCAGCCACATGTGTTGCGCGACGAAGGTTTCCTGCATTACAAAGAAAAATCCCGGGTCGCCTCCACCATGCGACGGGCGATGTCCCGACGGGTGACGATTCCCTGGTACTCCTCCCCTTCCATGATGAAGATATAGTTGGTCGACAACTTCTCCATGATCGCCAGCCCCTTGATAATGGGCGAGTTCGGCGTGGCATGGGCGTACTGTTTGAGCACGAACCCCTCGACCGGCTGCTCCAGCAGCTCGAAGGCGGACTGGCTGGGGATATTCACCTCGTGGATATCGTCCCCAAGCAGGTGGGCGGAGTCGAGGATATAGCGGGGGATGCAACGCTCACGAAAGATATGGCGCATGGAGACCCGCCCCACTACCCGACCGCTGCCGTCGACAAAGGGCAATCCCGGCACGCCGCACTCGGTACAGCGTTCAAAAAAGTCCCGCACCTTGTCGCCAAAGCGCATCACCTGGGTGGGATGGGCCAGCTTGTCGAGAATCATGGTTTAATGCCCCTCCGCCAACGCCATGGGCGCGCTGGCTCACTCATCGTTGAATTGGTCCGCATAGGCCTTGCGAAACAGCGCTTCCAGTTCGTCGATCACATGCTCCGCCTTGCGCCCGTGCACCAGGTGGCCGGTCATCAGCGATGATGTCTCGGTGAGGATCCTGGAGCGATCCACCATGTGGTAGCTTCTGGAGAGGCGCTTGATGGCGCCGATCACGCTCTCCTCCTCGGGACGCGGAATGTCCAGGGGTTCGCCGCGGGCGTCGTCTTGCCGGCCTTGGTTAGCCGACGCCGGCCCATCCGCCTGGCGCTGAATCATGAATTCGGCAAACGCGACCAGTGCATGTCTGTCGTCAGCCGAAAGCCGATCATACAGCCTCAGCAGTTGACGCTTGTCGGCGGGCAGGACGCCGTTATTGATCGGCAACATGGAGAATACTCAAGCAAGCACGTCGTAGTTCTTGCAATAGTGGCGGGCGAACTCCAGCAGCTCCTCCATCACCCGCACGCGAAACTTCTGTTTCTGGTGGACGAAGGAGAAGGGGCGCTCCATGGGCGGGTCGAGATCAATGGCGACCAGGGTGCCGAGCTTGAGCTCCTTCTGGATGGTGGCGCGGGAGACCACGGAGATACCCATGCCCGCCTCCACCGCGCCCTTGACCGCCTCCGGGCTGCCCAGCTCCATGGAGATATCCAGTTCGTGTCCGCCCTCCACCGCGTGCAGGTATTCGTTGATCACCTCGCGGGTACCGGACCCCTCCTCGCGACAGATGAAGGGGTACTTGACCAGATCGTCGATGGTCAGGTACTTCTTCTTGCACTCGGGATGCTTGGGCGGCACGATCGCCACCAGGCGGTCGGGGCGACAGGTCTCCACCACCAGGTTCTTGTTGCCCACCGGGGCCTCGACCACGCCGAGGTCGATGACGTTGTTCTCCACCATGTTGACGATGCCGTCGGTGTTGGAGACCTTGAGGTGGATGTTGACCTCCGGATACTTGATCTTGAAGTCGCCCAGCAGCTGGGGAAGCATGTACTCGGCGATGGTGGTGCTGGCGCCGATGGTCACCGCGCCGCCGATCTCGCCAGTCATCGCGCGCACCGCGTTTTCCATCTCGCCGTAGAGTTCGAAGATGCCATCGGCGTAGCGATAGACCACCGCCCCCGCCTCGGTGAGACTGATGCGGTTATGGGTGCGGTCGAACAAGCGGGTGTTGAAATACTCTTCAAGCTGACGGACCTGAAAGGTCACCGCCGGTTGGGTCATGTGGAGGGTTTCGGCCGCCTTGGTGAAGCTCAGCAAGCGCGCGACCGTATGGAAAACCTGAAGCCTTCTGTCTGCCATGGTATTTACCGGTCAAATCAAGCGATAAGCTGGTTTTATACCACATCACTCACCACTATGACACCCCATGCGTTGCAAGGGGAGAACGATCGCCCCATCACCACGCCAGCCGCGTCAGCCCAATCCCCACCAGCGCATGGGTGCGAAGTTTGAGTTTCGGACCATAGGACTTTTCCAGGGTTTCCCGATAGCCGGCCAGTTGCGCATCGGCCTCCGCCAGCTTTTGCTGCACCCGCGGCAGCTTGCGCAGCTCTTCACGGGACACCTCGGCCAGCTTCTCGCTAGTCAGGCCCAGCTCCTTGAGAGGGATATATTTGAACTCCAGCAGGTGGTCGAGGAGTTGATATTGGCGCATATCGGGGCGCACGATCATCGAGAGGTCGCCATAGCCCTTGTCGATGGCGGTCTCGGAATCCATGATATAGGCGCTGTCGTTAAACAGCGCGGTGAGAAAGGCGGTCTTGAGGGTGAGTTCGTTGGACCAGCGTAGGTCGCGGTTGTCGAAGACCGGCAGCAGGCGACGTTCGATAAATTCCGCTAAAGGTTCAAGTTCACCATAGCTGTAAAAACGATCGCAAACCTGCTCCCGCTCCCGGCTGACCTCGTAGCCAGGCAGCAACTCTTCGCGCATGCGCTCCGCGTAGAGTTTGCGTACCACCAGATTCGGCACCACCAGGGCCTTCTTGCCTTGCGGGGTTCGGCCGACGTAGGTGAGCACGCCGAAGTAATAGAGCAGAGAGGCGAGAAAGCCATGATCCTTCGGCGTTTTGAGCATCATCTGGACGCCGAAGCGGTCTTCCAGCTCATCGATCAAGATCGGCTCTTCCGGTTCCAGTGCCGCCTCAACCAAGGCCTGACCATGGGGCAAGCGACCGACGTATTCAATACGATTGCGATCCATAGCCAGGTTACTGTCCAGCATTCGGTCGGGGTAGTCACACCGCCCTTGGAAGTGATCGAAAAAATAGAGCGCAAGCGTAGGATTGTAGACCAGGCCGCGCTCTTCCCGCAGGCTGAAGTTGTACCCATTGTAGAAGGTCCGCATCATCGCCAACGCCTCTTGCCGCTTCTCGGCGGAGAGGTCGCAGGCGTCGGCGATCCGCTCCAGGGTTTCGCTGACCTCCTCTTCGTGAAAGCCGCACAGGTCATCAAACTCCGGTTTGCGGGAGATGTCCCTGATGACGTTGTAACCACTGGTGATATCCGCCATCACCACGGGCGTAACTCCGGTGATGAAGACCCGCTCCAATCCCCGCCCCTCGATGGCATCCTTGATCACCTTGAACAGGGTCTTGATGACCCCCTCGCCGCCCACCAGGTCGTCATAGCGCTTGTTACCTTGCTGCACGCTGACCAGCACCTCGTTGGCAAAGTTGTCGTATTCATCGATGAACAGGTATAGACGGCGGCCACTCTCCTCGATGGCCGCCAGTAGGGATCGAAATGAAGCCAGGCCATCGTCTTCGTTGATCAACACCTCGCTGGTCAGCCAATGCCGGTATTTGAGGGCTACGGCGCGTATCTCGCTATTCAGATGGTTGTAGAGTGAACGGCGGATGGCATTCGCATCCCCCAACACCTCGACCACGGAGAAGTTCCACTTCATGACGACGTAGCGATTGTGCAGCGGGGTGGGATTTTGGCCGATCTTGAGCGTGCCGAACAGCTCCTCGAATCGATCCGCCTTGGCCAGATCGTAGTAATTCTCCAGGGTCGAGAGCCACAACGACTTGCCGAAGCGGCGCGGGCGCAGTAGCAACAACTGCCGCCCCGCCTCCTCCATGGCGTGGATGCGATCGGTGCGGTCGATGTAGTAGAGGCCGTCCTCGGCGATGGCTTCGAAATTGGCGAGTCCGTAGGGGAATTGCATGGCGTTTACTCTTGGCTTAAGCGCCTCCATCACTTCGTAACCGCGTCGTCAAGACTCTTGATCGGCAATACCCATTGCCCCGAAAGCTCCAGCTTTTCCACCTCGGCCTGACTCAGCATTTTTTTTCTCATTTACCCCGCCCTTATATTCAAGGTTATCCGACAAGATCCAATCGAGTCTGAGCCGCCCCCCAGGAGACAATGTCATTAAGTTACTGTGAATCTACCGAGGAGTGGCAGTCCTCAAAGGACTGCCACTCCTTGGGCTGATTCATTTCCCGGGGTGGTGCATCACTCCATGACCGTTAGTG
>JAABSM010000048.1 GCA_011390365.1 Gammaproteobacteria bacterium
GGCTTCCAGCCCTCACGAGGGCAGGATGCCCTCGCTCCCAAAGGAAAGTGTAAACTGCAATGGAAGGGATATGAAGGATGCCCAATTCTGAAGCAAAAGTGTGAACCGCAGATTTCGCAGATTGACGCAGATTTGGTAGCGGGTTGTTGTCGAATATGTCGTCACATGCCAGGTTGAGTGTGATGGTTTATAATCTCTCGCCTTATCGGCACCCTCACCCCAACCCATCTCCCTCGGAGGATGTCGTAAAACGCCCTTCCATGGGCGTTTACGACACGGAATCGAAAAAAGCGATTTTTCGATTCCTTCATTTTCAACGGCTTGCAGCCGTCGAAAATGGTGGGCCATCCATGGCCCACGGAGGCTGTGGCCTTTTGCGACAGCCTCCCTCGGGGAGAGGGGCTTTTACGGCGCTCTCTCTTGATGAGAGGTGGATGTTTGTTTTGAATCAGTCTATTCAAAAAAGCCCTAACTTTCGCACGAAAAAATCTGCGAAAATCTGCGTAATCTGCGGTTAAAAAAATGAATTCATGATGCTTTGGTACCGAATTCGCTACGCCCGCCACTTTCGCGAGGAACCCGCCGAGCCGCGTCCGCCGATGAGCGCGGATCAGCGCCTGTTCGTCGCCTATCTGATCGTGCTTGCCTGGCTGCCATTGCCGCTGGGCAGTAACCGCGCCTGGAGCTGGAATCTGATGGCGGCGCTGGCGCTGTTGCTGATCGTCTGGTGGGGCGTGCTGTGGCTGCGGGACGAGGTCTCCGCCGCCGCCTGGCGGCGCGCCGCGCCGGCGCTGTGGCTGTTCGGGATCTGGCTGGCGTGGGTGCTGTTGCAACTGGCCCCGCTGCCGCCGCAAGTGGTGGAGTGGATCTCGCCCCAGGGTTTCCAGTTGCAGCGGATGGGGGCGCTGGGAGACCTCTCGGGCCTTGTGAGCTTATCGGTGGATGGCCACGCCACCGCCGATTTCCTGCTGCGCAGCACCGCCTACTTCGTCCTGTTCCTGTTGACCCTGTCGCTGGTGGATCGGCGCGAGCGCATCGTGCTGCTGCTGCGGGTGGCGGTGTTATGCGGGGTGTTTCAGGCGGTCTATGGCGGCGTGATCGCCATGAGCGAATTGCAGAACGCCTCGGGCACCTTCGTCAATCGTAACCACTTCGCCGGTTTTCTGGAGATCACCCTGGCGCTGGGCACGGGGTTGCTGATGGCCGACCTGGGGCGCGGCGAGGGGAGCAGCTGGCGGCAGCGCGCGCGCGCGGTGATCCGCTGGGTGATCAGCCCCAAGATGAGCCTGCGCATCCTGCTGGCGATCATGGTCATCGGGCTGGTGTTATCCCGTTCGCGCATGGGCAACAGCGCCTTCTTCTCCAGCCTGCTGGTGGCCGGCGGCATCTGGCTGATCTTCGCCCGCGCCGGGTCGCGCAGACTGGGGCTGTTCATCCTGGTGAGCATCCTTGCCATCGATGTCTATATCCTCGGCCACTGGTTCGGCTTCGACAAGGTGGTAAAGCGTATTCAGGAGACCACCCTGGAGACGGAGAATCGCGATGAGGTGAGCATCGAGAGCCTCGCCTACTGGCGGGATTACGTCTGGAGCGGCAGCGGCGGCGGCACCTTCTACAGCATCTTCCCCAAGTATCGCGGTACCGAGTGGGATGGCGGTACCCTGCTCCATGCCCATAACGACTACCTGGAGATCATGGCGGATACCGGGGTGATGGGCCTTGCGCTGCTGGGACTGCTGGTCATCAGCTCGTTTCTGAAGGCCCTGCAGGCCCTGCGTGAGCGCCATCGACCGCTGCTCAAGGGGCTCGGCTTCGGCGTGGTGATGGGGATCGTCGCCCTGATGATCCACTCCACCGTCGATTTCAACTTGCAGATCCCCGCCGTTACCGCCTGGTTCGTGGTGTTGCTGGCCCTGGGTTGGGTGGCGGCGGACGTGGAGTTGGCGCGGGAGCCGCGCGAAGAGGGGGGCCAGGCAAGGTCGCGACGCTCCCGCGGATCCCATTGGGCGCAGGCGCGGGTATGAGGCGATCGGGAAAAGGTCTTCAACAAAGGGGTGCGTAGCGCCGCGCTTTGTGGCAGCATATTCGGTCTTTTCAGGGCCTTCGCGGGCCAGCCAGTCTTGCAGCCTTATCGGACCCTTTTCGCCATGCCTTCCCCATTCCCATCCCTCAAACTCGCCTCGATCCTGGCGCTGCTTACGCTGCTGCTGGGCGGTTGCGCCACCACCGGTGAATACAGCGACGTCAGCGACCCCTTCGAGGGCTTCAATCGATCCGTGTACGCCTTCAACGACAAGGTCGACCGCTATGTATTGAAGCCGGTGGCCGAAGGCTATGTCGAGGTGGCCCCGCGTCCGCTTCAGCGGGGTATCGGCAACTTCTTCAACAACCTCGAAGACGTGGGTTCCGCCGCCAACAACCTGTTGCAGATGAAGGTCGGGCGTACCCTCTCCGATATCAGCCGCGTCCTGATCAACTCCACCCTGGGCATCGCCGGGCTCATCGATGTCGCCTCCACCGCCAACATCCCCCGTTACGAGGAGGACTTCGGGCAGACCCTCGGCTACTGGGGTTTTGGCGCTGGCCCCTACCTGGTGTTGCCCCTTCTCGGCCCCAGCAGCGTGCGGGATACCGTCGGCATCGTCGGCGACTGGTATCTCGATCCCCTCGACCACCTCGACGACGACGCCGTCATGGCCGCGTTGACCGGCCTTGACCTGGTCGACACGCGGGCCGGCTTGCTGAATGCGACCAACATGCTCGATATGGCCGCCCTGGATCCCTACGCCTTCACCCGCGATGCCTACCTGCAGCGCCGCCTGGGCAAGGTCTACGACGGTAATCCGCCGCTGGAACTCGATTTCGAGTAGGCCGCTCGTCTCCGGTCACCTTTCGCAATAAAAATTTTTGATGGGTAGTGGGGCGGGTGCGCCGTTGCAAATTTTAGAAAACGGTAATATACTTCTTCTCCAAGTTGCACCATGCAACTTGCCAAACTGCTTAGATGAATACAACCGAAAAAGGTGAACATTATGAAGACCATGATCAAAGCTGCTTCCTTCGCCGCCATGCTGGCCGCTTCCGCTTCCGCTTCCGCCTGGTGGGGCGGTCCTTGGGGCGGCGGCCCTGGCGGTTGGGGTGACGACTGGTTCGGCGATGGCTGGGGCGACTTCAACATGAACATGAGCGCCCGCGGCAATGGCTACGGTCGTGGCTACAACTACTATCGCCCGTACTACTACGGTCCCTACGGCTACGGCGCCCCCTATGGCTACGGCGCTCCTTACGGCTATGCGCCCTATGGCGCCCCGGTCGCTCCCCAGGCGCCTGCTGCCGAGTCCAAGTAAGGTTCTCGACACCCAACGGATGTTCCGTGCACAGGGAGGTGCGACGAAAACGCCGGCCAGTCCGGCGTTTTTGATCGAAAACCAAGCTTAAAATAGGTATGAACATGAAAAAGATTTCCTTGATGGCCGCGGCGATCGCGCTGACCTGTGCTTCCATGGGCGCTTCGGCATGGTGGGGCGGCGGTCCCGGCGGTTGGGGCGACGACTGGTTCGGCGACGGCTGGGGCGACTTCAACATGAACATGAGCGCCCGCGGTAACGGCTGGGGGCGCGGTTACAACGACTACCGTTCCTACTATGGCCATGGCCCTTACGGCTACGGCGCCCCCTATGGTTATGGCGCACCGGCGCCCTACGCCTACGGCGCGCCCGCCGCTCCGGCTGAAGGTCAGTGGGGCGACTTCGCCGAACAACGGCGCAAGCATCACCAAGAGATGATGCAGCGCGAGCGACCGTTTATGGGTCAAATGCCTGGACCTCGTCCCTTCGACGGCGGCGCCATGCCTTTCGAACGTCCCGCCTATCCCGGCGGCATGGAAGACCGGCAGGGCTATCGCGACGAAATGCGTCAGCAGATGGAGAAGCGTCGCGAAGAGATGATGAAGCAGGCCGAAGAGCAACGCAAAGCGGCGGAGAAGCAGCACGCCGAAATGCGCAAGGCAATGGAGGCTCGACGCTTCCAGCCGAATATCTAAGCAGTACTCAGTGCATTTTTGCGTTGCAGGCGCCCGCGGGTTTTCGCGGGCGCTTTTTTTTTGGCCCGAAAAAAACACGCCCAGGCTGCCCGCGAATCCCACCTTTGAGAATGATAACGGAAAGGTAATTATCATGCCATATGGGCTATACTTGTTCCTCGGGACCTTGTGTCTGGTGGGTCCGGATGGTTGGCCCGCCGCCGCTTTCACGCCGATGCCTCGCGATCTCGCTGGAGAACGAAATGCCTTCTCGCAATCTCGCCGCTCTCACGCTACTTGCGCTCGCCCTGTTCGCCTCCCTTTGCGGGGCGGAGGAGACGAGCAAGCAGCTCAAGGTTGTCGCCTTCGCCCAGGACACCATGGGCAACGACTGGCGGGTGGCCCAGGTGAAGGAGGTCGAAGAGGCGCTCAAGGGCGTGCCCGGGGTCCGCTTCGTCTACTCCGACGCCAATGGCGAGAGCGCCCGCCAGATTCGCAACATCGAGGATTTCATTTACGCCGGGGTGGATGTGCTGATCACCAGCCCGCGCAACGCGGAGCTGATGGCGCCGGTGATCGCCAAGGCGCGGGCGGCGGATATTCCGGTGGTATTGTTATCCCGAACCGTCGCGGGGGCGGACTACACCACCTTCATTCACCCCGATAACCGGGCGATCGCCGCCAAGGCCGCCAGGTTCATTGCCGAGCGCCTCAATGGCGAGGGCAAGATCCTGATGTTGCGCCACATCCCCACCACCACCCCGGGCATGCGCCGAACCGAGGGCTTCATGGAGGCCTTGAAGGACTATCCTGGGGTCGAGGTGGTGGCGATGAAGGTGGCCAATTCCCTGCGCGGCGAGGCGATCGTGCAGACCGAGGCGGCGCTTCGCGAGGGGCTGGCGTTCGACGCCATCTATGCCCAGAGCGATAGCATGGCGATCGGCGCCATCATCGCCCTGCGCAAGAACGGCATCGATCCGTCGCGCCTGGTGATCACCGGTATCGACTACATCTCCGAGGCCCGGGAGTTGATCCGAAGCGGTGATCTGGCGGCCAGCTACGTCTACCCTACCGCCGGCCGAGAGGGCGCCATGGCGGCACTGGATATTCTGGCGGGGCGCGTGGTGGAGCGGGAGGTCGTACTTGACTCCACCGAGGTTACCATCGACAACGTGGAGCGTGTGGCGCCGATCTTCTGAAGCCGCGCCAAGCGGCCGACTCCTTTGCGGTTACGTCGACCCTGGAAACTCATCGTGCTTGAACATTTCACCACACTGCGCTTTCGCCTTATCGCCTTCACCTTGCTGACGGTCCTCCTCTCCCTGTTGCTGGCGGCGCTGGCCCTCGACAAGGTCTATTCCAACCTCCACGAAGAGAGCGCCACCCGCCACACTGAGAAGGTGTTCACGCTGTTTAGGCATATGCTCGAAGAGGATGAAAGACGATTGCGGGAGAACGTCGAGTTCATCAGCGGCGACGAGTCACTGGTCGCTTCCGTAAACCTCATCAATGAATATCAGGATAAACATGACTATCGGCCGCTGATCTTCGACGTGGAGAAGAAGAAGATCGCGCGGGAACTGCTGGAGCGAATCGAAACCGGCAGTGCATCCCATGTCGCGGTTTACGGTCGGGACGGTCTCCTGATCGCCTTCGCCTCCTCCCACGAGGGCAATAGCAGCTATGGCTTCAGCAGCTTTAGAAACGGCGAGTTGTTCTACAGGGTCGTCAGCGAGGGTGGAGAGCCGCGCACGGATCGCCCGCCCGCCGAGATACGCTCCGAGATGCCGCCCGTCGAGCCCGCTCACGCGGATGGCGATGCCGCGCTGGTTTATCGGACCCGACTCGACGAACTCGATATCGCGGCGACCGCATCCATCGTGCGTCTCTATCCGGGTGGCGAGAGCGAGGTCGTTGGCATGGTCGAAACCATCAAGGATGTCGGGCCGGAACTGGTCAAGGGATTCAGTGAGCAGGTCCAGACTCGGTTCGCGATACGCCTGAGCAATGGCTTCTGGATCAATGCTCCGGGTGATCTGGTCGCCATGAACGGGTTCGGCGAGGGTCTTCGCCCGCTCTTCGAGGGAGCAGGGGACGTCGCGGAGTGGATCGAGCATCCGGCCTATTTCGTTCACGGGCGCGCCATTCCCAGCGAGGCCGGAATGGTCCATGTCTTCAGCCTGTTGTCGAAGGATCGCCTGCTGGAGACCATGCAGGAGACCCGCATGACCCTGCTTGGGATTGTGGTGGTGGTCGCGTTCATCACCCTGCCTGCCGGCCTGCTGTGGCTAACACGGGCGGTATCCAATCCGCTGCACGAGTTGGCCGAGCATGCCCGCAAGGTCGAGAAGGGCGACTACGCCTCCCTGTCGATGCCGGGTCGCGAGGATGAGATCGGCTTTCTTGCCCGCGTCATCGATCGCATGGTGACCGCGATTCACACTCGGGAGGAGGCGCTGCGGGCCAGTGAGCAGCGACTCAAGACGGCCCAGGTGATCGCACGCCTGGGCGATTGGGAATATGGCTATCGCAGCGGTCATTGGAGCATCTCCGATAATCTTGTGACGATCCTGGAGATCTCGCCAAAGAGCGACTTCGAGCTTCTCGACCTGCTAGGGCGGGTGGCGCGGGAGGATCGCGCCGCGCTGGAGGGCTGTTTCGAACGCGCCCTGAGCGACTATCAGGCGTTCGAGTGCAAATACCGGATTCTGGCGCCCAGCGGCCCGCGCACCCTGCGCACCCGCTGTGAAGTGATTCGCGATCCCGCCGGCGAGCCGATCAGGCTCGCCGGGGCGACCCAGGATGTTACCGAACTGCAACTGGCCCAGGAGCGGCTCGATCATCTGGCCCACCATGACCCCCTCACCGGGCTCGCCAATCGGGTGCTCTTCAATGATCGCCTGGAGCATGCCATCAAGCGCCATGGACGCAACGGCATGCTGCTGGCGGTGATGTTTCTCGACCTCGATCACTTCAAGGATATCAATGACTCCCGCGGGCATCAGTTCGGCGACCAGTTGCTCAGGGGCGTCAGTGACCGCTTGCGGTCGCTGGTGCGCGAGCAGGACACCCTGGCGCGGATCGGCGGCGACGAGTTCATCCTGTTGGTAGAGGAGTTGCATCAGCCTCGGGACTGCATTCGCATCGTCGACAAGATCCTCGCCGGCTTTCGCGAACCGATCCTGGTCGACGAAGAGCGGATGCAGATGGGCATTACCGTCGGTATCAGCCTCTATCCGCAAAACGGGGATAGTGTCGTCGAACTGGTCAAGAACGCCGATACCGCCATGTATCGCGCCAAGTCGCTGGGACGCAATACCTTCCAGTTCTACACCCAGGAGCTGACCCGGCAGCTGGCGGAACGCCTCAAGATGCAGCGCATGATTCGGGAGGCGATCCAGGGGGATGGCTTCACGCTCTATTATCAGCCGCAGGTCTCGATACCGGATGGCCGCATCATCGGCGCCGAGGCCCTGATCCGCTGGTATCACCCGGACGAGGGGACGATCGCCCCCGATCGCTTCATCCCGCTCGCCGAGCAGACCGGCCAGATCGTGGATGTGGGGCGCTGGGTGCTGGAGGCGGGGCTGACGCAACTGGCGCGCTGGCGCTACCAGGGGCTGCAACTGGACCACCTCAGCATCAACCTCTCCAGCGTGCAACTGGCCCAGCCGGATACCGTGCCGATGATCGCGGCGCTGCTGGAGCGCCTGGATCTGGATCCCCAATGGCTGGAGCTGGAGATCACCGAAAGCTATATCATGAAGGACCAGCGGAAGGCGCTGCAGGTCTTGCGGCGGCTGCGGGAGCGGGGCATCCGCCTCGCCATCGATGACTTCGGCACCGGCTACTCCTCCATGGCCTATCTCAAGAACCTGCCGGTCACCAAGCTCAAGATCGACCGCTCCTTCATCAAGGACATGCCCGAAGATGCCAGCGCCAACGCCATCACCCACGCCATCGTGGTGCTGGGTAAAAGCCTGGGGCTGGAGGTGATCGCCGAGGGCGTCGAGGAGGAGGCGCAGCGGGACTTCCTGCTTCAGCAGGGTTGCACCCAGGTGCAGGGCTACCTCACCGGACGCCCGATGCCCGCCGACGCCTTCGAAATGCTGTTGCCCGCCGATGGGGAGGCGCGGCAGCGGGCGTAATCAGGGGTTGGCGCGGCGGGTCCCGCTAGGCCGCCGCCAACGCCTGCTCCAGATCGGCGATGATGTCGTCCACATGCTCGATGCCGATGGAGAGGCGCACCATATCCTCGCTGACCCCGGCCCGCGCCATCTCCTCCGGATTGAGCTGGCGATGGGTGGTGGTGGCCGGGTGGCAGGCCAGGGTCTTGGCATCGCCGATGTTGACCAGGCGCACCGCCAGTTGCAGCGCGTCGATGAACTTCGCCCCCGCCTCGCGACCGCCCTTGATGCCGAAGCTGAGAATACTCGATGCCTTGCCGCTCATGTACTTGTCGATCAACGGCTTGTCGGGGCTGTCATCCAGTCCGGCGTAGTTGACCCAGCTCACCTTGGGGTGCTCCTTGAGGTACTTCGCCACCACCATGGCGTTTTCGCAGTGGCGGTCCATGCGTACATGCAGGGTCTCGATCCCCTGCAGGATCTGGAAGCTGTTAAAGGGCGAGATCGCCGCGCCCATGTTGCGCAGCGGCACCACCCGCGCGCGGCCGATATAGGCCGCCTCCCCCAGTGCCTCGGTGTAGACCACCCCATGGTAGGAGACATCCGGCTCGTTGAGGCGCGGATAGCGCCCCTTGTGCTCCGCCCAGGGGAACTTGCCGGAATCCACCAGCACCCCGCCGATGGTGGTGCCGTGGCCGCCCATGTATTTGGTCAGGGCATGCACCACGATATCCGCGCCGTGCTCGAAGGGGCGGCACAGATAGGGGCTGGGCACGGTATTATCAACGATCAGCGGCACGCCATGGCTGTGGGCCATCTCCGCCGTCGCGCCGATATCCACCACATTGCCGCGCGGATTGCCGATCGACTCGCAGAACACCGCCTTGGTCTTGTCATCCACCAGTCTCGACATGCCCTCGATATCGTTGGGGGCGGCGAAGCGCACCTCGATGCCAAGCTGCGGCAAGGTATGGGCGAACAGATTATAGGTCCCGCCATAGAGGGTCGAGGTGGTGACGATATTGTCCCCCGCCCCGGCGATGGTGAAGATGGAGTAGGTCACCGCCGCCATCCCCGACGCCAGCGCCAGCCCGCCGACGCCACCCTCCATCGCCGTCACCCGTTTCTCCAATACGTCATTGGTCGGGTTCATGATGCGGGTGTAGATATTGCCCGGCACCTTCAGATCAAACAGATCCGCCCCGTGCTGGGTATCGTCAAAGGCGTAGGATGTGGTCTGATAGATAGGCACCGCCACCGCCTTGGTGGTCGGATCCGGATCATAGCCGGCGTGGATGGCGAGGGTTTCGATCTTCATGGGTCCTCCTGGGGGCTTTTCGCTTGTTTTGTTTGTAAGATTACTGTGAGTCTATCGAGGAGTGGCAGTCCTTGAAGGACTGCCACTCCTTCGGCCGATTCATTTTCCGGGGTGGTGAACCACTCCATGACCGTTAGGTGGGCGTTAATCATGACGCGACGGGAGTGTAGGCGCAAGTACTGTTTGCGTTGAAAGCTTGCGCGGGTGGATGTGGGAGGAGATCTGTTCGCTAATGAAGTGGTTTACCGGGAAACGGCCCCAAATCTAAGGACCTTTTCGCGGCCCCTGGCGTGTATTTGCTTTGTCGTGCCTTCCAGTCCAGACTGCCCAGGGAGATCAGTGGTAAAGTAGTCGTATCGCCGCCAAGGGTGCAATTCGCGAGCAAGGCAAGATGGAGATCGAAAAATTCCGAGCGATCCTGGGTGACGCCGTGTCATCCGGGATCTGGATGCCGTTTCTGCTGGGCCTGCTCAGCGTCGGCGGCTTCGCCCCCTTTTCGTTCCATTGGCTGCCGATTGTCGCCCTCGGCGGCATGCTATTGGCGTGGTCCCGGCGGACTCCAGGCGGCGCGGCCTGGGCCGGCTGGTGGTACGGCCTTGGGCTGATGGGGGGCGGCGTCTACTGGATGCATATCTCCATCGCCCAGTTCGGCGGCGTATCCCTGCCCCTGGCGCTGTTGCTCACCCTGCTTTTCGTGGCGGCCGTCGCCCTCTATTTTGCGCTGGTCGGCTGGGCCTGGCGGACCCTCTCTTGCGATTCGGCCGGCGGTTTTGCCTTCGTCGTCCTGTTTCCCGCCCTGTGGTTGCTGGTGGAGTGGTTTCGGGGCTGGTTTCTCAGCGGTTTTCCCTGGCTGTGGATCGGTTACGCCCAGATCGATTCGCCCTTGGCGGGGTTCGCGCCGCTCGCCGGCGTGTTGGGGGTTGGCGCCGCCGCCGCGGTGATGGCGGGGGGGATCGCCTGGCTGGTTCGCAAGCGGGGTCGGAGTTGGCCCGCCTGGGTGCTATTGATCGCGATTCCCCTCTCCGGTCACTGGCTGGGTCGGCAGGCGTGGAGCGAGGATAGCGGCGAACGCCTGAGCGTGGCGATGATTCAGGGCAACATCGCCCAGAGCATGAAGTGGCGGGCGGAGGAGTTCAATCGCATCCTCGAAACCTACGTCGGTCTCACCCTGCCGGTGCTCGACAAGGATCTGGTGATCTGGCCCGAGACCGCGGTTCCCGCCTTCGCCGGCGGTGTCGATGAGGTGCTGCTGAAACCCCTTGAAGAGCGGGTGCGGCAAAAGGGGACCCATCTGCTGCTGGGATTGCCCATGCAAGAGCCACGGGGCGCCCGTTACTTCAACGCCATGCTGTTGCTGGGGGGGGAGGGGCGCGACCACTACTTCAAGCGCCACCTGGTCCCCTTTGGCGAGTTCATGCCCTTTCGCCCGCTGCTGGCGCCGCTGCTGGAATGGCTGCGCATTCCCATGTCCAACTTCTCCCCCGGTGAGGCGGAGCGCCCTTTGCTGGATCTCGGCAAGACCCAGGCAGGCATCTCCATCTGCTACGAAGACGCCTTCGGTGACGAAGTGCGGCAGGCCCTGCCCGATGCCGGCATCCTCATCAATGCCAGCAACGACGCCTGGTTCGGCGACTCCATCGCCCCCCACCAGCACCTGGAGATCGCCCGCATGCGCGCCCTGGAGGGTGGCCGCTGGCTGCTGCGCTCCACCAACACCGGCATCTCCGCCATCATCGACCACCGCGGCGCGATCGTTACGCAATCCCCGCAATTCCTCGCCCATCGCCTGGAGGGGGAAGTCCAGCTGCGACGGGGGGCTACCCCTTACGTGAGATTCGGGGAGTGGTGGCTGGTTCTGGGCGCGGCGCTGGTGGTGGGGGCCGCCTTCGCGACGAGGCGGCGCCAGCGGCCGGCTAGGGGCGCCGCCTAGGCGCCTTGATCGGGTGGCTGAAATTCCATGATCATCCATGTAATGTCATCCGAGGCGGATGCCTGTCCAACAAAGGTTTCGATCGACCGCCTCAGCGAGTTTTCCATGGCCTCCAGCGATCGGTGATCCTGGTCCAGGCACGCGATCAGCCGGTGAAGTTCATACGGTCGCAGATCCGCGTCCATTGCTTCGGTGATGCCGTCGGTGTACATGACGAGGCGATCGCCGGGTTGCAAGTCGACTTTCGAAACCGCGTACTCCGCCTGTTCGCTGACTCCGACCAGGATGCCGCTCGGCGGCTCCAGTACCCTGGGGGGCTGGCCATGCCGTATCAGGATGATGGGGTCATGGCCGGCGCAGGCGTAATGAAAGGTACCGTCGTTGCCGTCAAGGATGCCTACGAGCAGGGTGCAGAACATGCAGGTCGGATTGTTGTCGCACAACAGTCGATTGAGTTGCGTCAGGGAGTCTCCGGGCGGGGCCTCCTTGAGTAGTTCCGTGCGCAGCAGGCTCATGGTCTTTACCATGAACAGCGCGGCGGGTATGCCCTTGCCGGAGACGTCGCCGATCGCCACACAGTAGCGTTTGTCGCCAACCGGAAAGGCGTCGTAGAAGTCGCCGCCGACCTGCAATGCCGGCGTCATTGACGCGGCAAGTCGGATCTCTTCTCCAATTTCCAGGTTGTGCGGAAGCATGCCTAGTTGCAAGTCGTGGGCGATGGCCAGCTCCTTGTTCAGGGATTGCAGCTGATGGCGCTGCATCAGCCCTTCACGCAAGCGTCGCATGTTGTCACGTACCCGTGCGCTGACCAGTCCCATGAAGTTGCGGCTGATGGCTGGGATTTTGAACAACTCCCGCCAAAGGATATTGCCGGGTATCACCAGGATCTGGCTTGGCTGACTGGCAATGACCTTCGCGCTTGGCGGTTTGAGATCGGCAACGGAGAGTTCGCCGGCGATGGTGCCGGCGGGGATCGGAAAGCTCTCGTTGTACGGCGGGTTGTCGATGAGCGCACTGAGTTCGCCAGACAGGATCAGGTACAGGTTTTTGTTGGCGGTACAAGGCTCAAGCAGGATGTCGTTGGGGGCGAGCGTACGCAGTTCCAGTGGCGCGGTGAGTTTGGTGATGAGCATGGGGTCGATGCCACTGAACAAGGGGTGATCGGCGATCAGGGCGATGCGTGATCGTTGGTGTGGTGATGGCTCTTCCATGGTGTATTCTCGTTCGACGATGAAACTCTTCTTCTGGTTATTGGCTCGACAAGTATAGTGTTGGGCGATGGTTGTGGCTATTCCTCGGGCGCCCGGAGGGGGGCGATTACGCCTGTCAGCGTCCTTTTCGCGGGCACGGGGAGGCTTTCGAGGGGCGACTCGGTCGGCGTTCGGTAAGGCGGGATTGGGCGATTTCCGTCAATCAGCCTGGTTCAGAAAAGTGACGCTCAGGATGTTGTGATTGTCGCGTCTTTCGTAGTGTTGTCGTGCGCTGTATTCCAGCATCATGAGAATGCCGCGACCGCTGATGGTCGCCGCCGCCAGGTCGGCGTTCGGGTCGACTTGAGGGACATTGGTGAGCGGGTCGAAGGCGATGCCGTCATCATGGATCTCAAGCTCGACCCGATCGCCTCGCTGATCCGCGGTGAGGCGAATCCGTCCCTTATCCCCATGAGGGTAGCCATAGCTGATGACGTTGACGACCATTTCCGTCATCACCAGATCGACGTTGAAACGCAGTCGATCCGTCCATGAGCCACGCTCGGCAAGGGTGCTGAGCCATGGTTCGATCAGCGCCATCTGACCGAGCTCGTTGCTGAGCTCAAGTGATTCGCGGATCGCCGGAGGGGACACGAAGGTGACCGCGAGGACGCGCGGGTTCAGGCTTGCGTCAGCGCCGCGATGGCGCCGTCGAGATCGTCGGTAACCGGCATCAGCGAGGCGATTCCCATGCGTTGCAGAACTTCACCGACCATCGGTTGCGGGCAGCATAGCGCCATGCGGGCGTTTCGCAGCGACAGCGACTTCGCCGCGGCGATGATGGTGCGCATGCCGATCGAGGCCATGAAGTCGACCCCGCTCAGATCCACGATAACGTTAACGCCCTTGCCGCGAATCAGGTCGGTAAAGGAGGCGTCAATCTCCTGGGCGCCGGCAATATCCAGGCGACCTTTCAAATCAATCTTCAATAAACCATCATTGATCATTGTGGATTCCAGTTGCATCGCTTCTTTCCTCAATATCTATTCGGGTCTGGCGGGCCCAGGGTCGCTGAAGGCTATCAGTGCCAGATGACATCAATATGACGATGCGACCCGAGATCGGTCCAGTCGAAGCGAACCGCGCCCCGCCATGAGAAAAACAACCCGATCAGCATTCGGCCAGGTTCCTCGATTGCGTCATCAGGCCCTTGCGGACGCTGAGCCAGATGGCTGTAATTGACATGGGGAAGGGTTATATCAACAATGAACACGCCGTTAAGCTGAGTGGGGTCCGAACTCCCGCTTCACTCAGGCAAAATCGCTCTGTACCCAAGTGGTCATGTAGCCATGTGGCGAGTTTTCTGAAGATAATCGATCATGCCGCCGCCTGGCCGACGCCGGCGATGATCGCTTCGACGCGGCGGATGCGGGCCTCCAGCTCGGCGCTGGACGGGGCCTGGATGCCGACATGGCCGATCTTGCGTCCCGGTTTGGGGGCCTTGCCGTAGCGGTGGAGGTGGACGCCGGGCAGCGCCAGCAACGCTTCGCTGGGCGGTAGTTCGCCGATGAGATTGACCATCGCCGACGGCCCGCGGGCGTCGGTTTCGCCCAGCGGCAGGCCGGTTACCGCGCGCAGGTGGTTTTCGAACTGGGACGAGATCGCCCCCTCGATGCTCCAGTGGCCGGTGTTGTGGACCCGGGGGGCGAACTCGTTGGCCAGCAGTTCGCCGTCGCGTACGAAGAACTCCAGCGCCAGCACGCCGACGTAGTGGAGCGATTCCAGCAGTTTGCGGGTGTGTTGCCGGGCCGCCCCTTGCAGCGGGTCATCGGGGCTGGCGCGAGTGGTCATCAGGATGCCGTGACGATGGCTGTTTTCGCATAGCGGGTAGAAACGCACCTCGCCATGGCGGTCGCGTACCGCGATCTGGGAGACCTCGCGCTGGAAGGGGATCATCGCCTCCAGGATGCAGGGGGCGCCGGCCAGCTCGCGCCAGGCCGCCTCCAGCTCATCCTCCTTGCGTAACACCCGCTGCCCCTTGCCGTCGTAGCCCTGGGTGCGGGTCTTGAGTACCGCCGGCAGGCCGAGCTCCGCCGCCGCTTGCCGCAAGGCGGCGAGGTCGTCGACGGCGCGGTAGCGGGCGACGGGTATCCCCAGCTGGTCGAACAGGCGCTTCTCCAACAGCCGGTCCTGGGCCGTCGCCAGCGCTTGCGGGGGCGGAAAGACCGGCGCGTGTCGGGCGAGCCGGGCCGCCACCGCCGCCGGTACGTTCTCGAATTCGAAGGTGACCAGGTCGCAGTTGTTGGCGAGGCGGTCGAGGGCCTCTTCATCGTCGTAGGCGGCGTGGATCTGCTTGGCGATGACGCCGGCGCAGGCGTCCTCCGCCGGATCAAGGACGGTAAACTCCAGCCCCAGCGGCGTGCCCGCGAGCACCATCATGCGCGCCAGCTGGCCGCCGCCGAGGATGCCGACCCTCATGATCCGCTCTCCGCCGCGTCGACCGGGCGCGGATCGGGGCGGTTCATCACCGTCTCCGTCTGATGGTCGCGGAACGCCTTCAGCGCCGCCCGATGTTCGGGATACTGGTTGCCGAGCATGGCGGCGGCGAGCAGCGCCGCGTTGACCGCGCCGGCGCGACCGATGGCCAGCGTGCCCACCGGGATTCCCGCCGGCATTTGGACAATTGATAGCAGCGAGTCCATGCCGTTGAGGGCCTTGGATTGCACCGGCACGCCGAGCACCGGCAGCGCCGTCTTGGCCGCCACCATGCCCGGCAGATGGGCGGCGCCGCCGGCGCCGGCGATGATCACCTCGAGCCCGCGCCCCTCCGCCGCCTCGGCGTAGCGAAACAGCTTGTCCGGGGTGCGATGGGCCGAGATTACCTCGGTTTCGCAGGGAATGCCGAGACCTTCCAGGGTCTCTACCGCATGACGCATGGTCTCCCAGTCGGAACTGGAGCCCATGATGACCCCGACCAGGACTGCGCCGTGTCCGCTTGTTTGAGTGCTCATGGAGCGATCCTCATTGCACGATGGATACCGGGGGAAGGGCTGGATCCCGTCGCGGAATCCCCCTTCCCCTCCCTTCTGGCAGGCTCCGGATCGCGCCTCAATGCGCTCCCCCGAGGTTTGTCGTCCCTCAGTCGCTGGCCGCTTCGAGGGCGGCGATGCGCTCTTCGAGGGGCGGGTGGGTCATGAACAGCCTTTTCAGGCCGTCGCCAACGCCGCCGGAGATGCCAAAGGCGGCCATCTTGTCCGGTAACGGCGCGGGATGCAAGTTTTGCAGCCGCTTGAGGGCGTTAATCAGTAAGGTTGCACGAATGTCGCGCGCGCGAACACCCGCCGCCATGACGCCGGAGCTTGTCTGGCATCACCGCGACGGGTGTTCAGTAAATTCTCGGATTGGCAAGATGGGGGTGCTTGATCAAGACCCAAGCGTCCCCACTATAGGCCAGTTCTTGATATAAGAATAATCTAATGTACTCGATGCAATCGATAAGTTATCTGTAATGGGTTTTGCCAGCCACGGCACGGCGCCGCGGGAGGGGTTTGATGCAGTTACGGTTCAGTGGGGCGGCGACCAGCCGCCGGCGTTTGAAAGGCTTTATTGAAGCGCCCGTGGTGCAGCGGGTCATCCTGACGTTGATCCTCATCAACGCGGTAACCCTGGGGCTGGAGACCTCGGCGACGGTCATGGCCCGGGTCGGCACGCCGATCCTGCTGCTCGACAAGGCCATCCTGGCGGTCTTCGTGATCGAGGTGGCGATCCGCCTCTACGCCCACGGCTGGGCCTTCTTTCGCGACCCCTGGAGCGTCTTCGACTTCAGCGTCGTCGCCATCGCCCTGATCCCCGCCAGCGGCCCCTTCGCGGTGCTGCGCGCGCTGCGTGTGTTGCGGGTGCTGCGCGTGCTCACCATCGTGCCGTCGTTAAGGCGGGTGGTAGGGGCGCTGCTGGCGGCGATACCCGGGCTTGGCTCCATCGCGCTGGTGCTGGTGATCATCTTCTACGTCTTCGCCGTCATCGCCACCAACCTCTTCGCCGCCGAATACCCGGAGTGGTTCGGCACAATCGGCCGCTCCCTCTACACCCTGTTCCAGATCATGACCCTGGAGAGCTGGTCGATGGGGATATCCCGCCCGGTGATGGAGACCTTCCCCTATGCCTGGGCCTTCTTCATCCCCTTCATCCTCATCGCCACCTTCACCATGCTCAACCTCTTCATCGCGATTATCGTCAATGCCATGCAGACCTTCGGCGAGGCCGAACACAGCGACACCATGCAGGCGGTCGCCGAGGTGCGGGAGCGGGAGGATGAGCTGCACCAGGAAATCCGCGCCGTGCGGGAAGAGATCGCCGCGTTGCGCCGCGTACTGGAAGAGAAGAATCGACGGGATTGACGGGGGGTTAGGGGGTGGATGGGGTTGGATTGTCCGGTGCGGGTCAGGTATTGTAAAGCGAACCTTGAAGCCCACGATTGCACCAGGAATGACGCAAATGAACACGCATTAGGCATCACTTTGGGAGCAAGCCCCGCTTCATCCATTAGGTTAGTGGTTGAATGCGGGGCCCCGTCCCATGACTGGAGAGACAGCGAGGAGTGGCAGTCCTTGAAGGAGTGCCACTCCTGGGCTTGATTCAGTTCCCGGGCGGTGAGCCACATCATGACCGTTAGCGCTAACGATCATGGCATTGCGCCACCCCGGATGATGAAACATAGGTGGCGCAACGCCGTGATTGTTCCCTCACCCCGGCCCTCTCCCAGAGGGAGAGGGGGAATAAGGAATCGCTGCGCGATGTTTCACAGTAATTTGCGTGCACTCGCGGTTATACGGGGTTTCTGGGGTGACCGCCGCAGCCTGCTGCGTCACCACTTTCACCCCACTTATCGATGCGGCATCTGTTTGGAGTAAAGCCTTGGGGCTGTACGATAGCCCTCCACACGCCAAGGCGTATACCATGTCATTCCGTTAGCGGCACGCCAGGTTCCCGGCCTTGATGCGCCGTACTCCGGAGCAGGCCGGAAATCGTCGGACCGGCATAGGATGTGCCGAATAAAAAGCCTTGTCGCTCGGTCGACAGTACATCCTATGCAGAACCAAAAACGCTCGGCGTACCCACGAAATGAGGCGCATCATTCCCAAAAACACCACCATGGCTTATTTTAATGATATAGAAAGCATGAACTCCATCCCCGAACCGGGTCGATATCTTACTTTCTGTCGAGTCCAATCGAAGCGCGAAGTGACGCGGGGGGTGAGGGCTGAGGCGGTATCATCAAAAAGGATCCGTCGGGGCTGGATATCATCTATCTCCAAGCCAAACGCTGGGCGGGGAAGATCAGCAGGCCCGAGCTCCAGAAGTTTGCGGGACCGCCGCGAGGGCGGCGGGCCAGCAAAGGTATATTCATGACTTATTGCGACTTTTTCCCAAGGCGCGATAGGCTGGGTCGAACGGATCGACTCCAGGATCATTCGGATCGACGATACGAGGCTGGCGAGGTTGATGTTCGATCTTGGCGTCGGTGTGGCGCCGGCCCCTGTTGTATGAGGTGAAGAAAGTTGACGCGGATTACTTTGACGGTTAGCCGCAAGATGGCGCGCCTGGGTGGCGAATGCCGGAACGATGTTTTTCGGTTGCTGTGTGCGTTGATGTTGTTGTTTTCGGGGGGCTTCGCCTTCGCCGGGCAGGATCCGGATAATCCCTGGCGATTGATGGACTCGGCCGAGGGCGCTCAGCGCATGACCGGTGCCGCGGCCTGGATTCAGCCCGAAAAGGGGCAGTGGATCGAGCTGGATGGAGACCAGCTCACCGCGATCCTGGCCCTCGCCCCCGCGGGCGCGGACGCCCTCAAGCGGGGTGCCGCGTCTCACCTCACCCTGCCGACCCCGGAGGGGGGCTTCGAGACCTTCGAGATCATCGAGTCACCGGTCATGGCGCCGGGGCTAGCGGCCTGGATGGCCAAGCGTGGCTGGCCGATGAAGACCTACCGGGGGCGGAGCCTGGAGAGTCCTGAAACCACCCTGCGTCTGGACTGGGGCGGCCCGGCGGGCTTTCACGCCTCGGTGCTGTCGTCCGAAGGCCGCTATCATGTCGACCCGGCCTGGCAGGGGGACCGGACCCAATACGTCAGTTACCGCAAGCATCACTACCAGGATAGGGATGAGGGGTTTGAGTGCCAGCTGCATGATGCCCCGGTAGACAAGCTCCGCGCCCACCGCGTCAGTACGGGCGCCGGCGATCAGTTGCGCAGCTATCGTCTGGCGGTGGCCGCCACCGGCGAATACACCGCCTATCACGGCGGCACGGTGGAAGAGGGCCAGGCGGCGATCGTGACCAGTATCAATCGGGTCAATCAGGTCTATGAACGGGATCTCTCCCTGACCCTGACCCTGATCGATGACAACTACAAACTGGTCTACACCGATGCCGCAACCGATCCCTATGGTTCGCATTTGCTGAAAGAGAATCAGGCCAATGTTGATGCCGTGATTGGCAGCGCCAATTACGACCTGGGGCATGTGGTCAGCCAGGGCGGCAGCGGTGGGGCGGCTTATCTCGGCTCCAGCTGCGAAACGGGTGCCAAAGCGGGGGGCATGACCTCCCGGCAAGATCCGAAAAACGACCCGTTTGATATCGACTTCGTGGCCCACGAGCTGGGCCATCAAGTCGGCGGCAATCACACCTACAACGCCTATCACGAAACCGATTTCGGCAGTTGCGATACCCGAGAGGCCAGCGCCGCCTACGAACCCGGGGGCGGTTCGACCATCATGGCCTATGCGGGAATCTGCGGCAGCCAGAACCTTCAAGGCAACAGCGACGACTATTTTCATGGCTATAGCCTTGATGAGATCTTCGCCCATCTCAACGGAGCTGGCGCCTGCTATTCCAGCAGCGCTTCGGGCAATGATCATGCTCCAGCGGTCGATGCGGGGCCGGATTATACGATTCCCCGCAACACGCCCTTTGAACTGGCGGTGGCGAGCGGCGTTGATCAGGACGGGGATAGTATCACCTATACCTGGGAGCAGTTTGATCTCGGCGATCCCTTGTCGCTGGCGGAGGGGGATAATGGCGCGAGCCCGATCCTGCGCAGCTGGCCGCCCGAGGCGAGCGGCGTTCGGGTGGTACCGCGCCTGGAGTACCTGTTGGCGGGTACCCTGCCAGCAGGGGAGGTCTTACCCGCGACGAACCGGGTGATGAACTTCCGAGTGACGGCGAGGGACAATAACGCCGGAGGCGGCAGAATCGCCGCGGACAGCATGGCCGTGACCGTTACCACGGCGGCGGGACCCTTCGCCGTGACCTCGCCCAATGGCGGCGAGAGCGTCTCCTCGCCAGGGGAGCTTGCGGTCAGCTGGTCGGTGGCGAATACCAACACCGGCGAGGTCAACGCCGCCAATGTGGATATCCTGCTGTCGACGGATGGGGGGAAGACCTATCCCTACACCCTGGCCGCTGCCACCCCGAATGATGGCGCGGAAACCGTTACCCTTCCGTCGGGCATCGCCACGGCACTGGCGCGTATCAAGATCAAGGGGACGGATAGCATCTTTTTTGATATCAGCGATAAGAATTTCGCCGTGGGAGTGGAGTTGACGAACGTCGAGCAGTGTCGCGACCCCGCCTTGACCCTGCAAGACCCCGGCAGCGTCAGTGACGACATCACCTTGAGTGGCGACAACGTGATCGCCGATCTTGATCTCTATCTCGACATCAGCCATGACTGGGTCGGTGACGTGAGTGTCGAGCTCAAGCATGTTGACACTTCTACTAGCTCCATGGTGATAGATCAGCCGGGGGCGCCGGCATCCCCGGTGGGCTGTGACGGATATCATATTGACGTAACCTTGGATGACGAAGGCGCCGCGCCGGCGGAAGATGCCTGCGCGCCAAGTAGCCCGGACAGCGGCGCCGCGATCAGCGGGACCTTGACCCCGAATAGCCCGCTCTCCGCGTTTGATGGCGAATCCATCGCCGGGACCTGGCGTCTGACGGTCAGCGATGCCATGGCGGAATGGACCGGAACGCTCAACCGCTGGTGTATTAAGGCACAGGTGACCGCCGCCGCCACCACGAGCCATGAATTGTCCGTCACCTCGAGCGAGGGAGGCAAGGTTACCTCCGACACCGCCGGCATCGATTGCGGCGATGATTGCAGCGAGAGCTACGCGGAAGGCAGTTCGGTGACCCTGACGGCGACCCCCGAAACCGGCTATCAGTTTGACGGCTGGGGCGAGGTTTGCGCGGAGGCCACCACCGATAAGTGCACCCTGACCATCAATCAGGCCGCCAGCGTCTTCGCGGGCTTCTCGCCGGATACCGCGTCGCCCTCATGCAGCAGCGAGCGGATGACGATTGCATCCCCTGGCTATGAAACGGGCAGCCCCAGCCTCTCATCCCAGGTCGCGATCGATACGGACAGCGAGGGGGCGGTGACCATTGCATCTGGCGTTAGTCTCGCCCTGAAGGCTCCGGTTATCACCCTCAATCCGGGCTTCACGGCGGAAAACGGGAGCACGCTCGACGCGATGGCCGCGACGGTCACATGTCCTTGATATGCGTACAGTAAAGCCGCGCGCCAATATTTTGCTGCCTGGCGCATGCGCAAGCTCGCATTTTGCGTGCCTCGCGTGTTGTTGCCTCCGGCGGTTGATGGTAGCGTGGAGGGCTCTGATCCCTTGGCCACTCGCTGTTGGGCCAAGGGCGGTGTCCGTGACGCGTCGTTTCGAGGAGAGAACGCAACATGGAAAGAAAAACGAAAAACCGCTGGGCCGGCTTCGTGATCGGGCCGGCGATGGTATTCTTCGCGCTGGGGGCGATCTGGAAGAACGAGACCCGCTTCGACTACCACCAGGCGGCGAAGAAGACCGAGGAGGTGAGTAGCCCGGAACGGATGCGTTCTGGTGAAAACTTCTCCTACACCGGCGACATGGACCAGGGGCTGGTGCTCGAGGGTGAGTACGTCGATGTCTTTACCGGTTACCTGATGGTCCATCGCAGCGCCGAGATCTACGCCTGGGACAAGGATACGGACTCGGAGGATCGGGTGACCTGGTCGCGGCGCTGGATGAGCAGCGTGGAGAGCAACTCCCGTAATCGCGGCATCAGCCAGCAGCTCTCGTCGAGTCGCTTCACGCCGGCGGAGTACCAGGTGGGGGAGCTGACCATCGACGGCGCGCATATCGAATTCGTCGACGAGTCGACCCGCATCGCCGCCAATACCCTGGAGATCACCCACCCAGGCTTGCGCGACCGGGGCGGGGAACTTTATCTCTCCAAGGGGCATGCCGACAATATCGGTGATGAGCGGGTGCGCTACTCCGGGGTCCCGGTGCCGGCCACCGCCACCTATTTCGGCAAGGCGGTGGCGGGGCGTGGCGTGGCGGATACCTCCAACATGCGCACCGGCTGGATCAACGCCATGATTCAGGACACCGGCATCCTCCACCATATCGTCGCCGGCGAGCGCAAGACGGCGCTGGCGACCATGAAGGCGCATATCGGCAAGCTCAAGTGGATCGTGCGCGGTGCGGCCTCGGTGGCGGTGATCTTGGGCTTCAATATCCTCTTCGGCGCGATGCTCGGCTTTCTCTACTCCATCCCCCTGATCGGCGGCCTGGCCAGGTCGGGCTCCTTTATCCTCTCGCTGGCGCTGGGGCTGCCGCTGATCCTGATCACCATGCTCGGCGGCTATCTGGTGGCCAATCCGCTGGTGCTGGTGGGGGTGCTGGGGCTGATCGGCGGCGGGGTCTTGCTGCTGCGCCGGCGTCGGAACGAGACCCAGCAGGCGGTGCAGCAGCAGCTGGAGCAGCAGTATGGCCCCCAGCTGGAGACCCTCGACATGAAAGAGCTGGAGTTCATCGAACTGGCCAAGCTGGTCTTCTCGGATGGCCGCTTCGATCCCAAGGAGGAGAAGTTCCTGCGCAAATGGTCGCGCAAGGAGGGGTGGGACGGCGCCCGCTTCACCGAGATGCTGGCCAAGGCGAAGGAGATGTCGGCGGGCGGCCCGCCCAGTCGAATCGCCAGCGAGGAGCACCTCAAGAACCTGATTCGCATCGCCCTCGCCGACGGTCATCTGTCGCGTTCGGAACTCGATACCATCCAGCACGCCGCCAAACGGCTGGGCTATGACCAGGGACGCATCGTCCGCCTGACCCAGCAGGTCGAGCAACTCGCCACCCAGCGGGCGGCGCAGCCGGCGTGATCGGGAGCTGGGCTTCCTGAGCCTCCCAATTGAGCCACGGAGGCACGGAGGTCACGGAGAAAGATTGCGCATTGTATCATTCGTTACGTGGAAAATATCGGCGGCGCGTTGTGGGAGCGGTTCGCAACCGCGACGACGTCACCTGATCGAAGCCCCGTTTTACATCTGGGTTAATCTGTGTAATCCGCGGTCCAATAGCCGAATTAGGGTTGAAAACTCTCGGTGTGCTGCGTGTCTCCCCTGTGCCGGTTCAATGTCATTAAGATAAGCCATCGTGGCATTTTCCGGGAACGGTGCGCCCCATTTCGTGGCTACGCCGACCGTTTTTGGTTCCGCATAGAAGGATGTGCCGTCGAGCGAGCGACAAGGCTTTTTATTCGGCGCATCCCATGCCGGTCCGACGATTTCCGGCCTGCTCCGGAGTCAGGCGCATCAACGGCGGGAACCTGGCGTGCCGCTAACTGAATGACCTTGTGTGCCGGTTGGCGTGCTTCCGGCTTGCGCGGGTCGCGATCGGCGCCCCGAATACGGCTAGGCAGCGCCCCGAATTGGGCGTATGCTGCGGGCATCGGGACGTATGTCGCGCCCCCACTGTTTCGAGGAGCCTGTGTTGGAGCTGTTCACTGATATCAAGATCATCGGCATCGATGAAAAGCGGCCTCCCAGGATCCGCAAGGAGCCCTATATCGACCTCTACTTCAAGCTCTCCCAGGAGCCCAGCGTCGAATGGCGGGGTGTTTTCGAGACGCTGGTGAGAAGGATCGATCCGCCGATTCATGTCGAACCGAAATCAGCGGATATCATATCGACGTATGTGCGGGATATGAAGCTGATTCAGGCCCAGCTGGATGTGATCAAGAAAAAGATCGCGGCTTGTAACGAAGAGTACCGGGCCTATCTGATCAAAAAGGTCGCCGAGGACGCGGAAAAACTGGCCAAGCTTTCCCAGGGGGAGGGCGCCCAAGCCAAATTGAACGCCATTGTCTCGCTGCTGGATTTCAGTTGAAGCGGCGACAGCCATCTCGACGCCCCCGTCATCTCCGCGGTACTTAGTGTTCCTGAAGACTCAGGCAGTGAGCCGACGCCGCCAAGTGCGCTGGCGTGGCATGTTCCGCCACCGCTTCACACATCCCGCAGCGGCGGCATGCCGGAGAGAGGTAGGCGGCCAGCGGCAGCTTGTCATGGAGGGTCTCCCGGAAATCTTCCGCGATCGCCCTGCCTGGCTGTTTGCGCGAGAGGGAGTCATCCGCCTTTTCCATCAGTCGTGAAAGCACCTCCTCCATGTCGCCGCAGTGCTCCCGGGAACGGGAGGCATCCACAAAGGCGTTCAGGCAATGGGTCAACTGCTTGTTTTCCTGGTCCTGAGAGTGATTGCCGCTCAGGTAGCGGCTCTTCCAACGCAAACGTTTCATCAGACTGACTCCGTCCGGCTAATACTTGACAGTGTAGGTCGGGAATTGGATTAGTCAACCATAAAATAATAATATCCAAGTCGGCGATCACGCTGACCACCAACCGGAGACCTCCCGTGCCTGACCAGAATCCATCCGCCGCCTTTCTCGCCGAGCTTGCCGCCAACATCTCCCGGGTTATTCGTGGCAAGGAGGAGGAGGTCCGTCTGCTCATCGCCGCCCTGGTGAGCGGCGGGCATGTGCTGATCGAGGACTATCCGGGTACCGGCAAGACGACCCTCGCCAAGGCGCTGGCGGCCTCTCTGGACGCCGCTTTTCAGCGCATCCAGTTCACCCCCGATCTACTGCCGACGGATATCCTGGGGGTCTCCACCTACCAGCGCGAGCAGGGGACGTTCCTCTTCCACCCGGGTCCCATCTTCACCCAGGTGCTGCTTGCCGACGAGATCAATCGCGCCTCGCCGCGCACCCAGTCGGCATTGCTGGAGGCGATGGCGGAGGGGCAGGTGAGCGTCGAGGGCGAGACCCGGGCGCTGGGCGCGCTCTTCTTCGTCATCGCCACCCAGAATCCGGTAGAGTTGCAGGGGACCTACCCCCTGCCCGAGGCCCAGATGGACCGTTTTCTGATCCGCATTGGCCTGGGCTACCTCGACAGCGACGAGGAGGTGGCGATGATGAAGGCGCGCAGCGAAGGGGACCCGATGCGGGAGCTGCGATCCGTCGGCGGTGTTGACGAGATCCGCGATGCGCGCGAGGCGGCGGAGCAGGTTCGGGTCAGTGACGAGTTGCTCTACTACATCGCCGCTCTGGTCAAGGCGACGCGCAACCACCCCGGCGTGCTGCTGGGGGCGGGGCCGCGGGCCTCACTGGCGCTGCGCAACCTGGCCCGCGCCCTGGCGTTGTTCGACGGGATGGCGTTCGTTACCCCGGATCATGTGCGCCAGGCCCTGACCCCGGTGCTTGCCCATCGCCTGGTGCTCGACAACGAGGTGCGTTTTTCGGGCAAGGATGCCGCCGGGCTGGTACTGGAAGTGGCCGGCGAGGTGGAGCCGCCCCGTTGAGTCGGAGCAAAAATTTCGGCAAAACACCAAAAATTGGCGATGACTGCGATATACTAACTCGATTTTGGCCGCGCCAACCCGTCGCTATAGACCAGAGAGGGCGGGGGTTTCTATCTCTTTCGGCATAGAGGAACCCGTACCTTGGGGGTAGAAAGATCCCTCTTTGGTGTTTTGACGGGGTTCATCTATCGCCTTGAGCAAGGCCTCGGTTTATCATGGGCCGTGCAGGGCACGGACCGGAATGGACGTCCACCATCAACTGCAGATCCGCCAGATGCAGATCAATTTGAACACCATTGCCAGCAGAAAGATGAATATGTATCAGAAGTTATCCCACCGACTGAGCTGTCTGACCCTTGCCGGGGCGCTCACTTTCGCCGCCGCGGCGGTATCCGCCCAGGGTATGGATGCCGATCCCTCGGCAACCAAGATCGACACCGAGATTCGTCAGGAACTCGAAGCGCGTCTCAAGGAGATTACCGCCGATGACCATGCCCACGACATCGCCATTGAAGAGGGACGCGCCCGTACCGTGCTGTGCAAGACCTGCCATGGCGCGGATGGTAAGTCGGTGCGGGAAGGGACCCCCAACCTCGCCGCCCAGAACCCCGCCTACATCGTGGACCAGTTCGAACGCTTCAAGGATGGCCGGCGCAACGACTTTCTCATGACCAATCTCGCCCAGACCTTCAACAAGGAAGACATGCTCAAGATCGCCCTCTTCTACAGCGATTTGCCGGAGCAGACCTTCGGCGGCGGCAAGACCGAGCTGATCCCCCTCGGCAAGGAGATCTTCGCCGAGCGTTGCGCGAGCTGCCATGGCGAAAACGGTCGCAGCGACGAGGGCTACGCGCGCCTCGCCGGGCAGCGTCCGGATTATGTGGTCAAGATGCTCAATGAGTTCAAGATGCAGAGCGGCAAGCGCGTCAACCCCTGGATGACCGGCGTCGCCCTCTCCCTCTCGCAAAGGGACATGGAGGCGATCGCCGCCTATCTTGCCAACAAGGACTGATATCGATCTGGTTGGGATGGGGGGTACACGCCTTGGCGCGCGACGGGCAATCGCACCGCCCCGGGGCAGTACTCCAATCTCATCAGGATAAGCCATCGTAGCGTTCTCCGTCGATTTCCGGGTTGCTACGGAATGCGGCGCATCAGCGGTTGGAGCCTGGGGTAGCGTTAACTTGATGACATTGGGCTGTACTCCAAAAACCGGCGGACCAGTGCCATAAGACGCCGGCGTGGCCTCCCCGCATCACTCGCCCGGTTGCATAACCGCCGCGGTTTGGTTAACGTGGTCCTTCGCCGGTAACCATATCGGCCGCTGGGGGTGCCCGCGATCGCGGGCTGAGAGATACCCTTTGAACCTGATCCGGTCAATGCCGGCGGAGGGAAGCGCTGCCTTGCCCGATTCCCTCCCCGCGCACCCGATCCGCTCACCCAAGATCACCCAAGATAGGAATCGAGGCATGAACGCCATCCCTGAAGACATCCTGCAACACGCCACCCGACTCTCCGAAGCGGTGACCCGCCCCTATCCCGGTTCTCGCCGTATCTACGTGGAGGGCTCCCGTCCCGACCTGCGGGTGGCGATGCGCGAGATCCTTCAGACCCCGACCCCAGTCAGTTTCGGGGCCGAGGAGAATCCGCCGATTCCGGTCTATGACAACTCCGGCCCCTATGGCGACCCGAACGTCACCATCGACCTGCTCAAGGGCGCGCCCGACATCCGCTCGGGCTGGATCGCCGAGCGCGGCGATACCGAACAGCTCGACGGCCCCACCTCGGAATATGGCGCGAATCGAGCCAGTGATCGCGCGCTTGACTATCTGCGCTTTGAGCACCTGCGCAAACCCCTGCGCGCCAGGGCCGGGGGCAATGTGACCCAGATGCACTACGCCCGCCAGGGCATTATCACCCCCGAGATGGAGTACGTGGCGATCCGCGAGAACTGCCGCCTGCAAGAGCTGCGCAACGACCCCCGCTACGCCAAACTGCTGCGCCAACATCGCGGCGAGCGCTTTGGCGCGGCCATCCCCGACGAGATCACCCCCGAGTTCGTGCGCGACGAGGTCGCCTCCGGGCGCGCGGTGATGCCCTGCAACATCAACCACCCGGAGGCGGAGCCGATGATCATCGGCCGCAACTTCCTGGTGAAGATCAACTCCAATATCGGCAACTCCGCCGTCACCTCCTCCATCGCCGAAGAGGTGGAGAAGATGGTCTGGTCGATCCGCTGGGGCGGCGATACGGTGATGGACCTCTCCACCGGCAAGAACATCCACGAGACCCGGGAGTGGATCATCCGCAACGCCCCCGTGCCCATCGGCACCGTGCCCATCTACCAGGCCCTCGAAAAGGTCGACGGCAAGGCCGAGGAGCTGACCTGGGAGATCTTCCGCGACACCCTCATCGAACAGGCCGAGCAGGGGGTGGATTACTTCACCATCCACGCCGGCGTGCGCCTCCACCATGTGCCCCTCACCGCCGAGCGCCTTACCGGCATCGTCTCCCGCGGCGGCTCGATCATGGCCAAGTGGTGTCTCGCCCATCACAAGGAATCCTTCCTCTACACCCGCTTCGAAGAGATCTGCAAGATCATGAAGGCCTATGACGTGGCCTTCAGCCTGGGTGACGGCCTGCGCCCGGGCAGCCTCGCCGACGCCAACGACGCCGCCCAATTCGGCGAGCTGGAGACCCTCGGCGAACTCACCAAGATCGCCTGGAAGCACGACTGCCAAGTGATGATCGAAGGTCCGGGCCATGTGCCCATGCAGATGATCAAGGAGAACATGGACAAGGAGCTGGAGGACTGCTTCGAGGCCCCTTTTTATACCTTAGGCCCACTGGTCACCGACATCGCCGCCGGCTACGACCACCTGGCCTCCGCCATCGGCGCGGCCCAGATCGGCTGGTACGGCACCGCCATGCTCTGCTACGTGACCCAGAAGGAGCACCTGGGCCTGCCGAATAAAGAAGACGTGCGCGAGGGCATCGTCTCCTATCGCGTCGCCGCCCACGCCGCCGACCTCGCCAAGGGTCACCCCGGTGCGCAGTTGCGCGATAACGCCATGTCCAAGGCGCGCTTCGAGTTCCGCTGGGAGGATCAGTTCAACCTCAGCCTGGATCCGGAGAAGGCGCGGGAGTTCCACGACGAGACCATGCCCAAGGAGTCGGCCAAGGTCGCCCACTTCTGTTCGATGTGCGGCCCCCACTTCTGCTCCATGAAGATCAGCCAGGACGTGCGCGACTACGCCCAGCAGCACGGCCTGAATGAAGCGGAGGTCTTCGATGCCGGTATGCAGGAGAAGTCGGAGGAGTTTCGCAAGCAGGGAGCGGAGGTCTACCGCAAGGCGTAGTAGAGCGGCTGCTCAGGAATATCTACCGGGCAATCGCCAGCGCCGCGCCATCCACCAGCGCTTCGCGGCCCGCCTGAATCACCAGGCTCGCCTCGTCCAGCGATGCAACCGGGGCGGGGCGGCCCTCGATGGCCAGGGGCAGGGGGTGGAAGCGGGCGGTTTCACCCTTGGCGAGGAAGATCCCCAGCCGTCCATCCCGCTCCACCACCAGATCCGCCGGCAGGTGGGGGTGTTCGGTCCGCCATGTCAGGCGACCGGATGCGCCGGGCAGCGCGGCTGCATCGGCAAAAGTATAACGGGCCTCCCGGCTGCGCCCCATGGGATCGATGGCGGCGACCAGCCGGGCGAAGAGCAGCGGGAATTGCTCGCCACCCAGTTCCAGCATGGGCGCTTGCGCTGTTGCCGCCGGCTCCGCCAGATCGGCGGGCAGCATCGCCTTGATCTCCAGCTCTTGATGGTCCAGCAGGCGCGCCAGGGGCTGGCCCGGCGACAGATACTCCCCGACGTTGGCGAGTCGGGCCAGGACGATGCCGGCGAAGGGGGCTTCGATGGTGCAGCGGGCCACCGCCAGCTCCGCGCCCTCCCGCGTCGCCTGGGCGAGGGCCAGCCCGGCGCGGGCGTCCGCCAGTTCGAATTCGCTCTGATTCAGCAACTCCTCCGAGACATTGCGATCCCCCGCCAGCGAGCGAATCCGCCGCATCTGCTTTTGCGCCAGCGCCAGGCGCGCCTGGGCGCTGTCGAACTGGGCCTGTCGCTGGCGTAGCAGCAGTTCATTGTCGCGGCAGTCCAACCGCGCCAGCGTCCCGCCTTGTTCTACCTTATCCCCCACCCGTATCGGCAACTCCCGCAACTCGCCGGAGGTCTGGGCGACGATGTCGCTCTGGTTCAACGCCTCCACCGTCGCCGGGGCGGAGTGGCGGGGGCGGAACAGCAGTGACGAGAGGGGGGCGACCGTCACCAGCACCGGCGCCTCCGCCGACTCAGCGGCGAGCGACTGGTTGGCCAGGACAAGGGCGCTCAGGAGCAGGGCGAAAATGGGGGTCAGCGGTGTATGCATCATGTCTCTTGGGGCGAGGTTCGCAAAGCCGTCACTCTAACCGATTTGGACCTGCCCGGGAATATTCGGGCGCGAGTGCATGACAGGCAACCGTCTTGCGCGGAATCTGGTACCCTTGTCGGCTTTCCCGACAACCCGGATCGCATCGCCATGGAAACCTCCCCCCTCTACCTGAAAAAACACCAGGAACGTCGCCTGCGCGGCGGCCACTGCTGGGTCTACAGCAACGAAATCGACACCGCCCGGTCACCGATCAAAGGCTATCAGGCCGGGGACCCGGTGGAGGTTCTCGACCACCAGGGTAAATGGCTGGGACATGGCTACATCAACCCCCACACCCTGCTTGCGGTGCGTCTGGCGAGCCGCGATCGCGCCCACCCGCTGGATGGCTCGTTGCTGGTGCATCGCCTCAAGATCGCCCTCGGCCTGCGCGAACGTCTCTTCGATGCCCCCTGTTATCGCCTCCTCTTCGGCGAGAGCGACGGCCTGCCCGGGCTGGTGGTGGACCGCTTCGGCGACGTGGTTTCACTTCAGATCACCACCGCTGGCATGGAGCGCCACAAGGAGGCGATCATCGCCGCCCTCGACAAGGTCCTCAAGCCCAAGGGGATGGTGCTGCGCAATGACACCCCCGCGCGAGAACTGGAAGGCCTGGATCGCTACGTGGAGGCGGTGGGCCAGGTCCCGGAACGGGTCGAACTGAGCGAACACGGCATGCCCTTCGAAACCTCCCTGCATGAGGGCCAGAAGACCGGTTGGTTCTATGATCAGGCCGCCAATCGCCAGCGCATGCATCGCCATGCCGCCGGTAAAAGGGTTCTTGACCTGTTCAGCTACGCCGGCGCCTGGGGCGTGCAGGCGGCGGTCAAGGGCGCCAGCGAGGTGCTCTGCGTCGATGCCTCACCCGCCGCCCTGGAATCGGTAACCGCCAACGCCGAGCGCAACGGCGTCGCCGAGCGGGTCGCGGTAGAGCAGGGCGACGTCTTTGAGGTGATGAAGGCGCTGCGCCAGGAGCAGCGCAAGTTCGACCTGGTGCTGGTCGATCCGCCGGCGTTCGTGAAAAAACGCAAGGACTTCAAGCAAGGGGCCATCGCCTATCGCCGCCTCAACCAGCTCGCCCTGCAACTGGTGGAGAAGGACGGCATGGTCATCACCTCATCCTGCTCCCATCACATGAGCGAAGAGAGCCTGCTCAACGAATGCCAGCAAGCCGCCCGCCACACCGATCGGTTCATCCAGTTACTGGAAAAGGGCCAGCAAGGCCCGGACCACCCCGTCCACCCCGCGATCCCCGAAACCGCCTACCTCAAGAGCTTCTATCTGCGGGTGTTGGGGAGTTTCTGATGGCCGAGCTGAGTTCGGCCAACCCGCGAGAGAACGGGGGAGGGGAAG
>JAABSM010000049.1 GCA_011390365.1 Gammaproteobacteria bacterium
GCGACGGCGGCGAGGAACGGCCTGATGGTGACTCGACCCAGACCCTCCCCCCAACCCCCTCCCGCGGGGAGGGGGAGAAAAGCCCCTCGCTCCGTGGCAAAGAGGGTGTGGTGAATGCGCAAAATAGCCCCTCTCCCCGAGGGAGAGGGGTTGGGGTGAGGGCTACGAACCCGGCGACCCAAACCCGAACAACCCCGGAGCTCGCTCAAGAACCCAATCCCCAAGTCCGCGTCTGTACCGTCCCCCGCGACCGCGACCCTGGTCTCTCCCTGGAACAGTTCGTCGAACAACACGCCCACCCCGTACCCTGGTCCCGCTTCAGCGCCGAACCCTGGAGCCTGGAACCCGCCGCCGTCGACGACCTGATGGCCAAGATCCGCGCCCGGGGCGTACCGCTGCGGGAGTTCGCCGGGGTAAAGCCCTATCGCGGCGTACTCACCGGCTTCAACCAGGCCTTCCTCATCGACGACGCCACCCGCACCCGCCTGGTCAACCAGGACCCCGCCTGCGCCGAGATCATCCGCCCCTACCTGCGCG
The DNA here is from genome assembly GCA_011390365.1 of Gammaproteobacteria bacterium. Classification (GTDB taxonomy): domain Bacteria; phylum Pseudomonadota; class Gammaproteobacteria; order Chromatiales; family Chromatiaceae; genus SLIM01. The sequence continues at coordinate 538 of JAABSM010000049.1, forward strand.
GTCAGGACATCACCCGCTGGTCGCCGGAGTGGCAGGGGCTATGGATGATCTTCACCCGGCGGGGCACCGACATCGACGCCTATCCGGCGGTGCGGCAGTATCTGGAGCAGTTTCGGGAACAGCTCGAGCCTCGTCCCGCTGATTGGGAACCAGCAAAGGACGGCCAGTGGCTGGGACGAAAGCAGGGCAGGTACCAGTGGTACGAGATTCAGGACAGCGTGGAGTATTGGGAGCATTTCGAACGCGCGAAGATCCTCTATCAGGAGATCCAGTTTCACCCCCAATATTGCCTCTCCGAAGGGGCGCTCTATGGCAACAACAAGGTTTTCCTGATCCCCAGCGATGATCTCTACCTGCTCGCCTGTCTCAACTCGCCGCTGATGTGGTGGCACAACTGGCGCTACCTCGCCCACATGAAGGACGAGGCCCTCAACCCGGCGGGCTACCGCATGGAACAACTGCCCATCGCCGAGCCGTCAACCGAACTCCGCACCGAGGCCGAAACCCGCGCCCGTCGCCTCATCGACCTCGCCGCCGAAGAGCAAAAGGCCCGCGCCGAACTCCTCCACTGGCTGCGCCTCGAACACCAGATCGAGAAACCCGGCCAAAAGCTCACCGCCTACCCCGAACTCGACGCCGACACCTTCGCCAAGGAGGTCAAGAAACGCCGCCCCAAGAGCGCCGCCCGACTCGGCCCCAAGGACCTCGCCGAACTGCGGGAAACCCACGCCCAATACGCCGAACCCGCCCGCATCCGCGCCGCCGAGACCCGCAAACTCGAACACCAGATCGCCAAACTGATCTACCAGGCCTACGGCCTCACCGAAAAAGAGATCCAGCTCATCCACGACACCGCCCCGCCGCGCATGCCGCCGGGGTGATTGATTACCAAAAACCCTCGTGCCGAGGTCTGCCTCAGTTATCAGATAAGGGGCTATCCCATGCTTCATCCAAACCAACTCCATGTAAATCAGATGTGGATCCTGCTCAAATTGGATGAAGTCCCGGTCATCACGGATCGCGATGGGAATTTTGATATCGTCGCCTTGATGGATGCCTCGAGTTGTTTCATTTTCGGGTTCGGATATATCAGAGCAGATGAAGGACAGCTCGCTGAATCCGAGGCAAGAAAGCTGTTGAAAACCGCATATGGCTATAAAAAGACATATCCAAAAAAATAGTCATTACAAGCCAGCTTCAGGCGGATGCGTTGGTTGTCGAGTCTCGGTCCAAGGGGATTAAAATAGAAATGGAGCCAGGGAGAGTTTTCGCGAGCATTTGGGGCAAGCCCGCATGCAATGATTCAGCAGCGGTGCGTTAGGCGCGCAATCCACGCGGCTTAAACGTACCAATTCGCCGGTCGAGTGTTGCACACCCGACTGGAACGTTTGGACACCCACCGGGTCATGAGGTTAAGCCGCATGGGTTGGTAGCCAGGCAAACGTTCCGGGCGCGGGTCGATTCCGCGGATCTGGCCCCCTATCTGCTGGAGGACATGGTCGAGCCCCTGCACCCCAATGTCATTAACTTAAGCCACCATGGCATTTTCCGGGAATGATGCGCCTCATTTCGTGGGTTCGCCGACCGTTTTTGGTTCTTCATAGGATGTGCCGTCGACCGAGCGACAAGGCTTTTTATTCGGCACATCCTATGCCGATCCAGCGATTTCCGGGCTGCCCCGGAGTCAGGCGCATCAAGGGCGGGAACCTGGCGTGGCGCTTAAGTTAATGACATTGCCCTGCACCCTGTTTGATTGGGGCGCGGCCTCATTTGCCAAGTAACCTGTCGAGCGGGGCCGACGCAATCTACGCGGTTATCTCCATTACCGCTTCGCCGGTTTGCTTCTCAATGGTCAGTCCCAACTGCGCGTACTCGGTGATTTCATCCATCGGCGTCGGGTCATCGGCGCAGTTGCAGCCGGCGATGATGCTGGAGAAGAAGATGCCGACGCGGATGGTCACGGTGCTCTCCTCTTCTCGGGCGGACAGGATCGATACCTTGGGGGGCTGGGTCCCCAGGGCGGAGCCGTGTTCCATGGCCCGTTGCAGGTGCAGGTGCTTGGCGGGGAGCGCCTCCAGTTCCTGCTTGAGGGTCTCTTCAAAGGCGGGGGTATTCCAGGCGGCGAGGCTTTTTTTCAGGATGGGCATGGTGCTTCTCGGGTGGCGGTCCTTCATTATCGATCTGGTCGCGGATTGGAATACACGCCTTGGCGTGTGAGGGGCCGTCGCGCAGCCCCCGGGCTGGTACTCTGGCTCCTTGCGCCCTTGGTCGTCAGTCCCGCCAGCGGCCGCGGGACGGGTGTTGCGCACCCGTCCCCACCTCTTACCGATTTTTACCCACCGCAGCCGCATTGCCCGCAGCTAACGGTGCGGACGGGGCGGCAAGCCCCGTCCGGCAAGGGACCGGGTTTCTCAGTCTTGAGTCACGGCGGATGCGTTTCGCTTATCCGCCCGCGGAACGACGCCCGACCCAGACTTCATCGATAGGCGCGATTTTCGTTCACATGTGATTCCCCCGTTTAACACCGCTCGTTCATACCACGATACATGGCGACGATCCTCTCCGCCAACGGTGGGTGGCTGGTGTAGAGTATCCCCTTATGGTTCATGAAGGTGGAGCCTTGGCGATTCAGTTCCATCCTCTCACCAACGATGTCGCTGGCGACACCGCCGGCTTGGTGAAAGATGCAGGCGCTGGCGGCGTAGTCCCACAGGCTGCCGCCGTTTTCGCTGGCGCGGGGATACTTGAAGTAGCAGATGTGGGGGGTCTCCAGCAGTTCGCAGGCGTTGAGTACGGCGCCGGTGCGAAAGCGGACCTCGGCCCCCGGCAGGCCCAGCTCAACGGCGATCTCTTGCAGCCCGTTCAGGGTCTGTTCGAACCAGGGGTGCTTTTCGAAGCTGAAGTCGGTTCGCAGGACCAGGGGTTGGCTCGTATCCAGGGCGGGAATACCAATGGGCTGATCGTTCTTCCACGCGCCCTGGCCACGAATGGCGTGGTAGAGGGTGTCGCAGGTCGGGTCGAGCACCACGCCGATCAGGGGCGTGCCGTCCCTCGCCAGCAGCGCGATGGAGACGGAGAAGCCGGGGATGCCCTGGGTGAAAGGTAACGTGCCATCGATGGGGTCGATGCACCAGAAGGCGGGTTTGCGGTGCCGGGCCTGATCGTCGCGGGTCTCCTCGGCGAGCAGGGCGAGGTCGTGCTGATGACAGCTGGGGGCGAGGCGTTCGATGATCGCCGCCTGGGCCTGGCGGTCCGCCTCGGTGACGACCTGGCCGGCGAGGCTGGTGTCCTGGTCCTTGGTCTCTACCTCGATCTCGCGACCACGGTGGGCGTTGATCACCTCACCCGCGGCGCGGGCGGCCTGGATCGCGGCCTGGCGGAGTTGCTCCAGGGTTTTGTGGTCAAGTGACACGTTATTCTCCAAAGTTTTTCGCCCCGGGGTCGGGTGCCATGGGCGATTGCGCAGGGCGGATCAGCGAAGCGCATCCGCCAGGATTCAGAGAGTTGTCGGATGCGCCGCGCTTATCCGACCTACATGGACCCCATCGGATTCGGCCGCGCCCGACTCGGCGCTGCCATGGCGAGGCGGCTATTTTATCGCCTGAATCACCTCGCGGGCGATGCGCTCGCTGTAGCCATGGATCTTCCAGTGGCCAGGGCTCCAGCCCTTGAGGAAGCGGTAGAAGTCGGCCCAGGCGAGATGATACAGGGGCCGCCAGGCCGCTTCGACCGCGGCCTCGTCGATGTCAGGACGGTTTTTGGTCAGCGCTTGCCGGAGGGCCTGGAAGTATTCATCCAGCAGCTCGCCTTCGAGGCGTTTCGGCATCGCGCCATTCTACCCGGTTTTCGACCAATGCAGGGGGTTTGATCCCATTGGGCAAACGCCTCAAACCTGGGCTCGCCGGTCGTCTCCGGGAACGCATGCCTTGACGACTCGCGGTGGTTCTGCTTTACTTCGAATCAACAAGTGGGAATGTTTCCCACTGATCATGAGAAGCCCGTCCTTCAAGCTATCCGACCGGGCGCTTCGCCATTGGCACATCGGCAAGGGAGGAATAAAAAAATGAACCGCAAGCGCAACACCCGGGGCCTATCGGCGGCCGCGACCACTTGGACAACCCTTGGCCATTCGGCCCTCGTCCTGTTGACCCTGGGCATGGGCGGCCCGATCACCGCCTCGCCCACCGATGTCGACGCCGGCGTCACCCAGGCCGGCCGCGCCCCCGGCGACCCCTGCCCCGACGGAAGCGATATCACCATCAGCCAGTACACCTACCAGAGCAATGAAAAGCGGGATTGCCGGGGCAAGACCACGATCATCGCCGGTCCGGATGTCACCGTCAGCTCTGGCGCCAACGTCACCTTCGGCGCCAGCCAGTCGATCATCCTGGCCTCGGGGTTTCATGTCAGCGAAGGGGCGACCTTCAAGGCGATTATCGGCTCGGGCGAGGCGCCGGCGGCGGATGCCGGCGGCCCCTACAGCGGCACGGCGGGCGTGGCGATCACCCTGGACGGCTCCGCCTCCAGCGACCCCGACGGCGGCATCGCAAGCTACGCCTGGGACCTGGACGAGGATGGACTGTACGACGACGCCAGCGGCGCATCCGCCGCGTTCACCTCCGCCAACGCCGGGACCTTTACCATCGGCCTGCAAGTGACGGACGACGATGGCCTGAGCGATACCGACACCGCCGTGGTAACGGTCAGCGAAAACGCCTCAGCCTCCGCCTACCCGATCGTGGATACGGCGCAGGACACCTGCTACAACTTCCAGGGAATCCAGGAGAGCTGCGGTGGCGTCGGCTATGACGCCGACTACATCGGCAACGCCCCCAGTTACAGCCTGCTCGATGGCGACACCATCGTCAGCGACAAGGTCACCGGCCTGCGCTGGACCCAGACCCCGGACCTGGATGGCGACGGCAGCGTCGACAGCAGCGACAAACGCACCCAGCAGGAGGCCGTCGATTACTGCGCCAATCTGAGCCTGGGGGGTTACAGCTGGCGACTGCCGAGCATCAAGGCGCTCTACTCGCTGATGGATTTCCGGGGTACCGATCCCTCGGGGCCCGATGCGGACGAAAGCTCGCTCACCCCTTTTATCGACGCCGCCTACTTTGAGCCTGGCTTTGGCGATACCGCCGCCGGCGAGCGCATCATCGACGGCCAGTTCGCCAGCTCCACCCTCTACGTTTCGCCGGCAGGCACCCTCAATGGCGCGGACACCATGTTCGGCGTGAACTTCGTGGATGGGCGGATCAAGGGCTACCCCTACCGCCAACCCGCCCTCTCCTACTATGTGCGCTGCGTCAGCGGAAACGAGGATTACGGCATCAACGCCCTGAGCGACAATGGCGACGGCACCATCAGCGACGCCGCTACCGGCCTGATGTGGCAACAAACGGACGCCACTGGGCTGAACTTCGAACAGGCGGTCGATCATTGCGAGGCGGCGACTACCGCCGGCTACACGGATTGGCGACTGCCCAACGCCAAGGAGCTGCACTCCATCGTCGACTACAGCCGCGCCCCGGACTACACCGACAGCGCCGCCATGGACCCCCTTTTCGACACCGCCTCATTCAGCAATGAAGAAGCCGAGACCGACTGGGGCTACTACTGGACCTCCACCACCCACGCCAACAGTCAAGGCACGGGCAACAATGGCGTCTATATCGCCTTCGGTCGCGCGCTGGGCTACTTCGAGAACGAGATCGTGGATGTGCATGGGGCGGGGGCGCAACGCAGCAACGACAAGACCAACGTCGCCGCAACCGGCGGCATGCAAACGGCGAATGTCGGCCATGGCGACTTCTACTACTTCGGGCCCCAGGGAGACATCGCCCGCCATGACAACGGGGTGCGTTGCGTGCGGGATGACGGTTGAGTTGGTTATGGCCGGCGCCGAAGGTCGGCTGAAGCTTCGGCCTCCAGGGAAAGCGCCTGGAGGGCGCGGCGCCGCTCCGGATTGGTAGCCGAAAAAAGCATTGCCGGTTCACTGGTCGCTCCCCGCATTTGACCAGGTTCCCCGGATCAGGAATACTCCACTCTACCCTGCTTGATCCCGCGCACACCCGCATAGCGAATATGTCCACACCCTCACACCCCGACTCCGAACCAAAGTCCTTGGAGCGCCGCCCCGAGGCGCGCGCCTTCAAGGTGGAGGATCTTGCCTATGAGGTGAGCCGGGGGCGGGTGCGAATCCCGCCTTTTCAGCGAGGCCTGCGTTGGGATCGGAATGACGCGCTGAAGCTGCTCGACAGTATCTATCGTGGGTATCCGGTGGGCACCCTGCTCTTCTGGCAGACCAGCGCCGAGGCGGATGAGGTACGCATCGGCTCCGTGCGCGCCAGTGGCGAGGCCCGTTCCGATGCCCTGTGGGTGGTGGATGGTCAGCAGCGCATCGCCTCCCTGACCCGTGTCTTGTTGGGGGGCGATCCCCAATCGGAGCCCTTCGCCCTGTTTTTCGATCTCGATCAAGTCGAACTCCGCGCCCCTCCGAAGGAGGCCCTGCTTGGTGAAGACCCAGGGCGCTGGTTGCCCATGAATCGGGTACTGGACTCGGAGAGCCTGATGCAATGGCTCTTCGAGCATGCGTCGACCCACCGCGAGCGAAGAGATCGGGCGATCCAGCTCGGGAAGAGAGTCCGGGAGTTCGAGATTCCCGCCTATCTGGTGCAAACCGATGATGAGTCGATCCTGCGCGAGGTATTCGGGCGGATCAACTCCGCGGGCAAGAAGCTGAAGGTCGACGAGGTATTCGATGCCCTGCATGGCGCCTATCGCCAAGCCAGCCCCGCATCCCTGAAGGAGGTGGCGAGGGATCTGGAGGCATTGGGTTTTGGGCATATCGAAGAGGACAAGGTCCTCTATCGGCTGCTCCTCGCCATCCAAGGGCGGGACGATGTGCGGAGTTCAAAGCAAGAGATCCGCCTCACCCCTGAACAGGCCGCCAACGCCTACAAGGAGACGGAACAGGCGGCGCGACGGGCGATCCAGTTTATTCGCGACGAGGTACAGATCCCCCACTACGAACTCTTGCCCTACAAGCAGCCACTGGTAGCGCTGGGCAAATTCTTCCACTACTACCCGCGGCCTGCCCCACGATCCCGCGAATTGCTGGCGCGATGGGTGTGGCGCGGCGCGTTGAACGGCGTGCATCGTGGGGATACCGCCTCGACCCAGGCGACCTTGTGGCGCATTGGCCCACCCTTCAGCGAGGAAGCCTCCGTCGAGCGCCTGTTGGAGCAAGTGAGGGAGCGCCCGTTCGAACCGCCGCCCATCGACAAGCCATTCAAATTCAGCGCGGCGGTCAGCAAATTACAGACCCTTGGGCTGCTGGACCTGAAGCCCCTGCACCTGGAGAGCGGCGCTCCGCTCGGCTCCGAGTGGCTGGCGGACAAGGGTGGCCGTCGGGGAAGCACCCGTATCCCCCAGATTTTCCCGGCATCGATTGATGAGGCGTTGGGTCAATCCATCGCCAATCGGCTCTTCCACCCACCCATAACAAAGCTGAGGGGACGAATCGAATCAACAAGGGACACGAAAGTCCTCCTCTCCCACGGCATCACCGAAGAGATGCTTGAATTCTTGCGCATGGGGGATGCGCTTAATTTTCTTATTCTTCGAAGCGTGTTTTTGGAGCGTCATCTGAAGCAATTTTTTACTTCACGCGCACGTTGGGATGAGAGCGACCGGCCTTCCCTGGACTCCTTCATTGTTTACGACGACGATGAGGAGGAGGACGACAGCGAATATGAGGAATACGAGTTGTGAGCGGCGAACAGGTCCTTCAGGTGCTAATCGGCGATTTACCAGTGGGGCGGCTCTCGATCGACCCACAGGAGCGCTGCGAATTCCGGTTGTTGGAGTCTTACAAGCAGGCCTGGCCGCGTCCCATTCTCGGCCAGAGTTTCCTGGATGCCCCCGACAAAGTTCATTCAACGCGGGCGAGGGTGCCGCCCTGGTTCTCCAACCTGCTGCCGGAAGGTCCCCTGCGGGAGTTGATCGCGCGCCGTGCCGGGGTTTCTGAAAATCGGGAGTTCTACCTGCTGCACCATTTGGGTGACGACCTGCCAGGAGACGTTCGCCTGGTCGCCGAGGAGGCTATTCCGCCTCCGGAGGGTCGCCTGAGTGAGGAGCAGCCAATCCACCCACAACCCTGGCGCTTCTCACTGGCTGGCGTGCAGCTCAAGTTTTCGGCCAACAAAAGGGCACGCGGCCTCACCATTCCCGTCAGTGGTCAGGGTGGCGACTGGATCGTCAAGCTGCCGGATACCCGCTATCCCCATGTCCCGCGCAACGAGTGGGCGACCATGCGGTGGGCCAGGGCGAGCGGTATCGAGATTCCGGAAATCGAGCTTATCGAGCTGCGAAATATCGATGGACTCCCTGAATCCCTGCACGCCCATGACGAACAGTATGCCTTTGCCATCCGCCGCTTCGATCGCCCGCGGCCGGGACGGCGCATCCATATGGAGGACTTCGCCCAGATCCTCGGCCTGTTTCCGCAACAGAAGTACGAGCGCTACAACTATGAGACGCTGGCGGCACTGATTCGAGGCATCACCGACGAAGAGGGGCTGGACAAATTTCTTCATCGGCTGCTTTTCGTGATCGCCTCCGGCAACGGAGATGCCCACCACAAGAACTGGACCCTGATCTACCCAGATGGGGTAAACGCCAAACTGAGCCCCGCCTATGACCTCGTCTCCACGCTACTCTACCTGCCGGAGGACAAATTGGCGCTGAACTTCGCCAAGTCAAAGCGTTTCAGCGATGTTGGCATGGATTCTTTCCTGCGGCTGGCTCGCAAGATCGATGTGGACGAGGCGTGGATGAGACGCCAAATCGAGCAATACCGACGGAGGATCCTGGATGGCTGGTCAGAGATCCGTGACGAATTCGACTTCGTCGAGGATGGTCAGAAAAAGCTGGACGCCCATTTGGCCAGGATCCCGGTTTTTCGCGGCCGAGGGGGCCCCCCGGGCCAGGCAGGAATCTGGCGTGGCGTCAACTGAATGGCATTGCCGTGCGCCATGGGCGCCAAGCCCGTTACCGAACCGTCAGGCAGCCGACGGTGCTAATGCCACGATGGCTTATCTTGATGACATTCGGCGCGCGCCTGCCCGCGGGACACGGAAACGTTCCGACGAATCAACCCGTCGCTGAGTGTAGACCGTACAACCCGAATACCATGGCGGCTGTTACAAAACCTGTGCCACATGATGACAATCCAGGATCGCCAGCCCTTGAAAGAGTGGCGATCCTCCAACGTCCGGAGGAAAATCAATGACCGCGTCAAAACAAGTCATACCGATCATTCTGGGCCTGCTGGCCCTAATCCACTCCGCCCCAGGCGGCGCCGAACAAAGCGTGCGCCCCGGCATCAACGATCACTACCAGAAACCCGCCTTCGAACAGTGGCGGAGGACCTTCGAGCGCCCGGGACGGGAGGTGTGGGATCGGCGCCGGGAGGTGGTGAAGGCGCTGGATCTCAAACCCGGCATGGCGGTGGCCGATCTGGGCGCCGGCACCGGCTTCCATGCCCTGCTGATGGCCGAGGAGGTGGGCAGCGAGGGCAAGGTGTATGCCATCGACATCGCCGATTATTTTGTCGAGGGGACATTGGCGCGGGCGCGCGAGGCGGGCCTTCACCAGGTCGAAGGGATCATCAACGCCGAGAACTCCACCGACCTGCCCCCCGCTTCGGTGGACCTGCTCTTCAGCAGCGCCACCTATCACCACCTGGAGTATCCCGAGTCCGTGCTGGCATCGGCCCACGCGGCGCTGCGCCCCGGAGGAGAGATGGTGATCGTCGACTTTCGCAAGCACCCCACCGTGGCCTCTGGCTGGGTGAAGAGTCACGTGCGACTGGACCGCGCCGAGGTGATCGCCGAGGTGGAAGAGGCCGGCTTCCGGTTCGTCGATGAACCGCTGAAACTGGATCAGTTCTTCATGCTACGCTTCGAACGCATCGGGTTGCATTGAGAGTGCCGAGTGCTGAGTGCTGAGTACTGAGTGCTTGGTGCTGAGAATGGAGCGCGCGGCTTGACGCGCCAGTGTACCCCCCGCAACCGGATCGATAGCCGCTGCCGGACTGAACTCCGGGCTCCGGGCAACGGAGCCCGAACTTTGGTTCGGGCAAGTCCACCCCCTGGTGATGACTGAACTCCCGGCGCGATTACAGAAACAAGCCGAGATTGAACGGCGTCTCCACGTTGTCGCGCGGTCGGTTGGGGGTCGGCAGTTCGAAGAAGTTCTCCGGTGCCAGGATCTCACCGATGGAGTAGAAACCCCAGCGGATATCCATGGCCAGTCTTTCATCCCCCATCGCGACCTTGCCGATGCCGTTGTCGCCCCAATGCTTTCCATAGCTGTTCTGGATGAGCCAGTACCCCTCATCTTCGTCATACCCCAGCACCACCACCGCATGCTGCCCCAGATTCCTGGCGTGCCTGGTGACCTTGTAGATGCCGCTTCGGTAACGCTCGAAATCGGAAAAGAGGGTCATGCCGGCGATTACCGGCCCCTTGCGCAGGGCCGCCTTGCGCTCTTCGATGGTACGTTGCACCTCATAACTCTTGATCTTCACCGCGCGCCTTTCCCAATCTGGGCAGCGGCGGCAGCCGCCTCGGGTGCTCCAGGGTTGGCACTTTTCATCCGGCACGCCGCGGGTCATCGCCGCATGCAACCCGCTGGAGATGGCCCAGCCCCTGTTGGGCGGGCCGTTCTCGCAATACTGAAGCGCCCCCGGGGAGAGCCTGACGCGCAGATTCCCGTTGTGACGGCGTATGCGCAGATTGGCCTCGATGGCGGCGACGATGGCCATCGCCACGCAGGCCATGGTGGGGCGTTGATCCCGCGGCGGCGAGGCGTAGCGGGACCAGTCCACATCGGCGACATCCGCGACCGGCTGATCGGAAGGGGGAGGATCGGATTCAAAACGGGGCGGCTTCTCATTGGCGGACCGATCGGGAAAATCGGGGGGATCCGGCAGCCCCCGTCCCAACAGAAGGTTGAGCGGCCCGTCCCGCTCCCCCGCCGACCAGCGAGCACCCTCCCGGTTGATCTCCTCGTTCAGCTCTTCGGTACCGATATCGTTCGAACTTGCATCGCGCTCATTCCGCTTGACCTCATTGATGAACTCGGTCCAACTGAAAATAGACATAACACACCTCCCGTTTTAAGAGCTTGAAAATGACCTGCCCTTGCCGCTTTTGACGAAACAAAGACGCTTCATGCGTGGATATCATCATAGTTCGCGTTTTTCCACAAGGCAACATGGCAATCGAATATCGCGGATTCGGCGAAACGACGCCACTCGCGTCGATCGCCTCCGAACAACACACATCAAGCCCTTTGACCCTCGACCACCGTTGCGGCGCCCTTTCGCCCATTGCCATCCGCCTTGACGCTGTACCAATCCACATTGCGGGTCGCGAGCATGGCGGCGGCGAGGATGGCGAACAGCAACAGGCTGCCCATCAGCAGCGCGTTGTCCTCGGATTGCAGGATGAAGTAGAGCACGCCGTAGAGGGCGGCGATGGCCCCGCCGAAGATGACGCCGCTGCGTCGTCCCGCCAGGATCGCGCCGGTGTAGACCCCCAGCAGTATCGAGCAGGCGGCCGCGGCGGTGGTGTAGGCCAGGGCGAAGGCGATGTGCTCCGACAACGACACCAGCAGCAGAAAAAAGATCGACTGGGCCAGCCCCACCAGCAGGTACTGCACCGGATGCAGGGCGAGCCGCTTGAGCACCTCGTAGAGGAAAAAGGCGAAAAAGGTCAGCACCAGAAACAGGATGCCGTACTTCAGCGAGCGCTCCGCCTGCTGGTAGATGTCCACCGGGCGAATCAGGGAGACGCCGAAGGTGTTATGCAGCAGCTGGCCGCATTGGCCCTGGGCGCACTGTCTGGCGAGGTCGGCCATGCCGCTGGAGAAGGAGGAGGCGAGCCATTCGGCCTGGAAGCCCTCCGCGCTCACCTCATGGGCGCTGGGCAGAAAGCGCCCGACGAAGCTGGGATGGGGCCAGGCGGAGGCGATCTTGACCTGGGTATCCCGCCCCACCGGCGCGAAGTCGAGGCTCTCCATACCGCGCAGCAGGAAGTCGAAGCGGAATTCGATCTCCGCCTCGCCGGCGGCATTTAACACCGGCAGACGGGCATGCATGCCGGTGCCGTCAGCGCTCAGTTGCGCGCCGGATTCAAAGGCGATGGACTGCCCTGCCCACTCTAGCTGCGGTTGCTTGATGACACCGCGCAGGTCGCGAATGAACACGCTGAGATAGGGCGCCTGCCACTCGATCCGCCCCTCCGCCTGTTGCTCCGTCTCACGTAGCGCACGATTACTGAAGCGCCCGCCAACCCGCAGGTCGGCGGTATAGACCGGCACCTTGTAGAGCCCGCGCCGCCGCTCCTCGGTGGCGATGTCGCCCTCGACGTGCAGCGCCTCGGGCAACACCACCAGGCGACGTTCGTAGTGCCGGGTGACGGTACGATTAACCTGATCCTTCTCGTCCCACACCTCCCGCTCGGTGGTCTCGCGATAGGGCATCACCAACAGCGGCCCGATCACCCCTTGCGAACCAGTCCAACTACGTTCGATATCGACGCGGGCGCTTTGGCGATAACTGGCACGCTCCCGCACTACGTCTTCGATGAGGCCGATGGGGATCATCATCAGCAGGATCAGCCCGCCGATCATGGCGAGTTTGATGAATAGGGTCTTTTGCATGGCGTCTCTCCCGTTGAGTTGCATGGATTGCTTGACTACGGGTACAGATTACGCCGGCTATGTGGGGGGAGTGTGTGGGCTGGGTGGGGATTGTGTGAGGCGGGGACGGAGAGCGGCCGCTCGCGGCGCGGGAGCGCCGGAAGATGGGTGACACCGCGGGAGCGGTGTCACCAGTCTTCTCTCTGGGCACTCGTCACGCCGCTCCCGCGGCGTGACGCATCCGGGGGGGGCGCTCCTGCGTCCCGTGGCTGTTCGCGGCGCGGGAGCGCCGGGAGATGGGTGACACCGCAGGAGCGGTGTCACCAGTCTTTGCTGTGCCACCAGATCTTTGAGCATGTTTACCACGCGGTGCAGATTTCCACCACCCCGGGTTGGCCTTCGTAGTTGCGGGCGCTGGACCAGCGCCAGTGGGCGGCTTCGTCGACGAAGCCGCGTTCGACGGGGTTGTTGTGGATGTAGTCGAGCTTCTGACGCATCATCTTTTCGCCCTGGATCTGCTGGGGGTGGGAGTCTTCCTGCCAGAATTGGTGGCTGCGGTCGGGGCGTTTGGCCTTGTGGGCGAATTCGAGTCGTTTGAGCAGGGTGGTGGCGTTGTGTTGCAGCAGCAGCTGGATGATGTGGGTGGCGGTCCATGATTTGAAGTTGCCCCAGGTCTTGGGGAGGTCGGGGGCCTGGGCGATGGCGTGGAGGTGGTTTTCGAGCAGGACAAAGCCATGGATTTTGAGGCCGTTGTGCTGGCGTTGGTGGTCCCAGGTGTCGAAGAGGATCTGAGCGGCCTCCTTGCGGGTGAAGACGGGGAGCCATTCGACGACGGTGCAGGTAAGGAAGTGGGGCTGGTCCGGTTCGCCGAAGCGGTAGCGGGTACGTGCCATGATTGCCTCCTGTTTCTTTGGTTTACTTGGTTTACTCGTCACGCCGCTCCCGCGGCGTGATGCATCTTGGGGCGCTCCGGCGTCCCGTGGTTATCGCGGCGCGGGAGCGCCTACGGATGGGTGACACCGCGGGAGCGGTGTCACCAGTTACCAGCGGTGTCACCAGTTACTTGAGAGACTCGTCACGCCGCTCCCGCGGCGTGACGCATCCGGGGGCGCTCCCGCGCCCCGTTCGCGGGGCAGCAGGAGCATCGCCGCCACGCCGCCATCGGCTCGGTTCTCCAGCCGGATTTGGCCGCCATGCAGCTCCGCTACTTCGCGCACGAAGGCGAGGCCGAGGCCGGTGCTCTTGCCGCCTCCTTCGGGTCGGGGGAGGGAGTAGAAGCGCTCGAAGAGGCGTTCGGCGGCGTAGTCGGGGATGCCGGGGCCTTGGTCCAGGATCTCGATGCGCAGTTGTTCGTCCGTCCGTTCGACGCCGATTCGGATCTCGCCGCCGGCGGGGCTGAAGTCGATGGCGTTGTCGAGCAGGTTGCCGAGGGCCTGTTGCAGCAGGAAGTGTTCGCCCTGGCAGGTGAGGCCGGTTTCGCCGTCGCGCCGGGCGCTGAGCTGGCGGTCTCTGAGGCGCGGTTCGCGGCTCTCCAGCAGTTCGCCGAGGAGGCGGTCGACATCCAGGGACTCCACCTGTTGCAGGCCTTGGCGCTTTTCGACCGCGGCCAGTCCCAGCAGCCGCTCGACGACCTGCTGCATGCGCCGGGTTTCGCCTTCGATGTTGCGCAGGAAGCGCTCCCGGTCTTCTTCCGGCATGGCTTCGCGCAGCAGTTCGCTGGCGCCGCGGATGGCGGCGAGGGGGGATTTGAGTTCGTGGGTGAGGGTGTGGAGGTATTGCTCCACATAGTCCTTGCCCTCCAGCTCGCGGCGCATCGCCTCCATCGCCTGGGCGAGCTGGCGCAGTTCCGGTTCCCGGGGTTGCGGCGGTTGGATGCGACGACCCTCGCGCACCGCCTGGGCGTAGTGGGTGAGTCGCCGCACCGAACGGCTCAGGCCGAAGGAGAGGAGCGCGGCGAGGATCAGGGAGAGCGCGACCAGCCACAGCCCCTTTTGCAGTAGCTGGGCCCGCATCTGGTCGATGTAGGGCTGGACGCTCATGCTCGGCTTGGCGACGGTGAGGACGCCGATCAACTCGTCGCCTTGGTAAATAGGCGCGGCGACATACATCACGCTACTGGTCGGGTCCTCGGGATCCTCGCGGGAGGTGCGCGCGCCGTATTCGCCGCGCAGGGTGAGGTAGACATCGTTCCACTGGGAGTAGTCCGCGCCCAGGGCGAGGCCTCGGGAGTCGTAGATGACCTGCCCCTTGGCGTCGGTGATGTAGACAAAGAGGTTGGGCAGTCGCCGCTTGAGGCTCCAGATCTCGGCGTTGAGGCGGCGCTGGTGGAAGCGGGCCATGGCGGCGGCGAAGTCGCCCTGGCGGATCTCGCCGCGCGCCACCTCCTGGCTGACCTGTTCGGCGAGCAGGTTGGCCGAGTCGACCAGCGCCTCCTCCAGGGATTGGCGCATGCCGGGGACCAGCTCCTTGGTGAATTGGTCGAAAAAGAGCCAACCGGCGAGGATCAGCAGCAGGACATATCCAAGGAAGATGCGTTGACCAAGCTTCATGAGGCATCGGGCAGACGCAGACTATAGCCAAGGCCGCGGTGAGTATGGATCAGCTCATCTTGGCGCACCTCGCGAAGCTTGGCGCGCAGGGTCTTGATGTGGGTATCCACGGCGCGGTCGAAGGCCGCTTCGGGTTCATCCCACACCTGATCCATGATCTGGGCGCGGGAGAAGACCCGTTCGGGTTGTGAGAAAAGCAGTTGCAGGATGAGAAACTCGTAGCGGGTCAGTTCCAGCCGTTGGCCGTCGAGGCGCACCCGTTGGCGCGCCGTGTCCAGCTCGAAGCCACTGGATCGGGGTTGCGATGGGCGGCCCCGCCGCCTGAGGATCACCTTGACCCGCGCCGCCACCTCGCGTGGGCTGAAGGGCTTGGTGACATAGTCGTCACCGCCGATCTCCAGGCCGACGATGCGGTCGATCTCGTCGGAACGGGCGGTGAGAAAGAGGATGGGGATGTCGGAAGCGCCGCGAATGCGCTTGCATAGCTCGAAGCCGTTGATATCCGGCAGCCCCACGTCGAGGATCAGCAGGTCGATATGCTCGGCTTGCAGAAGCCTGAACCCCTCCTCCCCCAGGCGTTCCCAGCGGGTCTCGAAGCCTTCGGTGCCCAGTGCATAGACGAGGGTGTCGGCGATGGCCGATTCGTCTTCGATGATGAGAATTGTTGGCATGGAGAATTCTCGGTTCAGGCCATGACTGAATACATCTCTCGGGTAACGCAAATCAGCCGCCGGCGCTACCGTGCCCGCGGCGCGGGGGAGCGCGCCCGGATGCATCACGCCGCGGGAGCGGCGTGACGAGGACCAAACCCGCAGTTTGCCACTGACAAACCGCGTTTGTCACTACGACATCTCCGAAATGCGGACCGCGCCCTTGATCTGGTTCGCCAATTCCCCAATAATCCTCGCCCGTATGGCCCGACGCACGGATCGCCTCGCAACAAGCTGACAGGACTCATGGGCCGAATACCCTAACAGCATATGATCCCACAGGAGGGCTCAACGTGGCGATTCACTTTCCTTTCAAACGCAGTCATGGCGTAACGCTGGTGACCGCCGTTCTCGCCGTATCCCTGGTCGGTTGCGGCGGCGCCCCCAAACCCGAAGCCCAGCTATCCGCGGCGGAGACCGCCCTGCATGGCGCCCAGAGCAAGGAGGCGAGCCAATACGCCCCGGTGCCCATGGACCGCGCCAAACAGAAGCTGGCCAAGGCCCAAGAGGCGATGCAGCGCGAAGAGTATGACACCGCCCGCCGCCTGGCGAGCGAGGCCCAGGCCGACGCCGAACTGGCCCAGGCGCTCACTGATCAGGCCCAGGCCGATCGCGCGGTGAGCGAGCTGGAGTCAAGCATCCAGGCCCTGCGCAACGAAATCGATCGCGCCGCCAATCGCTGAATCCAAATCGAGGGGAACCCATGAACATCAAACCATTACGTCAAATCGTCCTGGTCGGCGGCGTCGCGCTGCTGGTCACCGCCTGCGGCGGCGTCACCAAGAGCCCGGCGTTGCTGGAGGCCGAAGAGGCCTACGGCCAGGCCAAGAGTGATCCAAAGGTATTGCAATACGCCTCCAGCGAGCTGGACCGGGCACAGCAGGCCCTCAATCGCGCCGCGATGGCGGAAAGCGAGGCGGACATGAACACCCTGGCCTATGTCGGCGGGACCCGTACCCAGACCGCCATCGCGGTGGCGGAGCGCAAGGCGGCGATGGCGCGCATGGATGAGCTGAGCAAGCTCAAGGACCAGGAGCAGCTGGTCGCCCGGGAGATGGAGATCGAGCGGGAGAAGCGCCTGCGCGAGGAGCAATTGGGCCAGAAGGAGATGGAGCTGCGAGAGCGCGAACAGGCACTGGCGCGGGCCGAGGCGGAGCGTGAGGCCCTCAAACAGGAACTGGCGGCGCTGGAGGCGAAGAAGACCGAACGCGGCATGGTGATGACCCTGGGGGATGTGCTGTTCGAGACCGGCAAGGCGGCGCTGCTGCCTGGCGCCATGAGCACCATCGACCGGCTCGCCCACTTCCTCAAGGAGTATCCCGAGAAGACGGTGCTGGTGGAGGGCCACACCGACGACGTGGGCAGCGCCGAGTTCAACCAGCGCTTGTCGGAGCAACGCGCCGCTTCGGTACGCGCGGCGCTGCTTGATCGCGGCATTGAAGGCCATCGCATCGAGACCCTGGGTATGGGGGAAAGCACCCCGATCGCCGACAACGGCAGCGAGTCCGGCCGCATGAAGAACCGTCGCGTGGAGATCGTGATTCGCGACTAAGGCGCTTGCCGAGACAGGGTAAGGCATCCCAAGGAGCGCAAGGACGCCTCCAACACCTCGGATCTGGCGCTGAACGACGGAGCGAGCGGCTTGACGCGCCAATGCACCCTCGTTCGCGAGTCGAGCCTCGCGCTCCGCGGTAATCGCGACCCTGTCCTTCGCTTGCCCCAAAAAGCAGGCCGGGGCGCTATAATAGCCCCGGCCCGCGAATTCCATCCTGACCTTCGCGGCCTTCGAATCCCTTCCAGGCCCGCCTATGCATCACGAGCTACTGCTTCTTCTCGCCGGTATCGGCCTCATCGCCCTGGGCTGCCAGGTGGCTGCGTGGTTGTTGAAATTGCCGGCGATCCTGTTTCTGCTGCTCTCCGGCATCGTCATCGGCCCCGTGCTCGGGCTCCTTGACCCCAACCAGCTCTTCGGCGATCTGCTCTTTCCGGTGGTCTCGCTGCTGGTGGCGGTGGTGCTGTTCGAGGGCAGTCTGACGCTGCGCTTTCGCGAGATCGCCGGCCTCGAACAGGTGGTACGGCGGATGATCTCGGTCGGGGTCGCCGTGACCTGGGCGATTACCGCCGTCGCCGCCTGGCTGCTGTTCGACTTCTCCTGGCAACTGGCGCTGCTGTTCGGCGCGATTACGGTGGTTACCGGGCCGACCGTGGTGGTGCCGATGCTGCGCACGGTGCGCCCCAACGCCCGCATCGCCAATATCCTGCGCTGGGAGGGGATCGTCATCGACCCCATCGGCGCATTGCTGGCGGTATTGGTGTTCGAGCTGATCGTCTCCAGCCAGGGCGGCCAGGGCTACCTGCACATCGCACTGGTCTTTCTCAAGACCCTGGGCGTGGGGCTGCTGCTGGGGGCGCTCATCGGCCATCTGTTCGGGCTGCTGCTGCGTCACCACCTGCTGCCGGAGTACCTGCACAACATGACCGCGCTGATGCTGGTGTTCGGGGCCTTCGCCCTCGCCGATACCTTGCAGCCGGAGGCGGGCCTGCTCACCGTCACGGTGATGGGCATCTGGCTGGCCAATCTGCCGGAGATCGACATCGCCGAGATCCTCGACTTCAAGGAGAGCCTGTCACTGGTCTTCAACTCCGGTCTCTTCATCGTCCTCGCCGCGCGCCTGGACCTGGCGAGCATGGCGGAACTGGGCTGGCCGGCGCTGGGGCTGCTGGCGGTGATGCTATTGGTGGCGAGGCCGTTGAAGGTGGCATTATCTACCTGGGGTTCGCGCCTGAGCTGGCGGGAGCGGGCGCTGATCGCCTGGATCGCGCCGCGAGGCATCGTCGCCGCCGCCGTCTCGGCGCTCTTCGCCCTGCGGCTGGAAGAGCACGGCATGGCCGGGGCGGAGATGCTGGTACCCCTCACCTTCATGGTGATCATCGGCACGGTGGTGATTCAAAGCGCCACGGCGCGCCCGCTGGCGCGCTGGCTCAGGGTGGCGGAGCCGGAGCCCAACGGCTTTCTCATCGTCGGCGCCAATCTGGTCGCCCGCACCATCGCCAAGGGGTTGGCGCAGCGGGACTACCGGGTATTGCTGGTCGACTCCAACTGGGAGAGCATCCAGGCGGCGCGCATGGAGGGCATGGCCACCTACTACGGCAATCCGGTCTCCGAACACACCGACCGCCACCTGGACCTGGTCGGCATAGGCCGGCTGCTGGCGCTATCGCCGATTCGCGAACTCAACACCCTCGCCAGCTTGCGCTACCGCGGCGAGTTCGGCAAGAATCGCATCTACACCCTGCAAAGCTCGGTGGACGCCCACCTGCCGAAGGAGAAGCGCCTGCCCCAGCTGCATCGAGGCTATACCCTGTTCGGCGAGGATATCAGCTACGCCAAGCTGGCGAGCCTGATCAACAAGGGGGCGAAGATTCACGCCACCACCCTGACGGAGAGTTTCGACTTCGCCGCCTACCAGGCGAAGTACGGCAAGCTGGCGATTCCCCTGTTTGCAATTGACGGACGGGATCGCTTGCAGGCCTTCGTCGCCAATGGCGTGATGCAACCCAAGTCGGGCTGGTCGATCATCGGCCTGATTCGTGAAGATGAGAATGGCGGTTGAGACTTCAGCCGGGGCTAGTGCAGCACCTATTTTTTCTCGACCGCAAATGGCCTAAAATAGGACCAATATCGAACAAGGAGCGAACAATGAAAACAACGGGTGGTTCGTCATGAAAACGCGTTCGGCAACACTACTCGTCGGCTGCCTGATCGCACTGCTTTGCGCCGTGCCGCTTGCCGCGCTGGGCGATGACGATCAAGGGCTGGGGCAACTGATCGATGTACTGCTGGAGAACGGCGCCATCACCGCCCAGCAGCATCAGCAACTGCGCAAGGCCCTTGAAAGCCCCCCCGCCACTCCGCCCGTTTCCGGCCAGCCAGTCTCCAGCCAGGTCGAGTATTTCAACACGCCCCCCTCATCCGGCGTTCTCGTAAGCACCCGCGGCGGCATCGAGGCGGCCGATGAGGAGGCGGAGACCGCCTTCGCCCTGCGCGGTCGCCTGATGCTCGACGCCGCCTTCCACGATGAGGACAAACAGCCCCTCGGCGACGGCACCGAGATCCGCCGCGCCGCCTTCACCATCAAGGGCGACATCAGCCGCGACTGGGGCTACGAACTGGCGGTGGATTTCGCCGACGGCGATGCCGACGTCAACGAGGCCTTCATCCAGTTCAACGGCCTTGAGCCCGACGCCCGCGTGCGCTTCGGCCAGTTCAAGCCCGCCTTCGGCCTGGAGTACACCACCAGCGCCAAGTACATCACCTTCATGGAGCGGGCCGCGGTCAACGACTTCACCCCCGGCTATCGCATCGGCCTGGATGGCCGCTTGCATGGCCAACACTGGACCGGCACGGCGGGCCTGTTCGGCGAAGAGTTCGACGACGACGTGGATGAAGAGGGCGACGAGGGCTGGGGCGCCAGCGGGCGCATCACCGTCGCCCCCTGGCATGGCAGGGATGGCGCCCTCCATCTTGGCGCATCCCTCGCCCACTTGCGCCCCAACGACGAAAAACGCTTCAAGTACGACACCGGCCTGGAGAGCCATCTCAGCGAGATTGATTATCTGGATACCGGCATCATCGACCAGGTCAAGTATCTCAACGCCGGCGTACTGGAGCTGGGCGGCGTCTGGGGGCCCTTCTCCCTGCAAGGGGAGTACATGCGCAGCGCCATGCAACGCAACGACCGCCCGAATCTCGACTTCGACGGCTGGTACGCCTTCGCCAGCTGGTTCGTCACCGGCGAGTCCCGCAACTATCTGTTCGAGAAAGGCGCATTCGGGCGGGTACGGCCCAAGTCCCGCTTCGGCGCCTGGGAGCTGGCGCTGCGCCTGAGCAATCTCGACCTCAACGACGCGCCGATCAGCGGCGGCGAGGCGCGCAACCTCTCCTTCGGCGTCAACTGGTACGTCAACGACTACCTGCGGCTGATGGCCAACTACATCATCACCGATCACGACCGTTTCGCCGATGGCAATGGCAGCCTGCGGGGGGACGACGATCCGAGCCTGTTCCAGATGCGCATGCAACTCGATTTCTGAGATGCGCATCCTGCGCGCCCTCCCGGCGCTGTTTTTTGGGCTGATATTCGCCGGGGGCGGCCTGTTCTTTCTCTCCGAAACCGCCGGGGTCACCTGGCGGGACTGGAGCGAGATGCAGCGATGGCAACCCGTCCAGGCCGAGCTGATCCAGGTCTCCGGCGGTGAGAGCGAGACCCTGGCCCGCTACCGCTATCGATGGAACGGCGAGTCATTCGAGGGAGGGCGGGTTTACATCGCCCCCTTCAACGACAACATCGGCGACTATCACACGCAACTGCAACGGCGGCTGCGCGAAATCGAGCGCCGCGACGCCCCGCTCCCCATCTGGGTCAATCCCGCCGATCCCAGCCAGGCCGTCATCGACCGGGAGATGCGCTGGGGGCTGTTCGCCCTCATGGCCGGCTTCTGTTCGCTCTTCATCATCATCGGCCTGTGGGTCGCCAGCATCGGCCTGCGCAAGCCGAGCAAGACAGCGGGGAGTGAACGCCCCTCCCTGATGGCGATGCGCCGCGAGTGGCGGGAGGCGAGCAAGGATCCCGCCTTCAGCGACGGCTTTCTGGAATACAGCGGTCGGCGAATCGCGGAGCACCAACGAACGTCCGCTGGCCAGAGCGACGCGCCCCCAGCCGACTGGCAAGGCCGCAAGGGCTGGCAAACCGCCGAGATCCGCTCCAACGTAATGGCCGGCATGGCGACCTTCTGGTTCATGGCCATCGCCTTCTCCGCCGCCAGCGCGGCACTGCTCTACGCCATCCCCGGCGAATTGCGCCAGGGCAACTACCCGATCCTGATCGCGCTGGTGTTTCCTCTCGCCGCCCTCTTTCTCCTCTACTCCGCGATCCGGCGCACCCTGGAGTTCGCTCGCTTCGGACGAGTAATCTTCCAGATGGCGCCCTACCCCGGGGCGATTGGCGGAGAGGTGGGCGGACGTATCCTCCTGCCGCGCCTGGATCGTCCGACACCCCCCTCCGCCACACCAGGGATGCCCGGCGCGTCGTCCTGGAAGATCTCTCTGGAGTGCATCTATAGCTACGTCTCCGGCAGCGGCAAGAATCGCTCCCGTCACGAACGAATCCGCTGGTCCGAAGAGGGCCAACCCGGCCTGGAACAGACCCCTCTGGGCACCAGCCTGAGCTTCCGCTTCGACATCCCGAACGACCTGCCCCAGGCGGACGTCAAGCAGAGCGGCAACTACACCTTCTGGCGACTGAGCGTGAAGGGCGACCTCCCCGGCGTCGACCTGGACCGCCAATACAACATCCCGGTCTTTCCCGGCAACGGCCAATCCAACCCCGCCTACGCCAGCATCAGCGAACAGGCGGCGCAGCGCCGGGAGGAGGAGTCCGACGCCATCCGTGAATCGATCCAGCGCGGCGATTTCGACCGATCCGGCCTCACCGGCGTCATGCGCGTGCAACATCAGGGAGATACCATTCGCCTCGCCTTCCCGATGTTTCGCAACAAGCTATTGACCCTGTTCGCCGCCATCTTCGCCGGCGGCTTCGGCTTCGCCAGCGTCATGATGCTGCGCGGCATGCTGGACGGCGGCTTCTTCGGCGTGGTGATCGGCCTCTTCTCGATCCCGTTCGTGCTGGTCGGGCTGTTCGCCGCCGTCGCGACGATCTACCTGCCCTTCAACAACCTGCGCGTCGAGATCGACCGTCAGGGGATAAAGGTGCTGCGCCGGTTGCTGTTCATCCCCATCCAGCGCAAGCAGCTGGCGGCCAGCGAGATCCGCCGCCTGAGCATCAAGCAAAGCGGCAGCACCGGACAAGGCGCGAAACAGGTAGAGGAATTCAAGGTACTGGCCCACTACGGCCATGGCAAGACCCTGACCCTGGCGGAGAACCTGGAAGGCGCAGACGCCGCCGGCCATTTTCGAGATTATCTGGCGGGACATCTTGGGGTACAGTAACCAGAGGACTCCTCGTCACGCCGCTCCTGCGGCGTGACGCATCCGGGGGCGCTCCTGCGTCCCGCTCACCCTTCACTGCGCGGGAGCGCCGCTGGATGGGTGACACCGCGGGAGCGGTGTCACCAGCCCTTCACCAGCCCTTGTGCGAGACAACTCACCCCAACTGTTTCTCCAACTTGGCCCAGGAGTCGCGCAGGGTGACGGTGCGGTTGAACACCAGTCGCTCGGGGGATGAGTCTTTGGCGTCGACGCAGAAGTAGCCTTCCCGTTCGAACTGGAAGCGCTGTTCCGGTTTGGCTTCGGCAAGGGAGGATTCGACCACGCTGTCGGTGAGCACCAGCAACGAGTCGGGGTTGAGGTGTTCCAGGAAGGAGCTGACCGAGCGGTCGCCGTCCGGGTTGGGGTGTTTGAACAGGCGATCATACAGCCGCACCTCGGCGCGCACGCCATACTTGGCGGAGACCCAGTGGATCACCCCCTTGACCTTGCGCCCTTCGGGATTGGCCCCCAGGGTGGCCGGGTCGTAGCTGCAACGCAGTTCGACGATCTCGCCGTCGTTGTCCTTGATCACCCGTTCGGCCTTGATCACATAGGCGTTGCGCAGTCGCACCTCGCCGCCGCTGACCAGGCGCTTGTACTTGTTGGGGGCCTGTTCGCGAAAGTCCTCCTTGTCGATGTAGAGCTCACGGGTGAAGCGGATCTTGCGCTTGCCCATCTCCGGGTCCTTGGGGTGATTGGACGCCTCCAGCTCCTCCTCCTGGTCCTCGGGATAGTTCTCGATCACCACCTTGAGGGGGTGCATCACCGCCATGGCGCGGGGGGCGTTGCGATCCAGGTCCTCGCGGATGCAGGCCTCCAGCATACCCATCTCCACCGTGTTATCCGCCTTGCTGACGCCGATGCGATCGCAGAACTCGCGGATCGCGGCGGGGGTGTAGCCGCGCCGACGCAGCCCGGCGATGGTGGGCATGCGCGGGTCGTCCCAACCCGCCACCTGGCCCTCGGCCACCAGTTGGGTAAGCTTGCGTTTGCTCATCACCGCGAATTGCAGGTTGAGACGGGCGAATTCGTACTGGCGCGGCACATAGGGCGCCGAGCAGTGCGCCACCACCCAGTCGTAGAAGGGGCGGTGATCCTCGAACTCCAGGGTGCAGATGGAGTGGGTGATCCCCTCCAGCGCGTCGGAGAGGGGGTGGGTGAAGTCGTACATGGGATAGATGCACCACTCCGCGCCTGTCTGGTGGTGGACCACGCCGTGACGGATGCGATAGAGGGTAGGATCGCGCATGTTGATGTTGGGCGAGGCCATGTCGATCCTGGCCCGCAACACCTTGGCGCCGTCCTCGAACTCGCCGGCGCGCATGCGCTTGAACAGATCCCGATTCTCCGCCACCGAGCGATTCCGATACGGGCTGTCCCGCCCCGGCGCCTTGAGGGTGCCGCGATACTCCCGGGTCTCCTCGGCGCTCAGGTCGCAGACATAGGCCAGCCCCTTCTCGATCAGCTCCACCGCGAAGCCGTAAAGCTTTTCAAAGTAGTCCGAGGCGAAGTAGAGCCGGTCCTGCCAGTCGAAGCCGAGCCAGCGCACATCCGCCTTGATCGACTCCACGAACTCCTCGTTCTCCTTGTGAGGGTTGGTATCGTCAAAACGCAGGTTGCACTTGCCGCCGGGGTAGTCGCGGGCGATGCCGAAGTTGAGGCAGATCGACTTGGCGTGGCCGATATGCAAATAGCCGTTGGGCTCTGGCGGAAAACGGGTATGCACCCGCCCGTCATTGAGCCCAGCCGCCAGATCCTTGTCGATGATCTGACGGATGAAATTGCTGGGGGCGGATTTCTGGTTCGGATCGGTGACGGGATCGCTAGTGGGATCGCTCATTGCTGCTGCTGGCCTGTGCAAACGGTTACTGGGAATGAAGGGAGAACTATATCAGAATCTTCGCATGTGAGGCGACAGCGGATGTGGGGGCCGCGAATCTCACCGATCGCGAACTGGATAGCAGAGAGATACCGGCCTATCGTCTCAAATCCGGCAACGGTTCGCCAACGGCGGCTAACCGCCCCTCGCGTAGCCCGGCATCAACCGTGACGCTTGATCCAGGCCTCCAGCTCTCCCCGCGGGATGATATCCAGGATCCGCAGCGAGTCACCCGCCTTCCAGCGTAGCAGTAGCCGATAGTCGATGCCGATGCGGATGCGATAGTGATCCCGCAACCGCTCCAGCGGTTTGGTCTTGCGCCAGATCCCGGCGTCATGGGCGGCGAAGTCGCCGATCGCCTGCAAGGCGTCGGCGGCGACCTGGGGCGACAGCTCGGCGCAGTGTTTGCTAAAGGCGGAGGCATATTCCGGGATCAGGATCTTGCCCAACGGTCGCGGGCTCTCCGCCGCCTCCTCCTGCGCGGGCCTGGCAGCGGCGATGGGCGGATTGCCCTCGCTCGCGGCGGATGCCCGCTTTCGCTCCTCCGCCAGCTCGGTGCGCAGGCGTCGCCGCTCCCGCTGCTGCTCGCCGATCTCAGCCTTGAGATTGCCGACCTGGGTGCGCAAGCGGGCCAGTATCTCTTCCCGCTCCTGAGCAGATCTCTCATCTTTGACGGGTGGCGCTTGGCGGGTACCGTCGTCCTGATCACGATGGGCCTTTTCCGCCTGGGCAAGTTCCTGGCTCAGGCGCGTCACCTGCTGCTCCTGATCCCGCAATTCGTGGCGCTTACGATCCAACTCCTTGCGCATGGCGCGAAGCTGCTCCTTTACCCGCTCCCCCTGTTCGCTATCCTTGCGCTCCCGCCGCCTGAGGCTTTCCCGGTCCTCGACCCAGTCTACCAAGGACTCCGCCACATCGCCCCAGGGTTCCAGATCGAGTTTCATGCGGGCTCGTCGGATCACATCCAGCACCAGCGCCTCGTCGAAATACTCCTGATCCGAGGCCAACAAAGCCCGCCCAAGAATGGTCCCCAAAGCAGGGTAGTGCTCGACAACCGCAAAAAACAGATCCTGCAACGGCGTACCAACGCCGCCGTCACTCGCTGACAGCGCCTGGCAGCCATATTCCTCAAGTATTTCGAAGGACGCGGTGCTTTCCAGCAACGCGAACTGTAGTTTGGCGCCGCGCCGATCATGGAGTTGTGGTTCCGGAATCTCTTCACGAAGCCTGCGCGCGAAGGCCAGGTCGCCACTCCGCAAGACCTCGTAGAGAAGGTCTTCATAGTGCCTCGGATCAAACGGCGCGGCCTTGTCATTACGCTGTTCCAGCGCCTTGAGCATGCCCATCGCCAACTCCCAGGCGTGAAACTCCTGGGCGCGCCGCGCGGCTGCGATGAGCTGGGTCGCGTTCAGGTTCGACGGATCGATTCGCCGCAATTCGAACAAGCGCATCTGGTAAATCAAGCGATAATCGTCCACCTGCCCCGGATTCTCGATCAGGCTGCTGCGGGTAATCCCCTCGAACTCGGAGGCGTCGCTGCGCAGCTTCTGATCCTTGTCGAAACAGCATTTCTTGTATTTCTTGCCGCTACCGCAGCGGCAGGGGTCGTTTCTGCCTAGCTTGGGGACCGCCCTGCGCACCGGCGCACCCAGGGAAGACGGCGGTCGCTGAGCATGTTCCGGGAGAATCTCCTCCAGAGTTTGCGCGAACTCCATGAAAGCCGCCCCCGCATCAAACGCATCCACCCCTTCGGTCAACAATAGCCGCACCGCGCTCAGCCCCGGCCCCGCCGTCGGATCGAAACTCACCGCTTCGCAGTGCTCCAGCTTGCGCAACATCCTGGCCGCCGGCTCAGGCTCGACACCATACTCCCGGGTTAACCGCACCGCCAGGTAGAGCGCGAAAAGCCGACGCCGCAACACCAGCTCCACGCTGTCCGCCAAATCCAGCAAAAGGCCTACCGCCGCCTCCCCCAAAGCCCGGAAGGCGAGTGTCGAATGTTGCACCGGATCACAGGCGTCATAGCAACGCCTCAGCAGATACGTATCCACCTTTCGGCCCAAATACCCCGCGCACAGCAGCAGGCGTCCAACCGCCTTCTGCCCGCCCCGCGCCATCGCCTGCTCCAGCGCCGCGCCGAAGGCCGCCGCGTCGAGGCGATCGAATTCGGCCGCCAGGCGGCGGATATCCGAGGCGCAATCATTGATCGCCTCGACCCGGGTCAGGATCTCGTCGGTATCCGGCGTATTCTCATCATTCATGGTCTTTCCAGCATTTCAGGAGGCCTTGGGAGCGCCATTTGGGGATCGGACGGGATCAAGGATTGTAACGATAATGCCCGGTGATCGGATAGTCGAACAGCCTATCTTCCATTCGCGGCCCTCGTCCGATGTTGTGTACGATCAACGGCCTCTCGCCGTCGGCGGATCGCCGGTCGACCACTATGCCGATATGGGGCAGGTTGCCCGGCAGCATCCAGGTGACCAGGTCCCCCGGTTGGTAGTCGTCGCCGTTATGGGTCACCTTCAGTCTCTCGCCAAACCGGCTGAGCCAGACCTGAAGATTGGGCACGCGACGGTGATCGATGTTGCGGTCGGTTCCCTTCAACCCCCAGATCCGGCGGGATGGGTAGCGGTCGAAGTGGGCCTTCATATCCTCGTGCACCGCCCGCTGCAGATCGACCCCGGCGCCGCGAAAGGCGCGAATCACCAGATCGGTGCAAACGCCGACGTTGTCGGGCACGTCGCCGTTGGGGTAGTCAATGGAGCGGTAGCCGCCGTCGTAGGTGACCTGGTGGGTGGTGCGCTCCTTGGCGGCTTCGACCAGGCGATGGGTGAAGCTGTCGGCCTGAACGCCAACCGCAATAAACAACAAGGAAAGGAAAAGGAACTTCTTGAAAAAACGACACACAAAAAGCTCGGCCACTCTTGGCCCGTGCGCTTTCGCAACCACGCTTGAACATGGGGCGCCAAGCCCGGATTTAGCGTAAAATTTCATTTTTTCCACAATCACGGGTTGGCAACGCCATTACCCAAACCAATTAGAGGAAGAAGCAGTGAAACGTGTATTCTACTTCGTCGCCACCAACCTGGCGATTCTCTTGCTACTCGGCATAGTGCTCAGCATTTTCGGCGTGAGCGGGCGCAGCACCGGCGGCGCGCTGATCATCGCCTTCATCTTCGGCATGGGCGGCTCGTTCATCTCGCTGGCCATGTCCAAATGGATCGCCAAACGCACCACCGGCGCCCAAGTGCTGGAGAACCCATCCACCGAGATGGAGCGCTGGCTGGTCGACACCGTCCGTCGCCAGGCCGAGCAAGCCGGCATCGGCATGCCGGAGGTGGCGATCTATGACGCCCCCGAGATCAACGCCTTCGCCACCGGCATGAAACGCAACGACGCGCTGGTCGCGGTCAGTACCGGCCTGCTCAACAACATGAGCCGCGACGAGGCGGAAGCGGTGCTGGGCCACGAGGTCAGCCATGTGGCCAACGGCGACATGGTCACCCTGGCGCTGATCCAAGGAGTGCTCAATACCTTCGTGATCTTCATCTCGCGCATGGTCGCCAATGCCATCGACGCCTTCCTCAGCAATAACGACGAGGAGGGTGAAGGGCTTGGATTTTTCGGCTACATGGCGGTCACCTTCGTCCTTGAACTGATCCTGGGATTGTTCGCCAGCATGATCGTGATGTGGTTCTCCCGCCAGCGCGAATTCCGCGCCGACGCCGGCGGCGCATCCCTGGCCGGCCGCGAGAAGATGATCGCCGCCCTCGAACGCCTCAAGCGATCCCAGGAAGAGTCCCACCTGCCGGACCAGCTGGCCGCCTTCGGCATCCGCTCCGGCAGCGGCGGCATCGCCGGCCTGCTAACCAGCCATCCGCCACTGGATGTGCGGATCGAGGCACTGCGTCGTCAGATGCAGGTCTGAGCCACCCCCTGCCCCGATCAGGCGTGGCGATCATCGCTTGACGGGGCCCTCGCGGCCCACCTTCCACCTAAGGCGATTTTCAACAAAGAATACACCACAGAGAACACAGAGGGCACAGAGTGACAAGGGCAGGAAAAACGTTAGCGCATATTCAACATATTGAGATTTCAACTAACAATTCCCCTTCACCCGCTTCCCCATACGAGAGTTTCTCTGTGTGCTCTGTGTTCTCTGTGGTAGGTTTTATCCTGTAACTCGCCTAAGAACAGCGCTTGGCGTCCGCGAACTCCGGGCAGTCCTTGCGTACCGGGTTTCCCTCCTTGATCCAGTGAGTGATGCCGTCGGTGACATTGATGATGTTTTCATACCCCAGCTGCTCGGAGAGACCGTGGGAGATGACGCCGGTGCGGTTGCCGGTACGACAGATCAGAATCACCGGCTCGTCCTTGCCAACCTGCCTCTCGAACTCGGCGGGAAAGCCCTTGATCAGGCCGCGCTCGCCAAAGGCGGTAAGGAGGATACTGCCATCGACGACGCCGGTCTGCTTCCACTCCTCGGGCCGGCGGATGTCGACCATCTTCGCGCCCTTGTCCAACAACGACTTCAGCTCGGCGTTGCCGATATTGCGGAACTTCGGCGGATCGACCGCCAGTAGCTCCACCTCGAATTTCAAGGTGGCGTCAGGCGGAATCACACCACCCGCACCGCGCTTGCCGTAGCCAAGCTCCGGGGGAATGATCAACTCCCGCTTACCCCCTACCCGCATCCCGACGAGGCCCTGCTCCCAGCCCGGGATCACCCGCTTCATGCCGATGGTCAGGGAGAAGGGCTCGCCTCGATCCAGACTGGAGTCGAACTTCTTGCCATCCATCAGCCAGCCCGTGTAATGGACCTTGACCTTGCTGTGGAGCACCGCCTCCGCGCCATCGCCCTCCTTGAGGTCATTGATTTGAAGATTACCGGCGAAACCGGTCGCCGAGACAAACAGAGAGAACACAAGCAGAATACCGCGTAACATCTTGATGGATCCTTTTGAGTAAAAAAACAGGGAAGGATTCTTCCATAAAATGGCGGAGAGGTGAAGATTGCGGTCTGGAGTGATCGCAAATAACCTGGCCTCACGGCCCAGGTGGGACGCCAGAAACATCGAACAATCCTTCCTGCATAACCTGATACCCCATCGCCTTGTACCCTTTCAAGCGTTTCCCCCACATCCTCTCAAGCTGCGGCTGTCCACTATCGATGTAGTCGTGGATTCTCACGAGATCTTTCCCCGCGTGACTGCGATGAAGCCGCCCAGCGTACTGCTGCAACGTGCCTTTCCAGGAGAGCGGCATGGTCAGAAAGAGGGTATCGAGCGGGGGATGATCAAAACCTTCGCCGATCAATTTTCCGCTGGCCAGAATCACCCGTGGCGTATCGGCGGGCAGCCGTTCCAGCGCTTCCATGATTCGCTTTCGTTCCCTACTTCCCAGTCTGCCATGCAGGATGAACAACGCGTCGATACCCTCCTTGAGCAACTGTTCGAGGATGGTGAGATGGGCGGTGCGTTCGCTGAGAACCAGGATCTTGTGACCATCCCGGAAATCCGCCAGTACTTGCTCCGCTATCCTGCGATTGCGATCTTCATTTTCCACCAATCCATTAAAGACTTTCTGGATCGTCTCCCCCGCATCCGATGGTGACGCCTCGATATAGTGGG
>JAABSM010000004.1 GCA_011390365.1 Gammaproteobacteria bacterium
GGTTGCCGAGGCCGCGCACGATGTAGGACTTGGCCCCCATGCTGCCGGGGATGATGCCGAGCTGGTCCTGGTAGGCGGCGATGGCACCCTTGCGGGTGAGGTAGACCTGTTTGCCCAGGTGCTCCTCCACCGCGACGTAATTATGGTGGCAGTTCACCGCCTCCTTGGTGGCCTGGAACGTCGGCAGAATGCCCTTCAACGCCCCCACGATCAGCCCCATCATCTCGCGGCGGTTGGTCATGGCGTAGTCCTGGGCCCAGTGCACCGCCTCGACGTAGTCGGCGAAGTGGCCGCGGCCCTCGCTGAAGTAGGCGAGGTCCTTGTGGGGGAGCTTGCCCAGCTCCTTTTCCATCTCCTTCTTGGCCAGGTTGATGAAGTAGCGACCGATGCAGTTGCCGATGCCCCGGCTGCCGGAGTGCAACATGATCCACACGTCGTCCGCCTCGTCGATACACAGCTCGATGAAGTGGTTGCCGCCGCCCAGGGTGCCGAGCTGGCGCACCCAGGTGGGCGCGCCACGGTTTTTCTGCATCTTCAGCAGCGCCGGATGCCTGCCGTAGATGGCGTCCAGCCGTCCGTCCAGGGCGGTGATGGTGGAGCGCTTCACCGGGTCCTGCTTGTGCTGGTCGAAGCCGACGGGCACCGCCGCCTCGATGGCGGAGCGCACCCGATGCAGCTTGTCCGGCAACTGATCCGCCTTCAGCGACAGCCGCACCGCGTTCATGCCGCAGCCGATGTCCACCCCCACCGCCGCCGGGATGATGGCCCCGAAGGTGGGGATCACCGAGCCGACGGTGGCGCCGATTCCCATATGCACGTCGGGCATGGCGGCGATATGGCCGTGGACGATGGGCAGCCGGGCGATGTTGCTCAGCTGTTCAATGGAATTGGAATCCACGTCGTCGGTGAAGATCTTCACCGGCACCTTGCCCTTGTTGATTGTCATTTTGACCGGCATGGTCTTTCTCCTTTTGAATTTTGTTTAACCACAGAGAGCACAGAGATCACAGAGTGCTTGATTTCGAGAGGGCAATTGAAGTCCGTGAGAAGTGCCACTTTGCAACAACATTCGTGCCTCGTTGTGGGAGCGGTTTGCAACCGCGAAAGCGGAGCCAGATCGAAGTTCCGTAATCGCGGATGCAATCCGCTCCCACAGGCGGCGATTTCATTTTTCGGGGTGGTGCCCCGAACCATTGCTGTTATAAGAAGCAACACGCTCATCTCCTCATCTCGCTTTTCTCTGTGCGCTCTGTGTTCTCTGTGGTGAATATCGATTTTCAAACTTCCAACTGGTGCCACTGCACCGGTCCCGTCTTGCGCACCAGTTTCTGGTACGGCTTGGTTTCGCCGATGAAGCTCGGCGGTTGTTCGGTCTTTCTGAAACAGAACCGCCGGGGCAGCTTGGTATAGAGCGAGCGGGGCGGCTGGCTGTAGACCAGCCTTTTCAGCCGATTGCCGCCTTCCCAGCTGTGGTACCAGATGCGCCTCAGCCCTAGCTCTTCGCGAATGAAGCGGATCGCCGCCGCGAGCATGGCCTGGTCCCAGAGCTTGCGGTAGGGGGCGAAGACCTCCTCCGCGTAGGCCCGGACCTGCTCTGGTTCGCCGCCGACGCCCTCATCTCCAAGGTAGTGGGCGTGGCCGTTGCCAATGGCCTTGGCCACGGCGTTGACCAGCCGCACCCAGTCGCTCTGGATCTCCTCGATCAGGGCCTCGCCGCGATCCAGGTCGATATCCATGCGCGCCCAGGCCAGGGTCTCGCGCCAGTAGTTCCGCTCGCCGTGGTGCATCACCGGGTGGCCGTAATAGCGGAAGGGATGCCGCATCCCCGGCTTCACCATTGCGCGAAATGCGCGATCGTGACCTTGATTGAAGTTTAGCCGCAGCACCAGGTTGGAGCCCTTGCGGGTGGTCTGATCCCAACGCTGATCGCCGCTGCCCCAACTGCCCAGGGTGAGCAGGAAGGTGTTGCACCGCTCCGCCCAAGCCGCCTCCAGACTGGCCCGATCCACCGCGCCGTCGCCACAGGTGGCCAGCGCCTGCTTGACCAGCGGCTTCTCCAGCAACGGGGCGAAGGGGCCGCGCCGCAGCCGCTCCACCTTGCAGCCCTCCCCCGCGGCCCAGCCCAGCAGCATCAGGGCGTAACGGTCCTGATGGTAGTGGAACAGGGTGCGCTCTTTGGGCAGGCAGGCCTGGATTTCATCGATCGCTGCCTTCTCCATCATTTGCCTCCTGTGATAACGCTTGGTTCGTTGTGTCGCGGAACCAAAGTTTGAAGTTCGAAGCGCGAAGTTTGAAACGCGCCTCCACCACCGAGTCGTGGATGCCGAGTGGTCATGCGGCCTTTTTCAGGGCCCCGGGGGGCCTGGGCGCGCAGGGCCGATCCGCGCCTGTGTGACGGACAACGGCAACCGGCGCCGCTGGACGCGACACGATGCTTCAAAACGCTGGGTTTTCCGGGGGGAGGCGTCGCCGCGAATGCGACGAATGCGTTGAGTGCGCCGAGTTTCAGGCTCGAAAACGCAGAGGCCCCGGATGGCAGATCGCCAACCGGGGCCTCTGGGGGGCCGGAAGACGACTGCCTGCGGCAGGTCTTCCGTCGATCATGGCGGAAGACCTAGCTCACAACATCCAACGCACCGTGGCGGACCACGGTGAGGCTTGTCTTGTGAAATATCCGGTCTTGCATTGATCTTGCTCCTTGGGAGTCGATGTAGATGATGCGCGGTATTATACCCCTCCATCCTTGTCCGTCAAGGTTTTTAATGCCGACATCAAATCCCGCCTGGTGGCGCAGACAACACCGGGAGTAGGCCGTGTTGGGCTGGCTTGTCGTCCTGGTGGTGTGATTACCTTGGCGCGCAATGGCGGCCACATCCGGGCGGTAACGGCTATAATGCCCATTGGAAACACTTTAATGGGCGCTTGCAATGCGACTAACCGCTTCCTGGAGAAACCTGGTGGTGTTGGCCATCGCCACCGTGATCGCCTTGCTGGCGGGTTTTCTGGGGCCGTTCAAGGTCATCGACTACACGGTTCACGACTGGCTGATGACGCGCTCCGAGGCGCTGGGCGGGGCGTCGCGGGTGGTGATCCTTGGGGTGGATGACGTGACCCTGGAGGCGTTTTCCGAACCGATGGTGCTGTGGCATCGACATCTGGCGGCGGCCATCGACGGCGCGCGGCTAGGCAAGGCGGCGGCGCTGGGGATGGATTTGATCCCCAGCATCTCCGTCGATTCGGTGGATCCCGCCCTCGACCGGGCGCTGTTCAAGGCGCTGCGCGAGGCCAATCTGGCGGGGCTGCCGGTGGTGCTTGGCTTCGACGCCGGCGAGTCGGGGATGCTGCCCGACCGCAAGTTCCGCATGGTCGCCGGGGGGCTGGGGTATCTCAATCTGTGGTCGGATGAGGATGGGGTGATCCGCGACTATCATCCGCGTAGCGGCGAGAAGCTGTTATCGCTAGCCGCGGGCATGGCGATGCGACTGAACCCGAAGCTGACCTTGCCCGAGCCCCTGGTTGTCGACTACCGCAAGGCGCCGTTCACGGCTCTCTCGCTGTCGGAGGTGGTGCAGCATGCACGGGCAGGCGACAAGGCCTGGCTGCGCCAGCGCCTGGAGAACAAGGCCGTGTTGCTGGGGGTGGTCGCCGCCGGGTTGCATGATCACCACGCCGCGCCGCCATCGCCAGCAAACGCGGCGGACAACCGTATCAACGGGGTCAACATCCATGGCCTGGCGCTGGATACGCTGCTCGCCGGCGATGCGATCACGCCCCTTGGCGGCCCCTGGCTGGCGGTCGCGGCACTGGCGATTGCCCTGCTCTCCGGCCTGATCTTGCTGTTGCTGCCGCCATCGCGGGCGGTGCTGTTGCTGCTGCTTGGCGGCGCAGTCCTGCCCGTTTCAGCGGCGCTGCTATTCGAATGGAACTATCTGCTTCCCGCCGCCCCCTTCGTGCTGGCGCTGGTCATTCCGGCGGCGATCTGCGGGCTCTATCGCTATATCGTGGAGTACCGCCAGTATCGCAAGCTCCAGGGCTACTTCAACAGCTATGTCAGCCCGGCGGTGATGCGCGATATCATCGAGCGGGGCGAGGTGGAGCTGGGCGGGGCGACGATTCGCGCGACGGTGATGTTCACCGACATCCGCAATTTCACCAGCCTCTCGGAGCGCATGCCGCCGGCCCAGGTGGTGGCCTTCCTCAACCGTTACTTCGAGGCCATGACCCAGATCGTCATTCGACATGGCGGCTACCTCAACCGCTACCTGGGGGACGGCATTCTGGCCATCTTCGGCGCCCCCAATGCCCTCCCCGATGACGGCGCCCGGGCCGCTGCCGACGCCGCGCTGGAGATGCTCGACGCCCTCGAAGAGCTCAATTACACCCGCCTCTTCCCCTGCGTCGACGCGATCGATATCGGCATCGGCATCCATACCGGCGAGGCGATCGTCGGCAACCTCGGCTGCACCGAGAAGATGGACTATTCGATTATCGGCGATACAGTCAATCTGGCGTCACGGATCGAGAGCGAGACAAAACGTTACCGGAAGCCTATTCTTATGAGTGAGAGCACCCTGGAATCCCTCGGCACGGGGTATGGTGCGGAATTCATGGATTCGGTTCAGGTCAAGGGGCGGGAGCAACAGGTCAGACTGTTTCGCCTGATCGGCAAAAAGGGGAGCAACGCAATGATGAGAAAATTCGGAATCCTGGTGGCGGGTCTGCTGGTCTCCGTCACGGCGACGGCGGTGGAGTTCGGCATTGTCATGGACATACAGGGAAAGGTGACCATCGAACGCGCCGGCAAGCAAATGCCCGCCGACTTCGGCATGGCGGTGGAGCTGGGCGACCGTGTTGTTCTGGGAGATCAAGCCAGCGCCACCATCGTCTCGTATCTGGACTGCCAGGAGCTACGGCTCACCGGCCCGGCCCAGGCTGCGGCGAATGGGGAACAATTGAGCGTCACCCCGGCATCCCGCCTGCAAGCGGGACGCATCCTGCCGGTCTGTTACGGTGAGGATGAACTCAACACCAGCGACGCCGACATCATCGGGGGCGTGGTGCTACGCGGCGCGCCGCGGGACCCGGTACACCGCCTGCGCACGGAGTTCAGCGAGGGCAAGGCCTCCACCTCCACCCTCATGACCCTGCTCATGCACGACCTCGCCAACGGCGACACCGAACAGGCCAGGCCCTACTTCGACGCCTTGCAACAAAAGGCCCCCGGTTCGGCATTTCTGGCTCGGGTGGCGCCGCTGTTCGAGTAGGAGAGTTTTTAGACAGGATTAACGGGATTTACAGGATGGACGGGATTTCTTGTTCGTCTTGCCACAAGACTTCTGGCATCCAGGCTCAGCCTGGATGCCGTGTCTTGGCGGCTCTGCCGCCCCTTCCCGTTCTTGAACAGCATCGGTGAATACCCTGTGGGAGCGGTTTGCAACCGCGACTGCGGAGCCTGATCGCAGCCCGTCAATCGCGGATGCAATCCGCTCCCACGTCGACGCTATTGCCCTGTTTGACTTGGCAGCGGCTGGTAACCAAGGAATCCCGTCATACCATTCGGCGCGGAGCGCCTGGGGGTGCGCAACACCGCAGGAGCAGTGTTGCGAGAAGGATTACTGTTGTTCGCTCTAATCCTTTAGACGTTTCCTCCCGCCACCACGACAATGAATAATATGGCTATAAATAATGGCATTGACACCCACATTCCAACTTCGTAAATCTTGTATGCCTCTCCTTTCTGCTTCCAATCTTTTCGCTTTTTATTCCTGTAAGAAGGAGACAATAAATACAAAAATCCTCCTACCAAATAAAAAATAAAATCGGGCATTTGGTTTGCTATCGTCTAGCTTCAACTGAGCGGCAGAGCCGCCAAGACGGGGTTCCGCCCTTTCACACTGCAAACTTCACCCTTCAAACTTGGTCCCCCGCTCCGCCGCCGCGACCATGTGCAGAAAGTTGCCAAGCCGATCCGGATGAATCTTCCCCGCCTCCACCGCGCCGCGAATGGCGCACTCCGGTTCCTGGTCATGACGGCAGTCGGCGAAGCGGCAACGGCCGAGGTAGGGGGCGAATTCTCGAAAGCCCCTTTCCAGCTCGCCCCGGCTTGGATTGGCAAGGCGAAAGCTGCGCACGCCGGGGGAGTCGATGAGATGTCCGCCGTGGGGGAGGGTGTAGCGGGTCGCCGCCGAGGTGGTGTGGCGGCCCAGGCCGGTGGCCTCCGACAGCATGCCTACCTGGACGTCGCGATCCGGTAACAGGGCGTTGATCAGGGAGGACTTGCCCACCCCCGACTGGCCCAGCAGAATGCCGGTGTGATCGCGCAGACATTCGATGATCGGATCCAGTCCGTGTTCGCGCTTGGCGCTGATGGCGATCAGGGAGTAGCCGATCTCTCGGTAGTGACCGAAGCGGTCGAGAAAGGTGGCGGGATCGTCTCCCAGCAGGTCGACCTTGTTGATGGCGATGATCGCCGGGATGCCGATCAGTTCGGCGGTGACCAGATACTGGTCGATCAGGTAGGGCGACGGTTCGGGTTGCGGCGCGATGAGGATGATCAGGCGGTCGATATTGGCGGCCAGGGGCTTGTCACGGCCGCTGAAGTCGGGCCGAGCGAGGACCGAGCTGCGCTCCAGCAAGGCGGTGATGATCCCCTTGCCCGTCTCGGTCTCCTGCCATACCACCCGGTCGCCGCACACCGGGTGACCGATGTTGGTCCTGGCGACGCACTCCCGCAGTTTACCCTCCGCGTCGATTACCACGAAGTGGCGGCCGTTGCGCACCACCACCTCGCCGCCCTGCTCGACGCCCTGGGCCTTGGCATCCTCGTCCCCGGCGGCTCGCTTGTGCAGACGCTCGCGGCGTTGTTCCTGAATCTGGCCGATGCGCTCCCGCTGGCGCTTGCTGAGCCGACGCGGCTTGGCCATGGCTATTCCGCCGGTGCGGTTTGGGTTTGCGGCACGGGAAACTTGTAGAACTGGCTGTTGAGGTGGGAGGAGACCACCGCGACGTCCTCATCGAACCACTTCAGGCCCAGCATCAGCTCGCAGCGACGCACCTGCTTGTGGAGTTCGTCCCAGTTGTTGACCCGGCGCGCCCCCTCCGGACGGCCATAGACGCTGTTGTCGTGGCAACGTACGCAGTTCTGGTTGATCAGCTCCAGCGCGTTGGCGTTGGACTCCTGGGCGAGCGTCCCCCCCGCGGGGAGCAGTCCGACGAGGGCGGTGAATATCAGCTTTCTGGCATGCATGGGAAAATCCTCCTGGGTGGTCCTGGATGGCAATGTGTTGTCGATCATACTCGCATGGCGCGGTCTGGCGCCAATGTCCCGCCAGAATCGACGGCGACTCCCCAATCTGACAGTATAACCTGTTACAATTCTCCCCATCGAAAACCGCAGCGGAGCTAGCATGGCGCAGAAATCGGAAAACCTGATCTGGATCGATCTGGAGATGACCGGCCTGGACACCTTCAACGACGTAATCATCGAGATCGCCACCATCGTCACCGACCCCGACCTCAACATCCTCGCCGAGGGGCCGGAGATCGCCATCCGGCAACCAGACAGCGTGCTGGACGGCATGGATGAATGGAACACCAACCAGCACACCAAGTCGGGGCTGGTGCAGCGGATTCGGGAAAGCACCTGGGACGCCCAGCAGGCGGAGCAGGCGACCCTGGAGTTCCTGCGCCAGCACACCGAAAAGGGCAAGTCCCCCATGTGCGGCAATACCATCTGCCAGGACCGCCGCTTCCTCGCCCGCCTGATGCCGGAGCTGGAGGAGTACTTCCACTACCGCAACCTGGACGTCAGCAGCCTCAAGGAACTCGCCCGCCGCTGGGCGCCGGAGGTGGCCAAGGGCTTCACCAAGGACGCCAAACACCTGGCCCTGGAAGATGTCCGCGACTCCATCGCCGAACTCAAATGGTATCGGGAGCATTTTCTGCGCTTGCCCGCGGCTGGCTCTCGGACGCCTTGATTCGAGATTTCTCAGGCGGGTTTTAATGGACAGGATTAACAGGATTTTGCAGGATTTACAGATTGGTTAATGAGGGGCTTGATGTTGGGCCATTTTGACTCGAACGCCCAATCTTGGCACGTTACTGGTCAAGGATGGACGGCTTGCGAAAGAGCCCTGCGGGCAATAGGCTTGCTCATTCCCACCAACAAAAAAAATCCTGTCAATCCTGAGAAATCCTGTTAATCCTGTCCATTAATCCCCGTCAATCGCTCCAAGGCCCAGGCAACATGCTCCCGCACCAGCTCGCAAGCCCCCGCTTCGACCTCACGCAAGGCATTAACAGCGTAGTCACTCGCGGACCCATTTCCCAACGCCACGGCGATGTTTCGTTGCCAGCGCGGGTAACCGATCCGTCGAATCGCCGAACCCTCGGTACATCTCAGAAACGTCTCTTCATCCCACTTTAACAACTCGATCAGCTCCGCCCCCTCCAGCCCCTGTCGTGGCAAGAAGTCCGCCTCCGCGGTTGTTCTGGCGAAGCGATTCCAGGGGCAGGCAAGCAGGCAGTCGTCGCAGCCATAGATGCGGTTGCCCATCAGCGGGCGCAGTTCCAACGGAATCGGCCCGTGGTGTTCGATGGTGAGGTAGGAGATGCAGCGGCGGGCATCCAACTGATAGGGGGCGATAATGGCCCGGGTGGGGCAGATCTCGATACAGGCGGTGCAGCTTCCGCAGTGGTTTTGCGCCGGCCCATCCACGGGTAACGGCAGGTCGACGTAGATCTCGCCGAGAAAGAACCAGCCACCATCTTCGTGATGGATCAGATTAGTATGCTTGCCCTGCCAACCGAGGCCTGCCTTCTCGGCCAAGGGCTTTTCCAGTACCGGCGCGGAGTCGACGAAGACCCGATAGTCGAAGGCCCCGACCCGCTCTTCGATGCGCCTGGCCAGGGCCCGCAAGCGCTTGCGCATCAGCTTGTGGTAGTCTCGCCCCAAGGCGTAGCGGGAGACGTAGGCCTGGGATGGGTTGTTCAGCACCTCAAACGGATCGTCGTCGGGGGGCAGGTAATCCATGCGCAGGTTGATCACCCGCACCGTCTCCGGCACCAGCTCGGCGGGGCGGCTGCGCTTGGGGCCATGCCGTTCCATATACCCCATCTCGCCGTGAAAGCCCCGTGCCAGCCACTCCAGCAGGCGGATTTCGGCGCGGGCCAGGTCGATATCGGCGATGCCCGCCTGCTGAAAGCCCAGCCCCGCGGCCCAGGCCTTGATCTGGTTGGTTAGCTCAACGTAATCCATGGCGGGACTATCGCCCAAAGCACGCGGATAAGCAATGTGTGTGGAACACTCACCCTAAATTCATCATTTTAACCGCGGATTCACGCCCATTTACACAGACGTTTCAAATTGTTGACTCGATTGACTGATTTCACCCAGCAGGTGAACCAATGAGATTAGGTAACTGCCTGTTCTGCATCCAACTATCTGCGCAAATTTGCGTTCATCCGCGGGCGGTTTATAGGCTCACCGAGGCAGGGAGCAATGTCATTAACTTGAGCCGCCATGGCATTCTCCGGGAATGATGCGCCTCATTTCGTGGGTGCGCCGACCGTTTTTGGTTCTGCATAGGATGTGTGTCGTCGACCGAGCGACAAGGCTTTTTATTCGGCACATCCTATGCCGGCCCGGCGATTTCCGGGCTGCCCCGGAGTAAGGCGCATCAACGGCGGGAACCTGGCGTGGCGCTTAAGTTAATGACATTGAGACAGGGAGGGGGTTTTTCCGTGTGCGCCGGGCCTCCGCGAAAGTTCCCGCGAAAACCTTGATGCGGTCATGCTAGTGACTGGGTTAACTCATCCGCGCTTTTTTATACCGTTTTGACACGCGCCACCGAGTACATCGTGTTTACTTATTCAAGACTCAGCGCGGATGGGGTCTGCCAGTTTCAATCTGCGCTGGCGAAGGGGGCGGATCGTTTCCGCAGGCCGGCAGGTGGGCAGCACGATGACCAAGGTCGTCGGGGATACCCGGGGCGTTGCCCCAGGCTGGTATAGCGGCGCGCCGTTGGCCCAGCAATGGTCGCGGGTAGTTGAATCGCCGAGCTGCGCTCGGCCAAACCCGTTTTGGTGAAGCAGAGGACAGCCGAGCGCAGCTCGGCGCCCCAGGAGAAGACTGCCCGGACAAACGGGTAAGGCTTTCGGCCAAAGGCCCATTACAGGTCAGCTTGGGGCAACACCCCGGGTTTGGCGGGTGCTAGCGGGCTGGATGCCCGTCCCAACTCCAGATCTCAACCCGTATCAACCCTCTCCCATCGCAATCCGGGAACTCTCCTTGAAAATCCGCTCCTAACTATTGATTGGTTGCCGATTTTCAAGGCTCAAGGCTTGACCGCCGATGGTGGACGGGGGGATACTCCATTTTGCGGGCGGGATGCCGCGCCACCCTTATTTCACATTCATTTGTATTTACACCAACATGGACAGGGGTAACAAATTGAAACCTTGGCCGCGATCTATCGCCCGTGGCATCGTCATCGAGCGGAGAGCGCGGTTGCCGTTTCGGGTGAGCACATGAGCAAGTCCGACCGCAAATCCCAGCGCATCGAGATCACCCTCGACGCCACGGTGGTAGCGGGCGCTGGCGAGGAGCGCTGCCAGGTTCAGAACTTCTGCCAGGGCGGGCTGTTCGTCAACTACGACGGCATGGGCTCCAGCAATGGCCGCTGGAAACCTCGCCGTGGCGAGCAGGTGAAGATCGCCATGGATATCCCCGGGGAGCATGGCGACAGCCACTTCACCCTCGATTCCCGGGTCGCCCATCTCAATGATGCCGGTTTCGGCGTCTCCTTTGACAGGCCGGAACTGGGGGTGTGGTACGCGCTGATGCGCATGCGCAAGGCGCGTCTGCATGAGAACCGGGTGGATGACATCGGCCAGGGCCAGGGCCGTCAGGTCCATGCCCACCTGCTGGAGATCCTCAGGCAGCGCACCCGCAAGACTCTGTCGACCCCCGCCGCGCTGTTCGTGGAAAAGGTCTATCAGGCCCTTGGCGGCGCGGTCTCTAGCGCCCGTAACGAGCACGATCAGCGTGATTACCAGACCGCTTTGACGCTGTTTTCCGAGCACGGCTCGACCGTGGTCGGCGATTGGCTCAAGCGTCTCGACGCCAAGTTCGACGCCCTCTCCTCGCTGGGCGAGCGCAAGCGCTGGGGCTTTTTCGGCAAGAAGTCCAAGGGCGACCAGTTCGAGCTGGTCGAGAAGGAGCGCTTCGATGACTGGGTGATGATCGCCGGGCTGGCCTCGAAGATGGATAGCCGTTTGGGCTCTACGCTGTTCGAGTTCGAGGGACGTCTCTCCGTCATCATCGGTCGCGACGTGCCCCGCGAATTCAACCCCATCAGCCCCCATAGTCTCCTCAGCGCCTTCGAAGGGGTGATCGAGCCCCATCAACTGACCACCCTGCCGCGCAAGCTGATCTACGATTACTTCGAAAAGGAGATCCTCAAGGTCCTCGATTCCCTCTATCAATCCTTCAACCAGCACCTCTTCGAAGAGGGCATCCTGCTGGGCGAGGAGGTAGACGACGAGAACGCCCCGGGCGTCCATGCCAAACCCGGTCGCAAGCCATCGAAAAAGGCATCGCAAGAGGAGGATTCCCAGGAGGAGAAGGAGGAGGGGCCGGCCCGGGGCCGCAAGCGGGGCGTGCTGGGCAGTCTCTATCACCTCTTCAGCCCCGGCAACAAGGACCAGGGGAAGGAGGCGGGGGGCGATGAAGGAAAAAGCGAACAGCGCCCCACCTATGGCCGCGACGAGGCGCTGAAGGCCCTCTCGCGAACCCGGCAGGAGGACGATCAGCCCGAGCAGCCCCTGGAGGAGCGGCTGGAAAAGTCGCTGCGGGAGCACAGCGGCGACGGCGGCGAGCTCAGCGATGAGGTGCGCGGGGCGGTGCGCGCCACCTCCGGCCTGGTCGGTTCGATGCGCCAGGATCGGGGTCTCGACCCCGCCATTCAGGACGCGATGCG
Source organism: Gammaproteobacteria bacterium (assembly GCA_011390365.1). GTDB lineage: Bacteria > Pseudomonadota > Gammaproteobacteria > Chromatiales > Chromatiaceae > SLIM01. The sequence continues at coordinate 11,979 of JAABSM010000004.1, forward strand.
CAAGCTGGAGGCGCCGCTGGCCAGGGCGGCACTGGAAAATCCGGAGGCGCTGGCGGATAACGATAGTCCCGCCGCCACCCTGCTCAACGACCTGAGCAAGCTCTCCCTGGCCCTCTCCTCGGAAGCGCCGGACAGCGAGGCGGCGAAGAGGCTCAAGGGGGCGATCCAGGAGGCGGTGGCGAGCCTTAGCGACGATCAGCAGGGCAGCCCCGAGGCCTTCGCTCGCGCCCAGCAGATGGTCACGCCGCTGGTCAGTCAGTATCAGCGCATGTTCTCCGCCAGCGCCCGACGGCTGGCCGATAGTCGCAAGGGTCAGCAAAGACTGCTGGACGCCAAGTCGCGCATCAAGGAGCTCATCATCGAACAGCTCAGCGGCGAGACCACACCGCGGGTGCTGGTGCAGTTCATTCGCAACGGCTGGGATGCGCTGCTGGTGCAGACCTTGCTGCGCCAGGGCGAGGAGAGCAAGAACCTGGGGTTGCTGCTGGTCGTGATCCACCGCCTTTCGGGTTGGTTCGCGGCCAAGGCGACCTTCCCGCCCGCCCCCCAGGCGGCGGTGCAGCCGGTGATGGCGGCGATCATCAAGGGCTACCGCGCCATGCCCGCCAATCCCGCCCAGCAGGAGAAGATCATCAAGGCGCTGCGCGTGGCGCTGTTGCGGGACGCCAAGGTCTTCGGGCAACTCCAGGGCGCGCGCCTCGCCACCCCGGAGGCGATCAAGATGATCATGCCCGGGGTGGGCATCAAGGCCCCGCCGGACGAGGCCGGCAAGGCCGCCTTCGAGCGCTGGCAGGGGGCCATCGACAAACTCAACGTGGGCGACTGGCTGATACAGCGCAAGGCGGACGGCCAGAGCCGCCCGCTCAGCATCACCTTCATCTCCGAGCCCCGCGACGCCTTCCTGCTGGTCGACGGCAAGGGCGCCAAGGCCCTGGATTGCGACCAGTACGCGCTCGCCAGCGGTCTGGAGAAGGTCGAGCTGATGATCCTCGAAGACGGCGGCCTGCCGCTGGTGCAGCGGGCGGTGCAACGGGTGCTCAAGGATACCTACGAAAAGATGCTGGAGAACGCCGAGACCGACAGCCTCACCGGCTTGATGAACCGGCGCGCCTTTACCAAGCGTCTCGACCTCGCCCTCAAACGCCTGCGCAGCGAGGGCGGCCACGACGTGCTGGTGGTGGTGGACGTGGACCGCTTCAAGGTGATCAACGACCTCTGTGGCTATGAAGGGGGCGACCGATTGCTGGTCAACATCACCCATATCCTGCAAACCTACCTCGACCCCGAGGCCGAGGTGGCGCGGGTGGGCGACGACGAGTTCGCCGTGCTCATCCCCCACTGCGGCCGCGAGGCGGGCTTCGAGATCGCCGAGACCCAGCGCCGCGCGCTGGAGAACTACGTCTTCAACTGGCACGGTCGACGTCTGCCCATCAGCGCCAGTCTCGGCCTGGTGCTGGTCGACGCCCAGTACGACTCGCCCTCGGTGTTGCTGAAAGATGCCGACTCCGCCGCCTATCTGGCCAAACATGCCGGTCGCAACACCACCAAGATCTACGCCCTGGACGACAAGGCGGTGCAGTGGAAGCGGGATCAGACCGAGGCGGTGGAGCTGGTGGAGGAGGCGATCCAGAACGGCCGCCTGCAGATCTACCTGCAACGCATCAGCACCCTCTTCTTCGACGAAGAGGCGCCCAAGGACCGCTACGAGGTGCTGCTGCGCATGCTCAACCGCAAGGACGAGATCGTCGAGCCCAAGGAGTTCATCGAGGCCGCCGAGGGCTACAACCGCATGCGCACCCTCGACCGCTGGGTCATCGAACACCTCTTCGCCTGGATCGACGACCAGGGGGACCGGCTGGATGACGTGGGCGGCTTCTGCTTCAACCTCTCCGACCAGTCGCTGCTCGACCCCGGCATCCTCGACCTGATCGCCGCCAAGGTGGGGGAATCCCCCATCGCCCCCGAGCGCATCACCTTCGAGATCAACGAATCGGTCTTCGCCGCCAACAACGACCAGGCCCACAAATCGATGCGCCGCCTCAAGCGCCTCGGCTGCCAGTTCAGCCTCGACAACTTCGGCAAGGGCGTCGCCTCCTTCTCCTACCTCAAGGAGGCCCCGGTCTCCACCGTCAAGATCGACGGCCAGCTCATACAGACCATCGCCGAGGACGAAAACCACTACGCCCTGGTCAAATCCATCACCGAGATCTGCCACTTCATGAAGAAGGAGGTGGTCGCCGAGAAGGTCGAGAGCGAGGCGATCATCGTCAAACTGCGGGAGCTGGAGGTGGACTACATCCAGGGCTACGCCGTCGGCCTGCCCTTCGCCCTCAATAAGCTCTTCGAGCAGCTTTGAGCGACCCCTTTACGGTCGTTGTCAACAAGGATGTCGCTTTTGTTCGTGGGTACGCCGAGCGCTTTTGGTTCGGCATGGGATGTGCCGTCGAGCGAGCGACAAGGCCTTTTGTTCGGCACATCCTATGCCGGCCCGACGACTTCCGGCCTGCTCCGGAGTCAGGCGCATCAAGGGCGGGAACCTGGCGCGCAGAATGACATGGTATACGCCTTGGCATGTAAAGGACTATTCTACAGCCCCAGGGCTGTACTCCAAACAGGCCCCGTATCGATAACAGCCGAGGAGTGCCCGTCCTCCGAAGGACTGGCACTCCTCAGTTCTCCATGCCCGAGGGGCAAGACCTGAGCCGAGTTACCCCAAGGCTTGACGTCCCCCTGTTGGCTTGGCGATGATATAGGGACGGTCTCTGTTTGGAGTACAGCCTTGGGGCTGTGCGATTGACCCCACACGCCAAGGCGTGTACTCCACTCCCCGGCCAGATGGATAACCCCTTGGCTTAGCCTGTATCGACCCCGATCCCGTATTCGCCCTGAACCCCGTAATTGCCTTGAACCAAGGAATAACAATGAAACCAGCCTACACCGTCACGATCAATGCACAACAGAAACTCGGCATACGGGACGTGTCCACGGAGCAGGTATGGCAATGGCTGGTGGCGGCGTGGAACGACATCCAGCAAGCCCCGGTCCAAAGCCTCTTCTTCGGCGGCGGCCTGACCCTGCTCAGCGTCGCCCTGTTCGGCGGCGTGATCGCATCCGGCGCCTACTACCTGTTGCTGCCGCTACTCGCCGGTTTCCTGCTGGTCGCCCCCTTCATCGGCATCGGCTGTTACTCGCTCAGCCAGCAACGGGAAAAAGGCGAAGAGGTCAGCCTGAAAATCGCGACCCTCGCCTGGACCCGAAACAGCGCCCAGATCTTCGCCATGGGCCTGGTGCTGCTGATCAGTTTCGGCATCTGGCTGATGCTCGCCAAGCTGATCTTCTCCCTCTTTCACGACGGCCCCGCCCCCGCCGCCTGGCAGAGCTACCTCGCGGTGATGTTCGGCTCGCTGGAGGGCTTGCAGATACTCAGTGTCGGAACCATCGCCGGCGGCCTGCTCGCGGTGCTGGTCTTCGCCTTCAGCGCCATCTCCATCCCCATGCTCATGGACCGCCCGGTCAACCTCATCGCCGCGATGCGCGCCAGCTGGGGTGCGGTCCGCTACAACGTCGTCACCATGCTGCTCTGGGGTGGCGTGCTGGTGGCGATCATACTCACCGGCTTCCTCACCGGCTTCCTCGGCTTCATCGTCGGTTTCCCCCTCGCCGCTCATGGAACCTGGCACGCCTATCGAAGCCTGGTCATGGTTGGAGACCCCCCTGCCTGAGTCGTGTCGCCAATTTGGCCGATTCATTTTCCGCCAGCTCCACCAGTTGCGCGATGTCGTTGTCGGCCCGCATGAACTGTCCAGGCTGGCCTTGAACCTAAACAGATCCGCTGACCACAGCGGCACGGAGCACACAGAGGCTTTTCAGTGCATTACGCTTGCACTTGCTAGCACCTCATAGGTGAGCGTGGGTCGTATGTAACCTCCTGAATCCTCTCTGTGATCTCTGCGGCTGAACTGACGAATCTAGGTTCAAGGCGGGTTTCGTGGTGTACGGCCATGGTGTTTATCCCAAAAAAAGTCGTAGCCGGAGCGCTCAGGCGCGGCTGAAACCGATTGGAGCTTCGATCCGCAAAATCCCCCGGCCCCCCCTTTGCGACAGGGGGAGTGGGTTTGGGGGCTTTTGGGGTTGGGTGGTCGCGGATTGGTGGCCGCGGCGGGCCGTTTTCGGCGGGGACGCTGGCCTTTCCGCTCGATCCATTCACGCCTTTTTTGAAGGTGTTTAGGGGGGGGTCGGGGATTACCATCGCTCCCACGCTGGAGCGATAACACTCCGTCAATCCAGAGAGGTCCTGTTAATCCTGTCCATTTCTTCAAACGCCCCCAGATCTCGCGGAAGGCTGGTTGCCGCTTGGCCGCGGGCCGCCGCCGCTGGGGCGGCGTCTGCTGCGCTGCCTGGGCTTGGCGGGGGCGTTTTCGGCGCGCTGGGTCCCGCCCTTGGCGGCTGGATGGGCGGGCTTGGCGTTCTGGGCGGGCTTGTTCGCCTTCGGTTTGGCGGCGTTGCGGTTGTCGTTCGCTTGTCCGTCCTGGCGCTTCCTCGTGCGTTGGCCGGCGGGTTGGGCGCTGCGTCTGGGGGGCTCGGGTTCGGCGGCCTTGATGGTCGGGTCGGGCTCAAAGCCGCTGATGGGTTCGCTGGGGATCTTGCGCTTGAGCAGCTTTTCTATGTCCTTCAGCAGCTTTGCCTCGTCGATACAGACCAGCGAGATCGCCTCGCCCTCGCAGCCGGCGCGCCCGGTGCGGCCGATGCGGTGGACATAGTCTTCGGGGACGTTGGGCAGGTCGTAGTTGACTACATGGGGCAACTGGTCGATGTCCAGCCCGCGCGCGGCGATGTCGGTGGCGACCAGCGCCCGCACCTGGCCGGATTTGAAGTCGGCGAGGGCGCGGGTGCGGGTGCCTTGGCTCTTGTTGCCGTGGATGGCGGCGGCGTTGATGCCGTCCTGTTCCAATTGCGCGGCGAGGCGGTTGGCGCCGTGTTTGGTGCGGGTAAAGACCAGCACCTGCCGCCAATCGCGACTGCTGATCAGGTGGGAGAGCAGCGCCCGCTTGCGGCCCTTGTCCACCGGATGGATGACCTGGGTGACGGTCTCGGCGGCGGTGTTGCGGCGGGCGACCTCGATCAGCGCCGGATCCTCCAGCAGACCGCCGGCGAGGCGCTTGATCTCGTCGGAGAAGGTGGCGGAGAAGAGCAGATTCTGGCGACCCTTGGGTAACAGGTTGAGCACCTTGCGGATGTCGTGGATAAAGCCCATGTCGAGCATGCGATCCGCCTCGTCGAGCACCAGTATCTCTACCTTTGACAGGTCGACGTTGCGCTGACCCACATGGTCGAGCAGGCGGCCCGGGGTGGCGATGAGGATATCGACGCCCTGGCGCAGCTTGGCGATCTGAGGGTTAATGTTGACCCCGCCGAAGATGATCGCGGAGCGCAGCGGAAGATATTTGCCGTAGGTGGCGACGCTCTCGCCGACCTGGGCGGCCAGCTCGCGGGTGGGGGTGAGGATCAGGGCGCGCACCGGGCGACGGGTCTGGGGCGCCGACGGGCGCTGGCCCAGGGCGCCGGCGAGGCGCTCCAGCAACGGCAGGGTGAAGCCGGCGGTCTTGCCGGTACCAGTCTGGGCGCCGGCGAGGATATCCTGACCCTTGAGGATCACCGGGATGGCCTGGCGTTGTACGGGGGTGGGTTCGTGATAGCCTTGCTCGCCAACGGCGCGCAGGATTTCGGCCGAAAGGCCGAGGGAGTCGAAAGACATAGGGGAGTGTATTCCTGAGAAAGTGGTCGCCGGGGAGGCGACTGGCCCCATCGCGGCGCGATGGAGTGTGATTGCAAGGATGGGCGATGAGGAGTACGTCGCCGACGGCAACCTTCGTTCCTGATCGATTAGCGGCCTAGTCTACTAGAATCCCGTTGATTTGGGAAATTTCGTTGGAAATTAGGGTGCGATTCAACGTGACGTGGAAAGGCCTTTCGGTGATCGAAAAACTTGAAATGCACGTCATGCCGCACACGAAAGCGCGGCATCGAGCGGCAAGGCCGCCCACCATGGCCCTGGCTTCTGGCCTTCCCCCCTGCCTCCGCGGGGGGCGGGCGATGGCCGGAGTGAGGGCGCCTATAGCCAACGCATCAGTTTGAATCGCCGCCTGGAAATTTTGGCGCAGCTTCCAGGGCAATCGCACCTGCCGATTCTTTGGCCCCTATTCCCTCGGCAACTGACAAAACACAAGGCAAAATTCATCACCTTGTCCTAATATAGGATTGAAATCCCCTCATCCCGCGTTGCCGGGGCAGCGCCAACCATTTTCGGGGGCGGACCATGAATCCATCATCGGCCGATCTGGCGATTAACCGCGTGCTCCAGGCGGAGCAGGAGGCGCGGCAGGCGGTGGCGGTTTGTCGCGAGGCGGCGGATCGGCGGGTCGCCGAGGCACGCCGGCTGGCCCGGGAGATCGCCGATCGCGGGGATCGTCGTATCGGCCAGGTGCATGGGCTGGCGGATCGGGCCATCGAGCGCCAGTGCCGGGGGCTTGCGGACGCGGTCCAGGGGCTGGAGCGGGGGCATGAGCTGGATGATCGTCAGCGTGCCGATCTGGAGCAGGCGGTAACGCGCTTGCTGGATGACTGGTTCGCGGCGGGGGCGTCGTGATGGCGGGTCTGGGCTATCTTCAGGCGCGGGTGCAGGCCCGCTTCGCCCAACTGCCCGACGAGACCCTGTGGCGGGAGCTGGAGGGAGCGGGGGATCTCGCCGGTTATCTGCGCGCCGCCAAAGAGGGCATGCTCGCCCCCTGGGTGCAGGGGCTCTCGCCCCGCAGCGACTCCGACGAGATTGAGGCGCGGCTGGCCAAACAGTTAACATCCCTGATCGACGAATCGGCGCAGTGGTGTGACGAGGCTTGGCGGCCCTCGGTGCTGGGCCTCAAGGAGTGGCTTAACCGCCTGGAGCATCCGGCGCAATTGTCGGAGGTGGTGATCGCCTGGCGGGAGAGATTGCCCGCCCATGATCTGGAGTCGCTGGAGAAGCTGCTCGCTGATCACCGGCGCCGATTCATGGCCACGCCACCCCGCCAGACCCGCATGCTTCGCCACCGGCTGGCGGAAGATCTCCAGCAACTGTTTCGCCGTAGCATCTGCCGCCCCTCGGTGGTCTTCGTGTGGCTGGCGCTGGCGGGCTTGACGGCGGAGCGGTTGCGCGGCGACCTGCTGCTGCGCGCGCTCTACTCCGAAGGCGACGCACCCTTTCGGGAGGCGGCATGAGTCTGCGTCCCCGCTGCGCCCGCTGGTTCGAGATCCTCGCCCCGAAGAACGCCTGTTCCCGCACCCTGGGGGTGCTGGCCCGTTCCGGCGCGGTGGAGGTGGAGGTGCATCCGGCGCGGGCGGCGACCCTGGACATGCGCGGCCTGGCCCAAGGCCTGAGCGGCTACCAGCAACTGGCGGATCGCTACCGCCGCTACTGGCGCGGGCGCCTGCGTCACGAACCGGTCAGCCAGCCGCCCGGGGCGATCCTGGAGCACGCCATGGCCCAGATAGGCTTCTGGCGGGAGGAGGCGGACCCGCTGATTCGGCGCATCGAGGCGTTGCAGGCGGAGCAGGCGCGGCTGCGTCGTTGTCGTCGGATCCTGGAGGGCTTGCAGGCCACCGCCCTCGACTTCGACGCCTTCCTGCGCGCCGGCCCCTGGCTGGTCTCCGCGACCGCGATCCTGCCGCCGGAGGGCCGCTTCGACCCCCCCGACGAGGCCCTGACCCTGTTGTTCGCGGGCGAGCGTGAACGCTACCTGCTGGCGCTGCTGCCCGAGTCCCAATTGCCGCTGCTGGATCGCCGCCTGCAAGCCTGCGAAGGCTACCGGGTGACGCGTCCCGAGTGGCTGCGCGGCACGCCGGACGATTCGGCGGGGCTGGTGCGGCAACGGCTGAGCCGCATCAACGACGAGCTGCTCACCCTCTACGCCCAGCTCGATGACTGGTTCGACCATTTCGACCTGCCCGCGGCGCTGGGCGACACCGCCTGCCTGGCGTGGTTCGTGGACCAGGTGGGGGCCTTGTCTCCGCAAGGTGAGACCTTCGTCTGGATCACCGGCTGGACCAGCGAGGAGGATGACCTGCCGCTGCTGGAGGCGCTACGGGACGAGACCATTCCCGCCCTCTACCACACCCCGGAGACGCCGCAAGGGGCGACGCCGCCGCAATTGCTGAACAATCCGCCGTGGGTCAAACCCTTCGAGTTCTTCGCCCGCGCCTTCGGCCTGCCGGGGCGCAACGAGGCGGACCCCAGCACCGCCCTGAGTCTGATCGTACCCTTGTTGTTCGGCTACATGTTCGGGGATCTCGGCCAGGGGCTGGTGCTCGCCGCCGTCGGCTGGTGGCTGCGCCGCTACTGGTCCGGCGGCGGCATGCTGCTGGCGGGGGGCCTCTCGGCGGCGGTTTTCGGACTGCTCTTCGGCAGCGTCTTCAGCCGCGAGGACTGGATCCCGGCGCTCGCCTTCCACCCCCTCCACGACCCCTTCCTGACGCTGATCATTCCCATGGTCATGGGCGTCGTCATCCTGTTGCTGGGCCAGTTGCTGCAAGGGCTGGAGGCCTGGTGGCGGGGCGAGGGCGGGGCCTGGCTGCGCCACGAGGCGGGGCTGTTGGTGCTCTACCTCTCCGCCGTCGGAATGGCGCTGCACCCGGACTTCGCCTATCCGCTGCTGCTGGGGCTCGCCTGGTTCCTGCTCGGACGGGGCTGGCGGTATATCATCGCGGGCGTCGCCAGCCTGCTGGAGGACGGCATGCGGCTGCTGGTCAATACCGTCTCCTTCGCCCGCGTCGGCGCCTTCGCGCTGGCCCACGCCGGCCTCTCGTCGGCGCTGATGACCCTCGCCGACGGCACCGGCTCGCTGTTTTGGGGGGCGCTGATCATGCTGCTGGGCAACCTGTTGGTGATCCTGCTCGAAGGGCTGGCGGTGTCGGTGCAGACCACCCGCCTGGTGCTGTTTGAATTCTTCATGCGCTTTCTCAAGGGCGAGGGGCGGGTATTCCGGCCCATCGCCCCGCCACCTGATCTGCTTAGAGGGAGGTTCTCGTGAAAACTCGTATTCTGATCTCGGTCGCGCTCACCGGCACGGTGGGATTTCTTGCCCTGATCGGCACCCTGGTGCTGCTGTTGCCGGTCGCGATGGCGGCGGAAGGCGGCGCGGAGGTGCTGCTCGCCCCCGAGGTTTGGCGCTGGGGCATGGCCTCGGCGGCGCTGGTCACCGCCATCTCCTCCATCGCCGCCGCCTACGCGGTGTCCAGCGTGGGCAGCGCCGCCATGGGCGCGCTGGCGGAGAAGCCGGAACTGTTCGGCAGGCTGCTGATCTTCGTCGGCCTGGCGGAGGGCATCGCCATCTATGGCGTGATCATCTCGGTACTGATCCTCAACAAGCTGGTCTAAGACCCGTGAAGGGCTTGCCACGGAGACACAGAGCACACGGAGGGTTTTCAATGGCTTGTAACCATAGCTATTTGCACCACGCCGCTGATTCCAGAGGTGCTCGGCCTTTTATTCTCTGTGACCTCTGTGCCTCCGTGGCTTATCTGAAGGATAAGGGATGAAGGACATCTGGCTTTTTGGTGATCGTCTGACTGCGGCGGGTTTCCGTCTCGCCGGGGTGCGCATCGGCGATGGCGGGCGGGCCGCGGAGTGGCTGGCGAACCCGCCCGAGGAGGCGGCGCTGGTGCTGCTGACGCCGGGCGTGGCCGAGGGATTGCCGGCGGGGCTGCTCGACCGGGCGCGGCTGCGCCTGCGTCCGCTGCTGATGGTGATCCCGGACGTGCGCGGTCGCGAGCGGCCCGCGGACATCGCCGCGCAACTCAAACAGCAACTGGGGATGGCCGAATGAGCGACCTGCAAACCCAGGAGCGACGCCTGCTGGAGCTGGTGACCGCCCAGCGGGACAAGGAGTGCCGCGAGCTTGCCCGCGAGGCCGAGGCGCAGGCAGTGAGGCTCCTCGACGAGGCCTGGCGCAATGCCCGTGGGCGACTGCACCGGGCGGTGGAAGGCGAACGGGAGCGGGCGCGGGAGCATGTCGCCCATGCCCGCGCCGAGATGGAGACCCGCAAGCGCCTGCATCGTCAGAAGCGGCAGTCGGCCATGCTCGACTTCGCCTGGGACCTGCTGGAGACGCGACTGCGGGCGATGTGGCAGGCGCGGGAGGGGCGCGGGCGCTGGATCGAGACGGCGGCGCGTCAGGCCCTGAAGTGCATTCCGGCCAACCAGTGGCGCATCGTCCATCCGCCCGCCTGGAACGCCGAGGATCAACGCCGCATCGCCAACACCCTGGGCGAAGAGCTCGAAAAAGCGCCCCGCTTCGAGATGGATGAAAAACTGAGCGCCGGGCTGACGATTCGCAGCGGCGGGGTGGCGCTAGACATGACGCTGGAGGGCATGCTGGCGGATCGCAGCGCCATCGAGGCGAGGCTGCTGGCGATGCGGTCGCGGGAGGAGCCATGAAACGAGCGGTGGTACGCTGGGTGGGCGGGCCGGTGCTGCGGGCAAGGCCCCAGGGCCCTTTCATGATGCGCGAGGCGGTGCATGTCGGCGAGCAGCGCCTGCTCGGCGAGGTGATTCGGGTCGAGCGGGAGGAGATCGTGGTCCAGGTCTACGAGGACACCACCGGCCTGCGCCCGGGTATCGAGATCATCGGCAGCGACCGCCTGCTGTCGATCCGCCTCGGCCCCGGCATCCTCGGCAAGATCTTCGACGGCCTGCTGCGCCCGGTGTGCGACGTGGCGGTCTCCGGCCCCTACGTCAAACCCGGCGGCGATATCCTGCCCACCCAGAGCTTCCCCTTCACGCCGGCGGTGGAGGAGGGCGCGCGCCTGGAAGGCGGCGCGATCCTCGGTCATGTGCAGCCGCCGGAGGGGCCGCGCCAGGCGATACTGGTCCCGCCCGATCTGAACGGGGAAGTGGAGGGCCTGGTCGCCGCCGGCGAGTACCCCGAGGATCAGCCATTGTGCTGGCTGAAGAGTGAGTCTGGCGAACGCCAACCCCTCGCCATGAGCCACTACTGGCCGGTGCGCGAGCCGCGCCCGGTGGCCCAACGCCTGCCCAGCGACGAACCGCTGCTGACCGGCCAGCGCATCCTCGACTGTCTCTTCCCGGTGGCGCGGGGCGGCAAGGCGGCGATCCCCGGCGGCTTTGGCACCGGCAAGACGGTGATGCTGGAGACACTGGCCAAGTGGTGCAACGCCGACGTCATCGTCTACGTCGGCTGCGGCGAGCGGGGCAACGAACTGGCGGGCATGCTGGAGGAATTCACCCACCTGGAGGACCCGCGTACCGGCAGACTATTGGCGGAACGTACCGTGATCATCGCCAACACCTCCAACATGCCGGTGGCGGCGCGGGAGGCGAGTATCTACACCGGCGTGACGGTGGCCGAATATTTTCGCGATCAGGGCCTGCATGTGGCGCTGATGGGCGACTCCACCAGCCGTTGGGCGGAGGCATTGCGCGAGGTCTCGGGCCGCCTCGGCGAACTGCCCGGAGAGGGCGGCTACCCCGCCTATCTTTCCAGCCGTCTGGCGGACTTCTACGAACGGGCGGCGCTGGTGCGCACCCTCAGCGGCCAGACCGGGTCGGTAACGCTGATGGGTGCGGTCAGCCCGCCCTCCGGCGATTTCTCGGAACCGGTCACCAGCCACACCCGGCGCTACATCCGCTGCCTCTGGGCCTTGGACGCCAAACGCGCCCACGCCCGCTTCTATCCGGCCATCCACCCGCTGCAATCCTACAGCGTCGACGCCGACGGCCTGGCCCACTGGTGGCACGCCGAAGGCTGCACCCGCTGGAAGGAGCTGCGCAGCCGTTTTTTGATCCTGCTAGAAGAGCAGGCGCGGCTGGAGCGCATGGCGCGCATCATCGGCAAGGACGCCATGCCGGTTCGCCAGCGCTACACCCTGCTCTGCGCCGAACTGATCAACGAAGCCTTCCTGCGCCAATCGGCGTTTTCGAAGATCGACCGCACCGCCTCCCCCGCCCGCCAGGCGGTGATGATGCGCCTCCTCGGCCAGTTCCTCGAACAATCGGAAAAGGCCATCGACCGCGGCGTAACCCCCGAAACCATCCAGCAAACCCCCACCTTCCGCCGCCTCATGCGCATGAGCGAAGAGATCGGCGAAGGGGAGTGGGAGCGGTTTTCGGAGCTGAGCCGGGAGCTGGATCGAGCGCTTAACGCGCTCGAAGTTTGAAGGGGGAAGTTTGAAGGGTGAAAGGGGGGGTGGAAGAGATCGTGGTTATTGCGGGTCTGCTGGTTTGGCCGGGCCAGGAGATAGGAGTTAGAAGTTAGGGTGCTATTTATAAAGGGTAACCGAGTGTCGATCATGATCGCTTTGCAAAAAATTCAATACACGTCTGGTTCCCACGCTCCGCGTGGGACCCCATCTCGGGGCGCTTTGCGCCCCCGCGGAGCGTTGAATCCCACCCCAGCGCTGCTATAGCACGCGGAGCTTGGGAGCGGGATCAAGCCTCCCACACGGCGGAGCGCGCGGCTTGACGCGCCCGTGCCTGCATTGGCGCGTCAAGCCGCGCGCTCCGCGGTATGTGAGAACCAATAGCCATCCCCTCGGTGCTCTCTATGTACTCTGTGGTTCATTCCCTTCCAGGAAAGCGCCGGTAGCCTGAAGCCATATTTTGACTGAAGTCAAGCCGTGCCAGACATTCCGCAGGCACGCTAACGTCAGAAGGGCATCCTTCATACTCTTGTTGACACTCCGTGGTCCTGGGAGCGAGGGCTTCCAGCCCTCACGAGGGCAGGATGCCCTCGCTCCCAAAGGAAAGTGTAAACTGCAATGGAAGGGATATGAAGGATGCCGTCAGAAGCCTAATTTTTTGCTCCCGATCGTAGCGCGTTATCGAGAATACACAATTTTCCAACGTTTCCCCGCACACCCTGGAAAAAAGCGGAACACACAACACAAAATCCGGTACGCTATGCGTAAGCAGGCTGATTGGTAACCACCACTTTTTAAAGGTAGAATACCGGTGAGCCATCGGTTCGGAGCAGCCAGTGAGAAAAACAAGCAACCGATCACGGTCGCGCAGGTCAACCACCTGCCAATCGTCGCCGATTTCGCCAAGCGCTTGGGCCTGGTGGAAACCAGCAACCGGATGGTACCCGTCGAAATGGAGGTCGAGCCGGGGATTATCGTCTTGGGCATGGTGCTCGATACCCTGTCTGGGCGGTCGCCACTGTACCCCCTGGAGAGCGCCTTCTCCGATGGTGATCGCAGCGTACTGTTTGGCCAAGACCTCGCCGCCAACTACTTCAGCGATGACAACGCGGGGCGGGCACGCAGTCGCTAATTTTTCTCTCACGAAGGTGCGGAATGTCCGCTGAAAATCCTGTAATCCTGTCTATTCTTCACCCATGACCTTTACCACCATCGACCTGCCGCCCCCGATCCCTACCCACTGGTTGCTGGAGGTACTGCGCGAATATCCCGATGGCGCGGGGGAGTACGAGCTGCTCAAGCGGCTGCGCGCGGAAGAGGTGGAGGGCTACGGGGTGGCGCTGTTCAGCGATAGTCTAAGCCTGTTTCGTGGCCATTTCCGGCTGTTTCATGCCCTCTACCAGTTGCGGGAGGAGCTGGTGGCGGAGGAGCGGGCGATGCTGGAGATCTCGCCGCTGTGCATTCGTCTCGGCCCCTGGAATCCCCGTGAGAGCCACGCCATCGATCAGCACGACCCGATGCGGGATTACTATCTCGACATCGCCAATCTGGAGACCAGCCGCGAGGCGGTGGAGGCGATGCTGGGGGCCTTCTGGAGCGGTTTTCACGCCCGTCAGCGACGGCTGGCGGCGCTGGATGTGCTGGGACTACAGGATCCGGTGGATGAGCAGGAGATTCGCGCCACCTATCGCCGCCTGGCGATGAAGCACCACCCGGATCGGGGCGGCGACGGTAGCCGCTTCAAGGAGATCAAGACCGCCATGGAGCTGCTGCGGCGGGCTTGACGGCTTCCGGGCGGCGGAGCGCGCGGCTTGACGCGCCCGTGCCTGCCTTCGCGCGTCGCGCCGACCTTCCGCTACAGCCGCCGCCTTAGCAACTGCGCCAGCTCATCATCATCGAGCACCAGCGGGTTGGTCTTCATGCTGCCGCCGCGGCTATCAGCGACCACGCGCGGGATGTCGGATTCGCCCATGCCGTAGCGCCCGAGGCGGTCGATTTCCAGGCGCTCGACCCATTCCCGCAGGCGCGCTATCAGCGCGTCGCAGGCCGCTGCATCGGCGAGCGAGGCATCTTCCAGCAGCATGCGCCCGACGCGGGCATATTTAGCCAGCGCCCGATTTTCCGGTTCACGGCGGCGCATGACCTGGATATTGATGTCGGTGGCCTCCGCCAGCAGGGTGCCGCAGACGACGCCGTGGGGAATGGGGAACTGGGCGCCAAGGGGGGAGGCGAGGCCATGCACCGAGCCGAGGCCGGTCTGGGCGAGGCAGATGCCGGAGATGAGCGAGCCATAGGCGATGCGGGCGTGGCCGTTGGCGTCGCCACCCAGGGCGGCGAAAAAGCCGTCGCGGAAGGCCTCCATGCCGGACCAGGCGAGGGCTTCGGTCATGGGGTTGGCGCGGGAGGAGACGTAGGATTCCAGCAGCTGGGTAAGGGCGTCCATGCCCTGGGCCGCCATCAGTCGCCGCGGGCAGGATTCGAGTAGCGACGGATCGATCAGGGCGATCTGGGCCACCAGGTCGTCATGACGAAAGGATTTCTTGTAGCCTTGCGATCCTCGCTCCGAGAGCACCGCGTTCTTGGTCGCCTCGCTGCCGGTGCCGGCGGTGGTGGGCACGGCGATGAACGGGAGAGCGGGTCCCCGGTAGGGTATTCCGCGGCCTACCCCTTCGAGATGATCGAGTACCTGGGTCTCCACCGGTAGCAGGCCGGCAATGGCCTTGGCGGCGTCGAGCACGCTGCCGCCGCCGATCGCGGCGACCGCTTGCGGGCGCCAGGGGCGCAGTTCCGCCACCGCCTGGTCGACCAGGGCTGGCGAGGGTTCGTCGTCGACCTTTACTTGTCGCCACTCGATGGCCGCCTCGCGCAACCCCGCGCTGAGCTTGCCCCAGTGCTCGGTGGCAACAAACGATCTGGCGCCGGTCACAAGCACCAGGCGATGGCCGAAGCCGGCGGCGATTTCGGGTAATTCGGCGATGCGCCCGTTGCCAAAACGGATTCGCGGCAGGCGGGCGATATCAAAGGCGGTGAAGGGTTCCGTCATGAGCAATCAAACCGTTCCCGCGGGCGCGGTCTCGGCGGGATCCTCCACCACCTCGGCCTCGGGGTTGGGATGGCGTTCGGCGAGGCTGTTTGGCATGCGGTTGTGGGCGGCCTGGTGCAAGGCATCGGACTCCATGATGATCAGCACCAGCACCGTCACCATCACCGGCAGAATGACACCGCCGCCGATGATGGCGTAGACCGCCACCTCCATCATGCCCAGATAGGTGTAGCCGACCCAGCCTAGGGCGCAAATCGTGAGCAGCGCACTTAGCATGATGATGAAGACCTTGCTGCGGCGGGCCGCCAACTGCCAGTGACACATCACGAACCAATCGTCGCTACCGCGGGAGCGCCTTGCCCGCCACAGGATATAAGCGAGGGTGAGAATGGAGACCAGCGGAACCAGCGCGATGGGTTGCCAGTAGGAGCGGACCACGCCGAGCGAGGCGACGAACCACAGGATGTGGTTGCCGATCAGGTTGCTGAGGAAGATCTCGTGGGGAATCTTGGCCTTGCGGCTCTGTTCGGCGGGGATATTGAAGCGCATCGGGCGGACCTGTCATCAAGTAACGGATCCGCCGGATGATAACCGAAAACGTCGCGAAGTTGTAATCCAGTGCAGCACCCGCCAAATAAGCAACAACAGTATTTATATAAAAATCAATACCCTATGCCCCACATTATTCTATAGTCACTTGGTGGGTGCTGCACTAGTCCGGCCGCGCATTGGCGCGATAGTCGTCATGGTATTCGTCGCCATTATGCTCCACGGTCACCAGCACGTCCCAGGCGCCGAGCAGGGGGAAGGTGACATCCGCCTTCCATCTGCCTTGTCCATCGGCGACCATGGGCAGCTCGAAGTCGGCCTTGGCGTCGGCCGGGCGATAGGCGCGGAACATCACCTCTCCGACTTCCACCGGCTGGCCCTCCTGGTCCTTGACGGTGAAGGCGAATGGCGCGGGCTGGTTGACCACGATACGTCGCGGCGGCAGGATCTTCAACTTCCAGCCCGGGTGCCGGGCCTTCTTCTTGAGCATGTTCTGCTCGTAATCCTGGCCCCTTTCGTAGTAGTCGTCCACCACCAGCCCGGGGCGATCGAAGGCCAGATAGAGCATCACCCCGTTGGCGATAACGAAAACCACTAGCAGCCCGAGCCAGGCACGGATCCAGGGGCTGCGCAGGGCGGATTGTTTCTGCGACATTTGTTTAAGCCTCGTCTATGGAAAATTCTGATGCAATGATGTGAAAAAAGGGGCGCCCTTGCGCGGGCGCCCCTCGAATGGCCATGATACCAGTAAACGAACTACTTGGGTCCGATGAAGACACTCTCCCGCTCGCTAACCAGGGTTTCACCCTCGTCATTAATCGCGGTCGCCGTGAAGGTGATCGGCATGTTTTCGCCTTCCAGATGCGCCTTGGGGACCTTGACGAAAACCGTTCGCGCACTGACCTGGCCATGGACCGCCTCGATCGGCTCTTCGGTTCCGGTCAGGATCAACCCTTTGGGTCCACTGGCGGTGATGGTGGTCGACAGATCCTCGGTCATCTTGTTGAGGATCTTGATGGTGTACTTGTTCTGGATCGAGCCATCACTCTGCATCACATAGAGCGGCGCACGAGAGTGAAGTACCTTGATCTCGATGGCATCAAGGGTACTGAGGCCATAGCCTATCCCCATCAGCGCCAGCAACAGGATCGCGCTGTAGACCCAGACCCGGGGGCGGGCGTACATCGGTCGATTCTCCATGCCATTGAGCTGATCCAGGGATTCATAACGTATCAGCCCAGTAGGAAGGCCGACCTTTAACATCACTGTATCACAGGCATCAATGCACAGGGCGCACATGATGCAGCCTTCCTGCTGACCGTGACGGATATCCACCCCGGTCGGACAAACGGCGACGCACTGGGCGCAATCGACGCAGTCGCCTTTACCCTCCTGCTTCTTGCCCTTGGCCATGCGACCGCGGGGCTCGCCGCGATGAAAGTCATAGGTGGGCACGGCGGTGGTCTTGTCGACCATCACGCCCTGAATGCGGGCGTAAGGGCATAACCAGAAGCAGGTCTGCTCGCGCAGAAACCCGGCCAGCACATAGGTGCCGGCGGTAAACATGGCGACGAATACCAGCGACGCGCCAGAGAGGGTAAGGGAGAAGATCGCCGCCCACAGGTCGAAGACATCCACGAACCAGGAGACGAACGCGACGCCAGTAAGAAACCCGATTACGATCCACAGAAAATGTTTGATGGCCTTGATGCGGATCTTGGTCGCATCCCAGGGGGCCTTTTCCAGCTTGCGGCGTTTCTGGGGATTGCCTTCCAGCCACTCCTCGATCCAGGTATAGACATCGGTCCACACCGTCTGGAAACAAAAAAAGCCGCAATAGACCCGCCCCGCCAGCGCCGTTCCCACCGCCAGCAGGATCGCGAAGAACAGCAGCAGCAACGACAGCATCCAGAAATCCTGGGGCAGAATGGTTACGCCGAAGATGTGAAACTGGCGATTGGGGATATCGAACAGTACCGCCTGACGATCCCCCCAACGCAGGAAGGGGCCGAGGAAAAACAACAACCACACGCTGTTGGCGATCCATTTGTAGGTGCGCCATCTGCCGGGAATACGCTTGGCGTGGATGGTTTCGTCGCCGGTGTTGATATGCCAGTGCTCGGCTTCGGCATAGAGATCGGCGATCGCCGCGTCCTGTTTGCTTTGCTGGGTGTCGCTCAAGGTGTTTACTCCTGACAAGAGAGGACGTCTCCGCCACGGGACGGAAGGCGCTGAAGTGAGACTGCGGAAAACCGCCGCGGTTCCCGGCGGCGACTGCGCCATTGCGGGCAACGCGTACGATACGGCTGACGGGCCGCGCAACGGACCGTTCGCTGGGATGATGGGGAAAGTATAAAAAACCGTTGACTTTCGACCAATGCGATATCGCAATACTCCAAACGTCTTCCTGAATCAAGGCGACCGAAACAAAAAAGGGGGGATAAAATCCCCCCTCATGCTTTCGGCTGTGCTGGTTACCGAAAGGGTCACTTCTTTTTCTTGGCATCCTCATCCATCAGTTTCTTGATCTTGTACACCAAGAAACCCAGGACCGCGATGGATCCAATGACGGTGATGTAGGCGCCGATGGCAACTGCGTCGGTCATTTCATCCTCCTTACTATAGGATATGGCGGAGGCGGAGCGCCATGCCCCGCCGCTCGCCGTTAGGGATTGAACTCTCCCTTATTGACCACCGCCCAGCTTGTGGACATAAACGGCCAACTTCTTGATGTCATCCTCGGACAGACGATCACCGAACGCAGGCATCACCGCCTCGCGGGTCATCGGGTCGCTGGCATCATTGACACCATGCTTGATGGTGTACTTGACGCTATCGAGCTGGGTCTGCCCCTCTCCCGGCACGAAGCGATAGATGCTGTCGGTCAGGTTCGCCGAACCGAGGATCTTCATGCCCTTGCCGTCGGGACCGTGGCAGGCGACGCAGCCCTTGGTCATGTACAGCGGCTCGGAGGTCGGTTTGCCGGCGATGATGGCTTTGGCCAGCTTGTCGATCTCGGGATCCGAGAGGATCTTGCCGTGCGCCGTCATCACGCCCTTGCGACCATTGGCGATACTCGTCTTGATGTCGGCGATGGCGCCGCCAAAGAGCCAGTCGTCATCGGCGATGACCGGGAAGCCCGGACCGCCCATGCCGCCGACGCCATGACAGGCGGCGCAATTGTCGCCGAACAGCACCTTGGAAGAGGCGACCACGTAGGAGGCGAGCCCTTCATCTTCCAAGATCTGCGCCGCGCTCATCTTCGCGATCTTGTCTTCATTCGGTGCACGAATGGTCTCGATCTCGGCCATGCTCTCGTGATACTCCTTCATCTGCGTCCAACCGGCGAGACCCTTGGTCGACTCATTACCGATGGGGTACATCGGATAGATAAAGCCATAGATCACGAACCAGGCGATGGAGGCCCAGAAGGCGATCATCCACCAGCGCGGTGGTGGATTGGCCAGTTCGCGCAGGTTGTCGTCCCAAACATGTCCGGTATTATTTTCACCCGGAAAAGGATTGTTATCCGCCATTTTTCTCTCCAGATTCTATCTTGTCGTCGTCCATCGGGATATATTTCTGCTGTTCCAGCTTATCCCGACTCTTTGGACGAAGAACGATGACATAGAGGCCTACCATGAGGAGGAAGATGACCACGGTGAGGATCGTGCCGACCCAGTCACTTGTAGTCATCGCCTCCCAGTCGGTATGGAAGTAGTCGATAAAACTATTCACGGTAGACCTTGTTTTCGTCCAGGTCCGCCATGGTGCCCAGTACCTGCAAATAGGCAACCATGGCATCCTCCTCGGTCTTGCCGT
This sequence comes from Gammaproteobacteria bacterium, assembly GCA_011390365.1. Taxonomy (GTDB): domain Bacteria; phylum Pseudomonadota; class Gammaproteobacteria; order Chromatiales; family Chromatiaceae; genus SLIM01. The sequence continues at coordinate 31,582 of JAABSM010000004.1, forward strand.
CCAACTGCTCGTTGGCGCCCTTGATATCGGAGTCCAGATAGGGGACGCCCAGGGTCTGCATGGCGCTCATGCGGACTTCGATATCCCAACTGATCATGTTCTCCGCCAACCAAGGGTAGTTCGGCATGACCGACTCGGGCACCACCGAACGAGGGGCGCGCAAGTGCTTGCGGTGCCAATCATCGGAGTACTTGCCGCCAAGACGGGCCAGATCCGGTCCGGTACGCTTGGAACCCCACTGGAAGGGGTGGTCATACATGGACTCGGAAGCCAGCGAGTAGTGGCCGTAACGCTCCTTTTCGTCGCGGAACGGACGCACCATCTGCGAGTGGCAGGTGTAGCATCCTTCACGCAGGTAGACGTCGCGACCGGCCAGCTCGAGGGCGGTATAGGGACGGATCCCGTCACCCGGCTTCCAGTCGTCGAGGGTCTGCCCTGGTTCGCGTTGCCACACCAGCTCGTTGTGCTTGTTGTGCTCCATCGTGCTCTTCATGGTGAAGAGGGGCACGATTTCGACAATGCCGCCAATCGAGAGCGAGATCGCGAGCACGATCAACAGCGCCCATATGTTGACTTCCATCTTTTCCTGGAAGTTCTTGGGTTTCACATCATTAGCCATGATTGCTTTCTCCTCCCGATTAAGCGCCGGCGACCGCGGTACGGGCCTGCTGCAGATTGCCTTCGGAGACGGACTTGCGAACCGTCATGATGACGTTGACCAGCATCAGCACCGCGCCCAGCAGAAAGATCATGCCGCCGACGGCGCGCATGGCGTAGTAGGGGTGCATCGCCTCAACGGACTCGGCGAAGGTATAGGCCAGGGTGCCATAGTCGTCATAGGCGCGCCACATCAGGCCCTGCATGATGCCGGAGACCCACATCGCGACGATGTAGACCACGGCGCCGATGGTGGCGGTCCAGAAGTGGGCGTTAAGCAGCGCCTGAGAGGCCATGCGCACATGATAGGTCTTTTCGATCAGGTGGTAGATGGCGCCCATGCCGACCATGGCGACCCAGCCCAAGGCGCCGGAGTGGACGTGACCCACGGTCCAGTCGGTGTAGTGGGAGAGGGCGTTGACGGTCTTCAGGGACATGACCGGACCTTCGAAGGTGGACATGGCGTAGAAGGCCAGAGACATGATCAGGAAGCGCAGGATGTAGTCGTCACGCAGACGATCCCAGGCCCCGGAAAGGGTCATCATGCCGTTCACCGCGCCACCCCAGGAGGGGATGATCATGGCCAGAGAGACGGCGGCGCCGAGGGAGCCGGTCCAGTCGGGCAGGGCGGTGTACTGGAGATGATGGGCGCCCAACCACACATAACCGAACATCAGCGCCCAGAAGTGGATCACCGACAGACGATAGGAGTAGACGGGACGACCGGCCTGCTTGGGCACGAAGTAGTACATGATGCCGAGGAAGCCGGCGGTCAGGTAGAAGCCTACCGCATTGTGACCCCACCACCACTGGATCATCGCGTCCTGCACGCCGGAGAAGATCGAGTAGGAGTCGAACAGGGAGACGGGGATCGCCAGGGAGTTGACCACATGCAGATAGGTGATCATCACCATCATGCCCAGGAAGAACCAGTTCGACACATAGATGTGGCTGGTCTTGCGAATGGAGATGGTCATGATGAAGTTGAAGAAGTAGGAGAGCCAGACCACTGCGATGAGGATATCCAGCGGCCACTCCAGTTCAGCGTACTCCTTGCCGCCGGTCAGACCCAGGGGAAGGGTGATGACGGCGCCGACGATGATGGCGTTCCAGCCCCAGAAGGTGAACCACGCCAGCTTGTCGCTCCAGAGACGTACGCCGCAAGTGCGTTGAACGCTGTAGAAGGCGGTGGCCATCAGCACGCAGCCGCCAAAGGCGAAGATCACCGCGTTGGTGTGGAGCGGGCGAAGTCGCCCGAAAGTGATATACGGGCTATCGAAGTTAAGAACTGGCCAGGCCAGCTCCGAAGCGATATACACCCCGACCAACGCGCCTACCACGAGGTAGACGACTGACATGACGGCGAACCATCGTACAACGTCGAAGTTGTACTTTTGCTCAGCAGCGGCGTCCATGAGTCCCCCTTGAGTTATTCTGAGGTTAAACACACTTGTGAAGATAAAGCCTAAAACTCCCTGTACCCGCTAGAGAGACGGGTCGAAAGTGCGGCATATGACATACTTATCTGTAACTTTTGTCAAGTTGCTTGGGGTTTCGAACAAAACTTAGCGCCGCGCTAGGAGAAAGGAACCAACAGATTATCAGGAAGTTATAATCTACCCCAAGGCGCGCTTATTGGGCCTATAAAAAATTTGCATCAAAGAGACCCTTGAAAATTTGATTACGGCGCACAAAGGATTGATTTTTGTCAATCGCTGAAGGGGCGGGCGCCCTTCTGGTCAAGTTCCCTACGACAGCCGCCACCGCGGCTCAAAACCACCAGCGCCTCGGCTGAATAGGCGGGATTTCCCGCGCCACAGCGGTGTTGGCGAGGGCGGGAGCGACTCGCCGCTGCTCCCGCGCGCGCTGATGGCGAATCAGCGCCTCGACAAAACCGTGACCCGGATCCTCTCGCAGGGTCCGGGCGCGTCTCAACGACACCTCCGCTGCGTCGAGGTCGCCCCTCACCAGCGCCTCCAGCGCCCCGGCGACGGCGCGGCGCGCGCCGCGCTCGGCGCGCTGTACCAGGGTCAGGTCCGCCCCGCAGCGCGAACACAGGTTAAGGCCGCGCAGGCGCGCGCGACAGAAGGGGCAACGCTCCATGATCAGGATTCCAGGTAGTAGATCAGGTCGCTGAGCTCGGCCATGGCATCCTCAAGGGCCTGATCGTCCTCCCCCGCCATCGCTTCTTCCAGGTTTTCGACCAGCTCGATCAGGTCCTCGCGATCGTCCTCGCTGGCGCTGTCGAGCAGCCGCCGCGCCTTCTCGATCAACGCCTTGCCCTGGACCACCCCGCGATTGTGTTCCAGCGCCTCGCCATCCTCCGCCAGCTCGCCCTCGAACAGCTGCCCGATGCGGGCCTTGGCGGTTTCCATGCGGGCCTCGTCGAAGCGGTCGAAGGCGTTGTCGATGGTGATGCTGTTCTCCAGGCCGGTCTTCTTTTCGCGGGAGGTGACGTTGAGGATGCCGTCCAGATTCAGCGAGAAGGTCGTGATGATCGGGTTGCCCGCCGGCGCCTTGCTCAGCCCTTCGATCTTGAAGGCCCCGATCAGGGTGTTTTCCATGGCGTCCCGCGCCTCGCCCTGATAAACCTTCACCTCCACCGCCTCCTGATCGTCGTAGACGGTGAAGAAGACCTCGCTCTTGGTGGCCGGGATCACCGTATTCTTGCGTATCAGGGGCACGAAGACCTCGGGATACTCGACGCCGTCGAGCAGGCTCAGCGCGCTGGTGCCGAAGGTGTAGGGGGTAATGTCGACCAGTACGCCGGAGGTCTTGACGCCGGCGATCACCGCCGCCTGGATCGCCGCCCCCGCCGCCACGCAGAGATCGGGGTTTAGCTCGCTGCGCGGCTGGAGCTTCAGAACCTCCTCCAGCCGCCGCGCGATCAGGGGCGTGCGGGTGGAGCCCCCCACCAGCAACACCTCGTCGATGTCCGAGGCCGCCATCGCCGCCCCCTTGAGGGCGATATGGATCGCCTCCAGGGTCTCCTCGACGAAGGGCTCGATCATCTCTTCATACTCTTCGCGGGAGAGCTCCAGGGACAGGTGCAACGCGGCGCCGTCCTTTTCGAACAGGTGCTCCTCCTCGATCAGGGCGAAAGGGGCGTCGGAGAGGCGGATCTTGGCCTGCTCGGCGGCGCGCCGGATGCGCGCCCTGGCCCGTATCGGGATCTCCAGCTCCCCGCCGTGCTGATCGGCGAGATGCGCCAGGATGCGCTCGACGATCTTTTCGTCGAAGTCATCGCCGCCCAGGCGGTTGTTGCCGTGGCTGGCGACCACTTCCACCGTCTCGTCCTCCATGTTGACGACGGAGACATCAAAGGTACCGCCGCCCAGATCGTAGACGAGGATCTTGCGCGCGCCCTGATGACCGCTTTCGTAGGTGAGGGCGGCGGCGGTGGGCTCGTTGATGATGCGCACCACCTCGAGGCCGGCGATGGCGCCGGCGTCGCGGGTGGCCTGACGCTGGGCGTCGGAGAAGTAGGCCGGCACGGTGATCACCGCCTTGCCGACCGGCTCTCCCAGGCGCGCCTCGGCGGCGCCCTTGAGGCGACGCAGGATCATCGCCGAGATCTCCTGGGGGGTGTACTCCTGCTCGCCCAGGGCGAGCTTGCGATCACTCCCCATCTCCCGCTTGACCGAGCGGATGGTGCGCTCGGGATAGAGCACATACTGGTTTCTCGCCGGCGTCCCCACCAGCAGCTCGCCATTCTCGCCGAGCCCCACCACCGAGGGCAGTTGCTCGTGATCGTCGACCTTGAGGACCTCGACCTCGCCGTCGATGGAGATGGCGACCTCGGAATTGGTGGTACCCAGGTCGATGCCGATAATCTTTTCACTCATGATTGATTTTCCCGTTTGTTAACCACCACCTCGGCGAGGCGCAGCAGGTTCTCTCCACGGACGTAGCCCTTGCGGATTTCGTGCAGCACGACCCCCTCGTCAAGGCTCGGATCCTCCTCGACGGCGGCGGCCTGCATCCGCTTGGGATCAAGCCGCTGACCAACCGCCTGCAGTGGCCGCACCCGGTAGCGGCCGAGCAGGCCGTCGATACGCCGCAGGCTGATCTCCAATCCCTGCCCCATGCTCTCCAGCAGTTTGCGGGTGCGGCCCCGGGGACGTTCGAGCAGCCCGCCCGGGACGAAGCCGTCGACGCTGGTCAGGCTCGCCGCCAGGCGATCCCGCAGCTCCAGCACCTCCAGCAACAGTTCCCGCTCGGCGTCGGCGCGCAGGCTGTCCTCGGCGCGACGCAGGTCGCCCAGTTCACGATTCGTGCGGGCGTTTTGCTCTTGCAGGGCATCGATCAACTCCCGTGAGTGTTCCAACGCCTGCTTGACCTGCCGCGACTCCAGCCTGATCTCGTTGCGCAAACCCGCCAACTCGGTGAACAGGGTGTGCAGATCCGGGGCCTCGTCCCGGGCCTCGACGGTATCCGCCTCCGCCTCGTCCAGCCCATCCAGGTACTCGCCGAATCGTGTCAACAATTCCGCCTTGACGCTCTCCTCCATCAGCGACCCCCTCGGGTTCCGCCCGTGCTCGGCATGCGCAATAGCGCCTGAAACTGTTCCAGGCTCGGGCGCCGCGGCGTCGCCGCCTCATCAAGATGCTCCAGCAGCGCGTCCGGGGTCGGCGCCTCGACGTCGAACAGCCGATGACCCAGCCGCTCGCGGCGTCCCTGGATCTGCTCGTAGGCGACGCGGATGCGCTGGAAGCGTCCCGGGTGGCGATCCGCGGGATAGCGTCGAACCTGGTCGAGATAGGCCTGGCGAATGGTCTGGTCGTCGGCGTCGACCGGCACGCCGAGGACGGTGAAGGGATCGATCATCGTCTGTTGCGCCCCCGTTTCTTTTTGGGTTTCGGTTTTCGCCCGCCCGGGGAGGGATCGAAAGGCATATCAGGCAGGGCCCCTGGCAATCCGTCGGCTCCCCCGAAGAACAGGATGCGAAGGATTTCGCGCCTGTCGCGGATGCCAAATAATGCGCCGATCTGCTCGACGAGCGATTGGATGTCCGGCGGTATGCCCTCGGCGATCATCATGTCGAGGAAGTCGTCCTCGCTCATCCCTCGCGGCAAAGCGAGGCCCGACTCCTCGAAACCGAGGAACGGATCTATCCCCTCTTCGTCCGGATCCTCGTCCCAGAGATCCTCGTCTTCATCGTCGTCGAAGCCGAACAGGCCGCCGAAGCCGCTGATTCGGTCGTCCTCGATGAGCATTTCGGTGATCTTGTGGGCCAGTTTGTTGTCTCCGGCGGAATGGGCATCGTCAAGCAGGTTATGGAGGTGGGCGCGGTGCCTGTAGCCTAGCCTCTCCCCTTTTTCGACCTCCGACTCGATCACATAGAACTCGAAAACCGGCTTGTGCGGGAATTGGCTTCTCGCCCGTCTGGCATATTCCGACAGCAGCGCCTTGCGGGTTTGGGCGTGCCTGCGCCAGGTCTCGCACGCCCGGATGTACTGGGATTCGTCCAATTCCAGTTTGGCCGCGCCCTTGACAACCGGGACCATGCCGAAGAGGGCCAGATGCACAAAACCCCGCCTCTCCGGATCAGCTTTCGCGCGATCCAACTCCGAAAGCAGGTCCATCAGATCCGCCGGTTCCAGGCGTTCCGGCTTCTGGCTAATACCGCCCGCGCGCATCAGCGCCTTGGGATCGAGACCCAACCCCATCGCCTCCAGGTTCAGGATAAAACGGCCGGCCAACGGGCCGAGTTGATCGCAGCCATCCTTCAAGGGCTGTTTCGCCGCGCCCTTGTCGCCGGCGACGAAGGCGGTGATGCCGGTCAACAGGTTGACCCGCCCGCGGGAGGCTTCGCTCGACGCCCAGTCTCGGGCCTGCAGCAGCTCTCGTTCGGAAAGATGGGACTTGCCGGCTGCGATCTGCTTGCGGGCATGAGCCAGATGGGCGTCCAGCAGGATACCCTTGACCTCGCTGTTGACGGGGTCCAGCTCCAGCACCTTGCGAGAGATCGTCGCGGCCTTCTTGAACGCCCGGGATGCGATGGCGTTTCTCACCGACTGAATCCGTATCGCCGCGTCGTCCGGCCAGCGCTCTTCGGCGCGCGCGGCGACATCCCGCGCCTGTTTCATGCGGCCGGCGTCGCGATGGACGCCAATCAACCGCAGATACCCCTCGCGGTCCCCCGGATCGTTTTCAACCGATTTGGCGAGATACTCGGCCAGCTCCCCCTCGAAAAACGTGTCCGCGGCGGCGATATCCGCCATGCGGCGATAGATGAGCGACCGCGCCAAGGTCTGATCCTCGCCGATATAGCATCGTGAAGAGGCGAGTTGCTCCAGGCACTTCTCCCACGCCTCCAGCCTCTCTGCGGCGGGCTCGCACGCCTGTTCCTTCATCAGCGCGACCAGGCGATAACGCTCGAAGACCTCGGGCTGGCCAAAGACGCGATCAAACTCTCGCGTCGTCAAGACGTCATGCTCGCCGTCATCCTGTATGACCAGTCGCTTGCAGGCCGCTAGCGCGAACCCCTCCCCAAGCGCCTGGCGATGCCGGACGATCAACCGAAACAGGGCGCCAGAGGCGTCACCGCCCCGCCCCCGCGCCCGTGCGAAATCGGCGGCGGCGCTCGCCATCGCCGGGGAGCGGCCCATCAGGGTGTTGGCGAAGGACTGCACCGGATCCTTCGGGTCGGCGCCCGCCGAACCCTCCAGCGCCCGCCGAATCGCCTCGACCAGCGCCTGAAAGGGGGAGGCGTCGTCGATACGGCGCAACTGGGCGAGGGCCGAATCCGGCGCTTCGTGAAGCTCCAGCAAGGCGGAGAGGATCATCTTCAGCTCACGAAAAGGAGAACGGTATGGGATCTCCTTCAGCGCCCCGCGCAGGGCCTCGTCGTTGTCCGCGCAGTAGGCCTCCAGCGCCAGCTCGGCGTTGCGAAGATCCTTGCGCAGCGGGTCGTCCTCCGGCCAGGGGACCAGCAGCGCCTCGACACCGCCCAGGATCGGCGCGGCGCAAACCCGGCGGATCTCGGCCAGCCGTTTGGGCGAGTCGCTCAGCGCCGGCAGGTGCTCGTTGAGCCATGCCACCGCCTTGGCCAACTCGCCGCTCGCCAACAGCAGCTCAAGGTACCGCATATCATCAAGGGGTTTGGCGCATATCTCGGCGCGATTGCGCAAGATGGCGAGCGCCTCGGGAATCATCCCCTTGGCCGCCAACTCTTCGGCGCGACCGGCATAGGCCTCGGCCAGCCCCTCGACTCGCCGCGGCGTCGATTCTCGCCGCAGCAGTTCCTTGTAGTCCGCCACCGCCCGCTTGAACAGGCCCGCCCGCAAGTGTTCCGCCGCCTTGCCCTCAAGCGCCTCGGTCGTCAACTCCTTCGGCCCCGATGGGGCCTTGCGAGCGCGCTTGAGACGTTTCTTCCTGGCCACCGGTTACGCCTCCCATGAATAATGCCTCCCCACCCGTAACGATTCGCCACGTCCCGCGATTGCGGCAACGCGTTACACAACCTACCTAGGGGGTTTAAAACGGGGGAGAGGCTTGCCCTCCCTGTTGTCGCAAGCAAAAACCGCATTCTCAATCAGCGGTCTGAGCAGCGATCGGAATAATCCCGCCATGTTACCAAATAACGACTACCCTTGGCGACAGCGGCGTGCCATGATTGGCGGTTAACAATACGCCCCGCGTCGTGTATCTTCCAGGGCAATGAAACCACTCCTCCTATTCGCCCGACCGTTACTGGAAAGCTTGCGCGATCTGGCGCCAATCGTCGGTGTCATCGCGTTTTTCCAGCTGGTCGTGCTGCAACAACCCATCCCCAACCTGTGGAGCCTGCTCGGGGGGTGCCTGATGGTGGTCATTGGCCTGGCGCTGTTTGTTCAGGGTCTGCGCATCGGGCTCTTTCCCATCGGCGAATCCATGGCCCGGGATTTCGCCTATTCCGGAAATCCGGTCTGGCTGTTGGCCTTCGCCTTCGCGCTCGGCTTCGGCACCACCGTCGCCGAACCGGCATTGATCGCGGTCGCCGCCGAGGCGGCGGAAGTCGCGGCGAACGCCGACATGATCGAGGACAGTGAGGAGGCTCGGGAATCCTACGCCTACGGGCTGCGCATGACGGTGGCGATCTCGGTCGGCGTGGCGATCGTGGTAGGGGTGCTGCGCATCGTCAAGGGCTGGCCGATACAGTATCTGATCATCGTCGGCTATCTGGGCGTGGTGGTAATGACCGCCTTCGCCCCCAAGGAGATCATCGGGATTGCCTACGACTCCGGGGGAGTCACCACCTCCACCATCACCGTGCCGCTGGTAACGGCGCTGGGGGTCGGCCTGGCGAGCAGCATCAAGGGCCGCAATCCCATGACCGATGGCTTCGGGCTGATCGCCTTCGCCTCGCTGACCCCCATGATCTTTGTCATGGGCTACGGGATGTTATTGTAGATGTTCGCCTTCCTGCAGCAATTCCTCGATACCCTGCTAGTGACGATACGCGATGTGCTGCCCATCGCCGGTATCCTCTTCGGCTTTCAGTTCCTGGTATTGCGCCGCCCGCTGCGCAATCCGGGTCAGATTGCGCGCGGTTTCGTACTCGTCTTGCTGGGCATGGCCTTTTTCTTGCAAGGATTGGAACAGGCGTTGTTTCCACTTGGCGAATTGATGGCGGAGCAGTTGACCGCACCGGAGTTTCTTGGTGTCTCCGCGGACAGCGGCATGGACACCGACCACAGCCACTATCTGTGGCTCTATCTGTTCGCCGCCGCCATCGGCTTCTCCACTACCATCGCCGAGCCCTCCCTGATCGCGGTGGCGATCAAGGCAAATCAGGTCTCGGCGGGGGCGGTGGGGGCCTGGGGGCTGCGTATCGCGGTGGCGATTGGTGTGGCCGCCGGCATATCCCTCGGCACCTATCGCATCATCATCGGTACGCCATTGCACTATTTCATCATCTGCGGTTATGTGGTGGTGATCATTCAGACCATCTACTGCCCCAAGACGATCATCGCCCTGGCCTACGATTCCGGCGGCGTGACCACCTCTACCGTTACCGTGCCGTTGGTGACCGCGCTGGGGCTGGGGCTGGCGAGCAGCATCCCCGGGCGCAACCCGGCGCTCGACGGCTTTGGGCTGATCGCCTTCGCCAGCCTGTTTCCGATCATGACGGTGATGGGCTACGCCCAGATCAGTGAATGGTATGCCGGTTACCGCAAGGCGAAGATCGCGACCGGCAAACCCTATCGCTCGGATAAACATTCATCAACCTAGTGCAGCACCCGCTAAATAAACAACAACACTATTTATATAAAACTCAATACCCTGTGCTTCGCATTATTCATGGTCACTTGGCGGGTGCTGCACTAGACAACTTTGCGACTTCACGTCCAATGCCGAGATTGGTATTATTTTTCAAGGGATCAGCAACGATGCATTTCAAACTCATTATCGCCCTGGTCGAAGACCGACAGACCGACTCGATTCTCGACGCGGCAAGGGAGGCGGGGGCCACCGGCTCGACGGTGATCAACCAGGCCCGCGGCGAAGGCATCACCCAGTCGCGCACCTTCTTCGGCCTCAACCTGGAGACCCAGCGCGACATGGTGCTGCTGCTGGTGGAGGAGCACCTGAGCCGGTCGATACTCGAAACCATCTCCAAAGTCGGCGAATTCGACGATAAACCCGGTTCTGGCATTGCCTTTCAGATCGACGTCGAGGATGCGATGGGCATCAGCCACCAGATTCAGGAACTCACCCAGGTCGTAGAGGAGGAGATATGATCAACATTCCCCGCAAGACACCGATTCGGGTACGTGACGTGATGAAGAAGGAGTTCGATATCTTCGACGGCATGGCCACCGTCGCCGAGGCCCTGGATCACATGACCCACGTCGAGACCAAGAGCCTGCTGGTCAAGAAACGCCACGACGATGACGAGTGGGGGATCGTGATGATCTCCGACATCGCCCGCGAGGTACTGGCCAAGGATCGCGCCCCGGACCGGGTGAATATCTACGAGATCATGTCGAAACCGGTGATCTCGGTGGACCCGGCCATGGACATTCGCTATGCCGCCCGCCTCTTCGCCCGCTATGATCTGTCCCGCGCGCCGGTGGTGGAGAAGGACGAGATCGTCGGCGTGGTCAGTCTTACCGACATGGTGCTCAAGGGATTACACCAGCCCCGCCCATGAGCGAAATCCGCGACGGCATCCTGGCGAACGCGCGCTATCTGCCCTCGCCCAATTGCAATGCCCGCCCCGCCAACGCCGATATCGAGCTGCTGGTGGTGCACAACATCAGCCTGCCGCCGGGGGAGTTCGGCGGCGGCTGGATCGATGATCTCTTTCTCAATCGGCTCGATACCAACGCCCATCCCGCGTTCGCCTCGCTGCACGGGCTGCGCGTCTCCGCCCACCTGTTGATCCGCCGCGACGGGGGCATCCGCCAATACGTGCCGTTCCACCTGCGCGCCTGGCACGCTGGCGTCTCCCGCTACCAGGGCCGAGGCAATTGCAACGACTTCTCCATCGGCATCGAGCTGGAGGGGACGGATCACACGCCCTACAGCGACAAGCAGTATGACGCTTTGGGCGAGACGATCGTTCGGTTGCTCAATCACTATCCGACGCTCCACCCTGATCGCATTACCGGCCACAGCGACATCGCCGCGGGACGCAAAAGCGACCCCGGTCCCGCTTTTGATTGGCGACGGTTGTATAATCAGCTCTCGAATCCCTGATAAGGCGACCTCCGCATGAGCGAAACCCTCTCCAAAGCACTGTCCCCCTCGTCGGACGGGCCTGCGATAACCCTGGTCGACCTGTTGCGGCATGGCGAACCCGTTGGCGGTCAAAAATACCGGGGGGGCACGGACGACCCGCTCAGTGATGAGGGTTGGCGACAGATGCGCGCCGCCGTCGAAGGGGTGCAACCCTGGCAACGCATCCTCTCATCCCCGCTGCATCGCTGTCGCGACTTCGGCGAGGAACTCGCCGCCAGGCTCGACATCCCAATGGTTGTGGAGCCGCGCATTCGGGAGATCGGCTTCGGACACTGGGAGGGCAAGACCGCCGCCGAGGTCACCGCCGAGGATCCCGACGCTCTGCGTCGCTTCTACCGCGATCCACTCGCCTACCAGCCGGTCGGTGCGGAGCCCCCCCGGACCTTTGTCAAGCGCGTCGGCAAGGCGTTGGAAGAGGCGGTGGAGGAACACCTCGGCCAACACCTGCTGATCGTCGGCCACGCCGGGGTGATACGCGCCGCCATCGCCCATCTGCTGGAGATACCGTTGCACCGACTGTTTCAAATCAACACCGAATACGCCCACTTCACGCGCTTGCAGTTCGGCGGCCAACGCCCGCCATCGGTGATCTTTCATAACCTTAAGCGGATACCACGGGAGTAGCCCTCAAAACCGGCCAGGAACTTTTCCCCAGGCCCTTTTCTCCTATACTAATGAAAGCGCGCCAAAGCCGCGAATACGAATAACCCAGGAATCCCCGTCATGAACAAGCTAAGTTCACTCGTCCTCGCCGGCGTCCTGCTGTCCCTGATCGGCTGCGCCTATCAACCCACCATTCAGGACGACGACGTCGGCCGTGACAGTAGCTACGGCTATCATGACGACTACGCCGATTACTACTATGACGACTTGCGGCGCTACGGCGATTGGATCGTGCATGTCGACTTCGGACGCGTATGGCAACCCTACAACGTGCCGCGCCGCTGGCGCCCCTACAGCGAGGGGCACTGGATATGGCGCTCCGGCGACTGGCACTGGAAATCGGACTATCTTTGGGGCGACAAGGTGTTCCACTACGGTCAGTGGTTCAGAGATCGCCACCACGGTTGGCTGTGGGTCCCCGGTCGCACCTTCGCGCCGGCATGGGTAAGCTGGCGCCATGACGATGACTGGGTCGGCTGGGCGCCCAAGCCGCCCCAGGGACGACGCGGATACCGGCACGACCCCGACTACCACGACTACCTTTTCGTGGAACAGCGCCACTTGGATGCACACCGGCTGGGACCCTATCTGAAATGGGGAGAGGACCACCGCCCCCTCTTCAATGCAACTCGGCCAGGAGATCGCTACCGCGTACCCCCGGGATCGAGACGCGATTCAGACAACCATCGTGACGATGGGCACAGGCGGGGAGATGACCGTTATCGCGATGACGGACGCGACCAGCGCCCCCATGACGGACGCCGGGATGATGAACGGGGCCGTCCCGGACTCGCACCGCCCAGCTTCCCCGGCGAGGCCAAACCCCAACCGCACAGGCGGCCCATCACACCGCGCCCCCACCCCGGGGCGTCTCGCCCGGAACAGCGCCATCGTTCCGAACAGCAACGCCCGGATCGACGCGAAGAACGGCGGAAACATAAGGAGCAGGAGGAGAAACAGAAACGCGCGCAAGAGGTTCTGGAGCGCTTGCAGCAGGTTGGAGATGACGGCGGCGAAACCCCGACCCCGGCCGAACCGGAGGAGAGGCCCCGTTCCCTCCAGGAGAGGCTCAGGATGATGGGTACTCAGTAATAATGCCTTACGATGGTTTGCGTAAATCTATCGAGGCGTGGCGAACCACTCCATGATCGTTATAAAAGGACAACCGCCTTACTCGGAAGAACCCAATATCCGCTCCAGCAGCCCCGCCTCCGGCGGCGTAAAGACTCCAATCAGTCGCTCGTTGCGGGCGACGAAGAACCACTCCCCTTCATAGGGATCCTCAACCCGATAGTAGTCGCCATTGGGCGTCTCTTGCAGGGAATATTCAATACCATCCTGGTCGAGAAAGCCCAGCAGATCATCCCGGGTCTGCCCGATCTTGGCCGACTTGCCGGTGAGCAGAAAGGCGGTGATCTCCGCGCCGTTCCGTTCGAAGATCCGCTCCAGGACATTGTCGAGCACGCCAATACCGCGGTAATCCTCCTTGACGAAGTAGGTCTCCAGCGGCGTCCCCAACTCGGGAAAACTCAGATCCAGCTTGTCGCCATCGCCGCGATGTTGTTGCAACAACGGGTCGAGTTGTCGCGCCGCCTGCTCCAGCGCCACGCCCTCATCGAAGGCGGATAGCTGGGCGTACCAGGGGCCGACGATGAGATTGATCCCCTGATCCACGGAAAAGCCCATATCCCCGGAGTCGACGGGCTGGGCGCTGTCCGCCAGTTCATCCATCAACGCCCCGAAGGCGTAGAGCGGCTCCCCCATGTGATAGAGGTTGAGCACCAGACTCGGCTGTTGCGCCCCGCCAGGGCCGTACTCCATCACCGCCAAACCGGTGAAACCGGCGCTCAGGTAATACTCGGCGTGGCCGTTGATGTACTCGTAGAGATTATCCTTGTGATAGTTGCGCCCGCGGCCCACCACCGCCAGACCCGCCATCTCGTTCGGCAGAAACGCCAGCGCATCCCGCCCCGGATCCGCCTCCCGCTTGAGGTCGATCAGACCATCATCGAAGCGCTGCCCCTCCAGATAGAGGGCAGCGGCGAACAGGGGCAACAGCAGCAACAGCAGCAGGCGTGCCCAGGCGGGGGCGGTAGGCGCGGGGAGGTCCTTGGCGATCATGATGCTGGTACCAGGAAAAAGGCGTTGCCACGCAACACCGGAAGGAAAGCCACCGAGCCAATGCGTATCGACCCGCCTCGGCGGAAACAATCGTACAAAGCCGGGAACACTCCCCCCACCCATACCCTCCTTTCGCAAATGGGGGTTAGGTCGGGGTTTCGCCCTTGCCGGGAATTGCGGGCATCAACCCCGACCGGTGCCGAAGAAATCGCCCCCAGCCCCCCTTTGCGACAGGGGGGAGCAGATCTGGAGGGCTTGTTCGATAGCAGAGACATCCCGAAGACTCCATTGAGAACCGCGACGCGGCTATCCCAGGGCTCAGGAAAACAGACTCAAGGTCCGATGCGCCGCCTGGAGTTTGGCCGCTACCGGCACTCCATAGGGACAGGCCTGGTTGCACGCCGCATCCCCGCAACCGGCGCAGATCGCGGCATTGGTCTCCAGCTCGGAATATTGGGCCATGGCACGCTTCTCCTCTTCATACTGCTCGAAGTACATCTGATAACGCAGAATCGAGGCGATGGGAAGACCCGCGGGGCAGGCGGAGTGGCAATCGCCGCAGCCGGTGCGGCAGTAGTCGCTGCCGTGCTGGGCGGCGTAGCGATCCAGGGTCTCCAGGTCCGCCTTCTCCAGCGTCTTGCCGGAGGCGGGCAGGTAGTTGTCGAGATCGCTGACCCGCTTCATGGTCACCACCAGACCCGCCACCTCGGGATGATTGAGCACCCACTTGAAGGCGGCCTGCTCGAAGGGCGCGCCCTTGGCGTCGAAATCCATGTCCCGGGCGCCGGCGAGGGTCTTCATCGCCACCACGCCGACCCCTTTCGCCGCCGCCTCCTTGAGCAGGTCAGGCACACGGGGAAATTTCATGAAGTTGAAGGCGGGCATGATGATGTGGTAGTGACCGGAACGCACCGCCTCCAGCATCAGCTCCTCCATGTGGTGGGGGCCATGAGAGGAGACCGCCAGATACTTCGCCTTGCCCTCCGCCTTGAGCTCATCGAAGGCGGCCAGCATGTTCTCATCCAGCAGCCGCGCCCGCTCCGCCTCCTTGTCCGACTTTTCGCCCATGGCGTGGACGAATACGGCGTCGATGTATTCAGTGTTGAGCCGCTTCAGGCTCCCCTCCACCGCCGCCTTGTACTCCGCCTTGCTGGTGCCAGGCTGCAAGTGGCTCTTGCCGCTGACATAGGGGCCGGCTTCGCAGAACTTGGAGACAATGTAGATCTTCTCCCGCTCCTTGAAGCGCTTCATCGCCTGACCGAGATAGTCCTCACTGCGCCCATAGTCCGGCGCGGTATCGAAATAGTTCACACCGCGATCAATGGCGCGCAGGGCCATCGCCGCCGACGGCAGCTTGCCCGCGCCAAACGAGATATCGCTCATGCGGATATCCGTCTTGCCCAGCTGACGGTATTGAACAATCTGCGCCTTGTCGTCACTGGCCTGCGCGACACCTGCCATACTGCCGGCGGCGGCCATCGGCAGAACGGCGGAAGACTTGAGAAAATCACGACGTTTCATGAGAATGCTCCCGGTGGTTTGGTCTTACCCCTCAATTTGAGCATGGCTCGATGGGATATGCAACAGGGAGCGCAAAATCCTGGAAAACACTTCCGCTGGAGGTCGCGGCTTTAGCCCGGCCGATAGCCGCTCGCGGCATTGAGATAGCTCGGAACCTGATGACATTGCGGTCCCGCCTTGGGTGTGAGGGGCCATCGCACGGCCAGGGCTCTACTCGAAACGGAGGCCGTATCAATATCCCGCTCCCAACGCAATGACGCTGGGTTTGGCTAAAAGCAGCTCACATCCGCGCCAATGGCCTGCATGTTGCTACCAGGTTGGGCGTGAAAACCCGGTAGGAAGCGAATCACAGGGGCGGTATAGACGACCGAGTCACCATCCCGCAACTCCACGACCCCATCGGTCTCAATGGAAACTTCCGACTCAATGCTGGTGTATTCGAAGTAGGTTAATCGCACGTTATCCCGGGCACAGGCGACCGTTGAAACAAACTTCGCCTCCACCATGCAATTGGAGGTGATTGCGCCCGTGGTGTAGGTCGTATCCACCAGACTGCCGTTGCAGCCCGTTACGCTCGCGATGCTGTAGCCGCTCTCGGGGGCCACCGTGAAGCTGGTGGTGTTGCCATGGACGATCGTCTGTTGATCGCTTGGGGAGAGGCCACCGCCAGCGCCGGCGCTGGGGGTCACGGTGTAGCTGTTCTGGCTGAAGGTGGCGGTCACCGTGCAGTTGGCGGTGATTTCGCCCGTGGTGTAGGTCGTATCCACCAGACTGCCGTTGCAGCCCGTTACGCTCGCGATGCTGTAGCCGCTCTCGGGGGCCACCGTGAAGCTGGTGGTATTGCCGTGCACTATGGTTTGGGCGGTATTCGGCGAGAGCGTTCCTCCAGTGCCGGCGGTGGGTGTTACGGTGTAGGTATTCTGGATGAAGATCGCTGTCACGGTGCAATCGGCAGTGATTTCACCTGTATCGTAGGTATTACCTGAAAGGTTGCCACCACAACCGCTTACGCCGTCGATGGTATACCCGCTTTCGGAGGCTACCGTAAAGCTGGTGGTATTGCCATGGGCTACGATTTGCGCTGTGCTTGGGGTGAGACTACCGCCAGTACCCGCTTCAGGAGT
The DNA here is from genome assembly GCA_011390365.1 of Gammaproteobacteria bacterium. GTDB lineage: Bacteria > Pseudomonadota > Gammaproteobacteria > Chromatiales > Chromatiaceae > SLIM01. The sequence continues at coordinate 48,396 of JAABSM010000004.1, forward strand.
GACAGTGTGGTAGACCGTGTCGAGCGAATCCGCCAGCAAAAAGGTACCGCTGGCGCTGATTCCAGATCCCGTCACCCAGATTGCGGCTCCGCTTCCACCGCGTGCCTGCGTCGTCTGGAGCGTCCATGACGCTCCCGAATCGAGATATACATTGGGGGCGTTATTACCGTTGCTTTCTGCCGAGCGGTAATAAAACGTCGCATCCGCGCTCTGGCTCACCGCGGGGGTGATCACATAGCATCGCTCCACCCCACTCGCTGGGGTACCCGATACTTCGCATGTCTGATTTCCTCGAATCTCGACACTGGTTTCTCCCATGTCTCCGGTGTTAGGGGTTATTTCGACACCGAAGTACTTATCGAGGGTGGCACCCGCGTTTTTTACGCGACCAAACGCTACGGTTGCGCCATTGGAGACCGTGCTAGTCTGCTTGATGCTCCCGTCGTTGATCAGGGTACCTTCAACGGAAACGACATTGCCGCCGAAGTCCGCCGTCGCATCCGCATGGATCAGCAGGTCATTAGCGATCGACATGTCCTCGGAAAAACTTGTAGTCCCCGATTTCACTTCGAGATCATGAAAACTCAACTTGGAGGCGCCGTCGAGTTGGACATCGTCCAAATACGACTGCCCGGCGCCATCGTGGTGAAACCCAATATAATAAGTGGCGGTGGATGGCACGCTAAACGAGAAACTTGCCTTACCCGTCGAGTTGACCGTCCCTACCGACTGGGAGGTACTGGTTGAGTCCGTATCGACATCCAGATAGATTCGCAAGGTATCCGAGAGTGTGCTTCTTTGGTCAAAATAGAGGGAAAGACTGTAGTTAACGCCTTTATTTAGCGTCAAGGGTAATGAGTAGAGCCAGGCATCGCCGTTAGCATAAGCATTACCATCGGTATCACCAGAGGGTTGTCCCCCATACCAACCCCCGGGGTCGACCGCCGGATTAGATGTCCAATCGGGTGGGAGATACGAGGTGCTACAGCAGCTTTGCCCATCCCCCTCGCTGAAATCCTCCATGACCAGGTTGGCCGAAACGATCTTGCTGAATGACTGGGCCGCGCCATCGCAAATAATCCTGCCACTTCCAAATGCAAATCCCGTGGGATTGTTCTCCTGCCAGTCTCCGGCGAGATTGAGGGTGTAGGTTCCTGCGTCCAGGCTCGCGCCGGCGCTGATGGTCAGGTTGCCATCCACATCGAGATTGCTGGCTAGATAGGTTTGGGTACTACCAGTGCCGTCGCCAATGCGTACATCCTGAAAGGTCGAGGCAGAATCCACGGTGACACCGATAGGCCCGGAAAACTCTACGGTACCGCCGGTCGCGCTAAAGCCGCCGACATCCTCCCACCGCCAACCCACCTGTAGCGTGCCGGCGGCCATCTCCAGTCGCGCACCGTCGGCGATGATCAACTCGCGGCCATAGTGGGTTCCCGAAGATATCATCGGGTAATGGGTCAGCCCCCCAGGAATATAGAGGTTATCGTAGGGACGAGGGACGCGATTGACGGCGGTGGTTGAACCGGGCGCCCCTTCGTTAATCGTCCAGTTCGCGGCATTGTTCCAGTCTGAGTCCACCGACCCCGTCCAGGTCAGGCGACTGTCCCGAAACTTCGCGGTGGTCGGGGCTTTATTATTGAACAGCGTGGCGGCATCCGCATCGCATTCGGTCGCCGGATGGGCGTCACCCTCGGCACAGCTGGAACTGGTACCCGCCGCGACGCCGGTGGTTTGTCCAGAGTAATCAATGCTCGGGTTGGAGAAATGAGCAATCCGACTACATGATTGCCCGAGTATACTACAACGATTGCTATAAGCCATGATGGTGCGAAAACCGCTGGCCAGGTCGACATAGCCGTGGGCGATAGTGTCGGGCGTGGTTTCCGAATCCATATACCAGTCATGACGGCTCCCCATGTTGTGGCCCAACTCATGGGCGAAGACCGCCTGCCCTATTGAACAGGCCTCCATGGTCGAGTAAGCGTCGTCACTCCAGGAAAGGTCATCGTTAGTGTATTGAATAAATGCCAGACCTCCGCATGAGCTACCCGAGGAAGGAACAAAAAACATTACAAGATCAGCATGATATTCATCCCGCTTGGCATGGAGCCCGGACAGCGATCCATCTCTCGCCGCAAAAAGGTCATCGAACAAGGAATCCGGGTCAGAATCGGTGTAATCATAGCCATCCACACTTCCCACCAACCAAACCCGCTGATCGATATTGCTGTTCTCATAGGCCTGATTGGTATAGGCGATAAAGAGCTCGGCGAAGGCCTGGGCATCCGCCGCCGCCACGGAACCCCCGTCGGCATCCTGGTCATAGACCACATAGACATCGATGATGGACCCATCGTCGCTTGAGGCCACCGCCCGTTGGCTTGATGCCGAGGAGGGTTTGCGGCTTGGCGGTATGACGAAATCACTCTCGCCGGACAGCAAGGCGCCCTCGTTCACCTCTTCGACGATGTGCGTCCCCTTGGGGGTTGGTCGAATCGAGAAGGCGCCGATGCCTGGTAACTCGGCAAGACCATATAGCGACTCCCCCTGCACCACGAATATTACCGTACTATTCGGTAGGGTCTTAGCCTCGCCGATCCAGGTGAGGCTCCCGGATCGATTCGAATGGTTCTTCTTGTGATCGACGGTCACGACCACGTCATCAAACAGGTTCAAGGCGATCCGGCTTTGGGCCTGAGCGCCTTCCCGTTGACGTTGAGCCGGCGTCGAGCCGAGCAACAGGGAGACATCCGTCTCCACATGTCGGCTCCTCAGGGTGCTGGATCCGGCGTCGTGAAGCGTGGTCGAGGATAATTTCGAAAACAGTTGATTTTCTGGCGTGGTTGCCGCGTGAATGGCGGACGCCATCAGCAGCAGGAACAGCAGCGTGAAAAGGGTAGGGATGCGCAGATGGGGTTGCCGTACCCTCCCCTCCCGTCTCTGTCGAATTTTACTTTCTGGTACGGTATTTTCTGGTTCGGGTTGACCCTTAGCCCGATTTGACTGCATGTTGAAACGGTTCATCGTGGCGCCTCACTCCCCATGATCGGCATTGTTTCGCTTGTTGCAACGATTGTGCACAAGGATGCATTGTTTACGATGGAATTTGCCACGTTCGTCGGTTGATGTCCAGAGGTAAATAAAATAACACTTCATATATATTTGTTATTATGCGTATGCGTCCTAGCCGAGGTTGGGCAAGCGGGCTACGCGACTTCTGACTTTCTCCTTCGCAATCGGTATACTAAGCCGTTTCTTGAATATGGTGTGGCGGGGTTGCTGACCTCCGACGCCAGTCTCCCCATTTACAGACCAATAACGGCCTAATTCCCCATGGAAAACACACCCCTCAAACCGGATGTCTCCACCTTTCAGGGCCTGATCTTCGCCCTGGAGCGGTACTGGGCGGATCAGGGTTGCGTCATTCTCCAGCCTTTCGACATGGAGATGGGCGCGGGTACCTTTCACTCCGCCACTTTCTTGCGTTCCATCGGCCCGGAGCCGTGGAACTGCGCCTATGTGCAGCCTTCGCGGCGGCCCACCGACGGCCGTTTCGGCAAGAACCCGAACCGTCTGCAACACTATTACCAGTATCAGGTGATCCTCAAGCCGTCGCCGGAGAATATCCAGGATCTCTACCTAGGCTCGCTGAAGATGCTGGGGATCGATCCGCTGGTGCACGATATCCGCTTCGTCGAGGACAACTGGGAGTCGCCGACCCTGGGGGCCTGGGGGCTCGGCTGGGAGGTGTGGCTCAACGGCATGGAGGTGACCCAGTTCACCTACTTCCAGCAGGTGGGCGGGCTGGATTGCCGGCCGGTCTCCGGCGAAATCACCTATGGGCTGGAGCGCATCGCCATGTATCTGCAAGGGGTGGAGAGCGTCTTCGACCTGATCTGGACCAACGGCCCCCAGGGGCCGGTGACCTATGGCGACGTGTTTCACCAGAACGAGGTCGAGCAGTCCCACTACAACTTCGAGCATGCCGACGTGGACTTCCTCTTCAGTCAGTTCGACCATTGCGAAAAGCAGTGCATGACCCTGATCGAGAAGGACCTGCCGCTGCCGGCCTATGAGCAGATCCTCAAGGCCTCCCACGCCTTCAATCTGCTCGACGCCCGCCACGCCATCTCGGTGACCGAGCGCCAACGCTACATCCTGCGGGTGCGCACCCTGGCAAGGGCGGTGGCCCAGGCCTATTACGATCGACGGGAGAGTCTCGGTTTTCCCATGTTGAACCAGACGCCAATGCGGGCAGGGGAGGCGAACCATGGCTGAGCAAGATGATCTGCTGATCGAGATCGGTACCGAGGAGCTGCCGCCCAAGGCGCTGCTGAAGCTTTCCCAGGCCTTTACCGATGGTGTAAAGGCGGGGCTGGAGAAGGCGGAGTTTCCCTTCGCCGGCATCAAGGGCTATGCCGCGCCGCGCCGGCTGGCGGTGATCGTCGAACAGGTGGCGGTACGCCAGCCTGACCGTGAAGTGGAACGCAAGGGACCGGCGGTGAAGGCGGCCTATGACGGCGAGGGTAACCCGACCAAGGCGCTGTTGGGCTTCTGCCGCTCCTGCGGCACGCAGCCGGAACAACTGGAACGGATCGACACCCCAAAAGGGGAGTGGTTGATGTTCCGCAAACAGGAGATCGGCAAGAGCCTGGAGGAGCTGATTGCGGGCATCATCGAGGCCGCCCTCAACGGCCTGCCGATCCCCAAGCGCATGCGCTGGGGCGCGGGCGAGGAGGCCTTCGTGCGTCCGGTGCACTGGCTGGTGGTGCTGTATGGCGATCAGGTGATCCCCTGCACCATCCTCGGCCAGCAGGCCAGCAATCTGAGTTACGGCCACCGATTCCATCACCCGGAGCCGTTGCAACTTGAGCGGCCGACGGATTACCCGGCGGTGCTACGCGAGCCGGGCAAGGTGATCGTGGATTTCGCCGAGCGGCGTGAACGGATCCGCGAGATGGCGGAGCAGGCCGCCGCCGCGGAGGACGCCAAGGCGGTGATCGATCCCGATCTGCTCGACGAGGTGACCGCCCTCAACGAGTGGCCCAATCCCATCGTCGGCAGCTTCGAGCAGCGCTTCCTTGAAGTGCCGCCGGAGGTGCTGATCGAGGCGATGCAGGATCACCAGAAGTACTTCCCGATGGTGGACGGGGAGGGCAAGCTTGCGCCCCGTTTCATCACCATCGCCAACATCGAGAGCCGCGAGCCGGCGCTGGTGGTGGCGGGCAACGAGCGGGTGATTCGACCCCGTTTTAGTGACGCCGCCTTCTTCTGGGAGCAGGATCTCAAGCATCCCCTGGAAGATCGGCTCGACAGCCTGAAGGGCGTGGTCTTCCAGAAGAACCTGGGCAGCCTGCTCGACAAGACCCTGCGCGTGCAAGGCCTGGCCGGGCGTCTCGCCGAGATGCTGGGGGCCGACAAAACCCGGGCGGAGCGGGCGGCGCTGCTGTGCAAGTGCGACCTGATGACCGACATGGTCTACGAGTTCACCAGCCTGCAAGGGATCATGGGGCGTTACTACGCAGAAAAGGGGGGGGAACACCCCGATGTCGCGGCGGCGCTGGACGAGGTCTACATGCCCCGTTTCGCCGGTGATGAACTGCCCGCCAGCGAGCCGGGTCGGATCCTGGCGCTGGCCGACCGCATCGACACCCTCACCGGCATCTTCGCCGCCGGCCTCAAACCCACCGGCGAGAAGGACCCCTTCGGCCTGCGCCGCGCCTCGCTGGGGGTATTGCGTATCCTGATCGAGACCCCCATCGATCTGGATCTGAGGGAGATGATCGTCCACGCGGTGGAGCAACTGCCTCAGCAACTGGCCAAGGGCGATACCGTGGACGAGGTGTTTCAGTATGTCATGGAGCGACTGCGCGCCTATTATCACGAACGGGCGATCAAGCCGGAGGTGATTGAGGCGGTAATGGCCCGCGGCCCGAGCCGGCCCATGGACTTCGACCGTCGCGTGCTGGGCGTGTCCAGCTTCTTCGACCTGCCGGAGGCGGGGAGCCTGGCCGCCGCCAACAAGCGCATCTCCAACATCCTGCGCAAGGCGGCGGGGGAGGACTACCCGGATGTGGATCAGGGCCTGTTGCAAGACGCCGCGGAACAGGCGCTGTTCAAGGCGCTGCGCGAGGTCGAGACGGCGGTCACCCCGCTCATCGATGAGGGCGACTACGCCGATGCGCTGGCGCGCATGGCCGCGCTAAGGGAACCCGTCGACCACTTCTTCGACGAAGTGATGGTGATGGCGGATGACGAAGCGCTGCAGAGCAACCGTCTGGCACTGCTGCACGCATTCTCGTCCCTGTTCATGCGCGTCGCCGATCTGTCGAAATTGCAGCACGGCTAACGATCATGGCGTTGCGCCACCCCGGATGATGAAGCATAGGTGGCGCAACGCCGTGATCGTTCCCTCACCCCGGCCCTCTCCCAGAGGGAGAGGGGGAATAAGGAATCGCTGCGCGATGTTTCACAGTAAGGCGGGGTGGGATTATCACAGAGGCGCCGAGATCACAGAGCGATTTCTACGAGGTTTGCCACCTCCCTGGGCATCTGGCAGGTCAGTTCAGCGGCGGCAGTTACAAACCATCGGTCGATCTCTGTGTCTCGATGGCGATATTCAAGGGAGTTGCCATGAACCAGGACTCGTATAACGAAATGCTCGCCGCGGTGCAGGCCTTTCACGACAAGCACAACTTTCGTGAGAACGGCGGCGAGGAGATGACCTATCGCGTCGCCCTGATGGCGGAGGAGCTGGGCGAGATATCCTCCTGTGTCACCAAGGGAAAAGGCCGGGAGGAGCTGGCCGAGGAGGTCGCCGACCTGCTGATCCTGGTGATGGGCACCGCCATCGCCGAGGACTTTGACCTCAATCACGCCTTCTGGGCGAAGATGGACAAGCTGATGAAACGGAAGTCTCGTATGGTGGACGGGCGGATTCGGGTATCCGAATTTCGGGGGCAGTGACGAAAAGCCTAGTTGCTAGTTGCTAGTTGCTAGTTGCTAGTTGCTAGTTGCTAGTTGCTAGTTGCTGTCAGTTTATCGTACTTTCTTAACGGTCAAGAAGGTGTTTTGAGGTATCTCGTAATCGTGAACCCACGCTGGTTGATCCTGGATCGGGATGGTGTGATCAATCGCGACTCCGATGACTACATCAAGTCGCCGGAGGAGTGGGTGGCCATTCCCGGCAGCCTGCAAGCGATCGCCCGACTGCACCGGGGCGGATGGCGGATCGCCGTCGCCACCAATCAATCGGGACTCGGGCGCGGTCTCTTCGATCTGGAGACGCTGAAGGCGATTCATGGCAAGATGATCCGAGCCGTGGAGGCGGCTGGAGGTCGCATCGACGCCATCGCCTACTGTCCCCATCGGCCGGATGAACATTGCCGTTGCCGCAAACCCCAACCGGGACTGCCGCTGGGTCTCTCCGATCGATATGGATTCAGTCTTGGCAATACCTTCTTTGTCGGCGACTCGCGACGGGATTTGCAGGCCGCCTGGGCCGCCGGCGCCCACGCCTTGCTGGTGCGCACCGGCAATGGTGCGATGACCGAGCAACAGATGGGCGACGACTGGCCGCCAACACCGGTTTTCGACGACCTCTCCAAGGTCGCCGATTATTTACTGAAACGGGAACACCCATGATTCTGCTGCGCTCCGTCACCTTCTACCTCTACCTGGGTCTCGTCACCCTGGTGATCAGTCTTGTCCTGGTCCTGGTCGGACCCTTCCTTTCCGGAGAGAAGAGAGACCGTCTTGGTAATACATGGGGCAGGGCAGTTATCCGCGGCCTCGGCATCATCTGCGGCTTGCGCTACCGCGTCCAGGGTCTCGAACGCCTCTCGCAACCTGGAAATGCCGTCGTGTTGGCCAATCATCAATCGGCCTGGGAGACCATCGCCCTGCGTGGTCTGCTGCCGCCGAATCAGAGCTGGGTTCTGAAGAGGGAACTGCTTTCGATCCCCTTTTTCGGCTGGGGACTGGCCATGTTCAGGCCCATCGCCATCGATCGGGGAAACCCCAATCAGGCGCTGCGCCAAGTGCTCAAGCAAGGGGTTTCGGCACTCAAGGAGGGAAAATGGATGGTGGTCTTTCCCGAGGGAACCCGCGCCGCGCCGGGTGAGGAGAGGCGTTATGGAGCCAGCGGCGCGATGCTGGCCAAGAAATCCGGCATCCCGGTGATCCCCGTCGCCCACAACGCGGGGCTATTCTGGCGGCGCAACGGCTTGCGCAAATACCCCGGGACCATCGAAATGGTCGTCGGCGAGCCCATCGACACCTCCGCCAAGAGCGCCCAGGAGATCATGATGGTGGTTGAACAGTGGATTCGCGGTGAACTGGAAAAAATGCCCCAGGGGGCTGATTCTACCCCCGATTCCTGATACATTGAACGGCGAAATCCAGCGTGAGGATCCCTGCCGGGTGATCCGCCCTGAGCGTTATTTTATCATATATTTTAAATTACATTCGTAAGGTTTGAACATGGATAATGAACGAGCACTCAAGTTGATGAACGATCTGCTGCGCATGATGCTGAAAAAGGACGGCTCCGACCTCTTCATTACCGCGGACTTCCCACCCGCGATGAAGGTAAAGGGGACCATGACACAGATCGGCAAGCAGCCCCTGAAACGAGATGACGCCTCCGCCCTCACGCGCTGCATCATGAATGAAAAGCAGATCAAGGAATTTGATGAAACCCTTGAGTGCAACTTCGCCATTCAACCCGAAGGGATCGGGCGCTTTCGCTGTAATGCATTCGTGCAACGAAATTGCGAAGGGCTGGTCATGCGCACCATTACCACGGAAGTACCCACTCTTAAAAAGCTCGGCTTGGGGAAGGTGTTCCAGGACATCATCTCGTACAAGAACGGCTTGGTCCTGATGGTCGGCGGTACCGGATCGGGCAAATCGACCACCATGGCGGCGATGATTGATTATCGCAACGAAACGAGCGCCGGTCACATCATTACCCTGGAAGACCCCATCGAGTATGTCCATCCGCACAAGAAAAGCGTGATGATGCAGCGCGAGATAGGCGTCGACAGCCTGGGGTGGGAAAACGCCCTTCACAATACCTTGCGGCAGGCGCCAGACGTGATTCTTTTGGGTGAGATTCGTAGTCAGGAGACCATGGAGTTCGCCCTGGAGTGCTCCCAGACCGGTCACTTGGCGCTCGCGACCCTGCATGCCAATAACGCCAACCAGGCCCTGGACCGCGTCTCCTCCTTCTTTCCGCCGGAAAAGGTAAAGAAGCTCTTTGCGGACATGTCTCTGAACGTGCGCGCTATCGTATCTCAGCGCCTGGTCAAGACCACGGACGGGGGGCGCTGCGCGGCCATCGAAATCATGTTGAACACCCCATTGGTAGCGGATCTGATCCAGAACATGGATGTCGGTGGCATCAAACCGATCATGTTCAAATCGAAAGAGATCGGCATGCAGACCTTCGACCAGGCCCTGTTTGAACTGTACGCGGCGGGAAAGATTTCGGAAGAGACCGCCCTCGCCAATGCCGACTCGGCGAACGAGCTGCGTCTGAGGATCAAGCTCGAAGGGGGCAAAGATGGCACCGGAACCGGTATCGGTATCGACCACCTCTCCCTGGAGTCCTCCTCCGATGAAGAAGAGGAGCCCTAGTGCAGCACCCGCTAAATAAGTAATAACACTATTTATATAAAGACCAATACCCTATGCCCCGCATTATTCATAGTCACTTAGCGGGTGCTGCACTAGATATCCAGGTTATCCACCGACAGGGCATTCTCCTGGATGAAGTTGCGACGCGGCTCGACCAGATCGCCCATCAGGGTGGTAAAGATCTCGTCGGCGCCAATGGCGTCTTCGATATTGACCTGGAGCAGACGCCGGGTGTCCGGGTTCATGGTCGTATCCCACAACTGTTCTGGATTCATCTCACCCAGCCCCTTGTAGCGCTGAATGTTCTGCCCTCGTTTCGCCTCCTCCATCATCCACTCTGCCGCTTCCCTGAAGCTTCTTACCTCCTTCTCCTTCTCACCACGCCTTACCTTGGCGCCTTCACCAATCAGACCGATCAGTTTTTCTCCCACTCTCGCCAGTTTCTTGTAGTCCTTGGTGTCAAAGAAGGATAGAGGGATCAGCCACTCATTATCGATCCCGTGAATCCGTCGGGTGATGGAGAGGGAGACGCCATCCTCTTCGTCACTGAGTCTTTCGATATGATAGCGGTCGGAGGGAGACCGATCCGCGTTCATCTGCAACACGCACTCCTCCAGCCAAACCTTGAGCGACTCGGCATTTTCGGAAAACTCCGATTGGAAGGTCGGCAGGGTGATCAACTGCTCCAGGAAGTTCGCTTCGTAGCGTCGTCCCAGCCGATGCACCGTCTCCATCGCCGCTTGATACTCGATCGCCAACGCCTCCAGGGCCTGGGAAGCAAGAGGCGGGGCATCGGCGGAGACATGAAAATCCACCTTGTCGAGCGCGGTCTGCAACAGATAATGGACCAGCTCGCCGTCATCCTTGAGATAGGTATCCTGTTTCCCCTTGCGCACCTTGTAGAGCGGAGGCTGGGCGATGTAGATGTGTCCGCGGTCGATCAGCTCCGGCATTTGGCGATAGAAGAAGGTCAGCAGCAGGGTACGGATATGCGCGCCGTCGACATCGGCATCGGTCATGATGATAATGCGATGGTAGCGCAGCTTATCCGGGTTGAACTCCTCGCGACCGATACCGCAGCCAAGCGCGGTAATCAGGGTACCCACCTCCGCCGAGGATAGCATCTTGTCGAAGCGGGCCTTCTCCACATTGAGGATTTTGCCCTTGAGGGGGAGGATCGCTTGGGTCCTGCGATCACGCCCCTGCTTCGCGGAACCGCCGGCGGAATCGCCCTCCACCAGATAGATTTCGGATTGGGCGGGGTCCTTCTCCTGGCAGTCCGCCAACTTGCCCGGCAACCCAGCGATGTCCAGCACCCCCTTGCGCCGAGTCATCTCCCGGGCCTTGCGTGCCGCCTCTCTCGCCCTGGCCGCCTCCACCATCTTTCCGGCGATAATCTTGGCATCGCTAGGATTCTCCAACAGATAATCGGTAAAGGATTCGCCAAACAGGCTCTCGACGGCGCTCTTCACCTCGGAAGAGACGAGTTTATCCTTGGTCTGGGAAGAGAACTTGGGATCCCCGACCTTGACGGAGAGTACCGCGACCAACCCTTCCCGGGCGTCATCGCCGCTGGTCGCCACCTTGTTCTTCTTCGCGAGCCCCTCGTTCTCGATATACTGATTGAGGGTTCGGGTCAGGGCGGCACGAAATCCGGCGAGATGGGTGCCGCCATCACGCTGGGGAATGTTATTGGTGAAACAGAAGATATTCTCTTGATAGGACTCATTCCACTGAAGGGCGAGCTCCACCATAACGCCGTCCTTCTCCCCCGAGTAGTAGAAGACGTTATTGTGGATTGGCGTCTTCTTGCTATTCAGATGTTCGACAAAGGCGCGAATCCCCCCCTGGTACTCGAAGGTATCGCTGCGCCCCGTTTCTTCTTCCTTGAGAACGATCTTTACACCGGAGTTGAGGAACGATAGTTCCCGTAACCGCTTGGCCAATAGTTCGTAGTGATACTGGATATTGGTAAAGATAGTCGGACTGGCGAGGAAGGTGAGGGTCGTTCCGGATCGATTCGTCTCCCCGATCTCCTTGAGAGGATAGAGGGGGTCGCCCATCGCGTACTCCTGCATGTACTCCTTGCCATCCCGAAAGATGCGCAGGATAAGCTTTTCGCTCAGGGCATTGACCACCGACACGCCGACCCCGTGCAACCCGCCCGAGACCTTATAGGAGTTGTCATCGAACTTGCCCCCGGCATGGAGGACGGTGAGGATCACCTCCGCCGCGGATCGATTCTCCTCCTCGTGTATGTCCACCGGGATGCCGCGACCGTTATCCGACACGGTAACGGACTGATCGGAATGGATGGCCACCCGGATCTCGTTACAGTAACCCTCCAAGGCCTCGTCGATAGAGTTATCCACCACTTCGAAGACCATGTGATGCAAACCGGTACCGTCGTCAGTATCGCCGATATACATGCCTGGGCGCTTGCGCACGGCATCCAAACCTTTAAGGACCTTGATACTGGAGGAGTTATAGGACATTCAATTTACCTCGGGGGGTTTGCACCGCTGTGCGTTGAAGATGTTCCACGTGGAACATCTTTTCGAAGGGACGAGAGAATTGTTCCACGTGGAACATCAGACGCGCATTGGCATGATTACGTACCGGGAGTCTTCGTTGTTATAGCCTCTAAGCAGACAACTGCTTTGTGAATTGGCAATCCATAGTTGCACCTTGTCTTCGTCGATCGCTCCCAACACCTCGATCATATAGCCGACGTTAAACCCGACCGAGAGTCGCTCCCCGTCATACTCCACCTCGACCTCTTCCTCCGCTTCTTCCTGTTCCGGGTTGTGCGCGAGGAGTTTCATGTTGTCCTTGGTGATCTCGATATTGATCCCTCGGAATTTCTCATTGGAGAGGATCGAGGTTCTGATCAGGGCCTGTCGTAGCGCTTCTCGATCCGCAGTGATGGGTTCGCCCATCTCTCGGGGTATGACCCGATTGTAGTCGGGATACCGACCATCGATCAGTTTCGAGATAAACGTCACGTTCCCGATCTGCAAGCGGACATGGGTCGCGGTGATATCCATCTCCACCATCCCCTTGCGATCCTTCAAGAGTCTGGTTATCTCAAGCACCGCCTTTCTCGGAACCAGGATCTGCCCAGGGGTCTCGTTGGAGCAAGCGGTTCGATTGGTGGCGAGACGATGACCATCCGTAGCGACAGTTGCAACAAGCTCTTCCTGGATATCGACCAGCATGCCGTTGAGATAGTAGCGAACATCCTGAATCGCCATGGCGAAGTGGGTCTTCTCCACCATCTGCTTCAGGGTCGCCTCCTCCAGGGTGATGCGGTTTATGGGTGCGGTGGTCTCCAGCGACGGAAAATCGGAGGGATCGAGTACGCCCAGGGAAAAGCGGCTCTTGCCGGCATTCACCTTGGCGCGATCGGTTCCGACATCCACGCGTATCTCGTCACCTTCGGATATGGTCTTGCAGATCTCCGTGAACTTCTTTGCCGGCAGGGTGAAGGATCCCGACTCTCCACTGACCAGCGGAATCCGGGCGCGCATCTCCACTTCCGTATCGGTCCCGACGATCTCCGCCTCTTCACCGTCACAGATGAACAGAAGATTCGAGAGTATCGGCAATGTCTGCTTGCGCTCGATGACACCGGCGACAAGCTGCAGCGGCTCCAGGACCGCGTCTCTATTAATAACGATCTTCATGTATATCTCTTTATGTTTATTAAGGGGCGTCCGAACTCTGGACAACTTCAATTTTTAGTGAAAACTCCGACAGTTAGTGTACCACCATTGGGCTAGGAACCTGTAGAGCCGAGGTTGGTAGCCTGTGCATAACTTGTCAGAAAGTCGCGGTTTCGGTAAGTTGCCGATGTTATCCACAGATTATCACCATCAAGTCGACAAGATCCTAACCAGGTTGCCGTAGTCCTCATCCACCTTGCTATCCGTCTTGCGCAGTTCCTCTACCTTGCCGTTGGCATAGAGCACGGTGGTATGATCCCGGCCACCAAAGGCCTCTCCTATCTCCGACAGGCTCTTGTCGGTCAGCTCCTTGGCCAGCGTCATGGCCACCTGCCTGGGGCGCGCTATGGCGCGACTACGCTTCTTGGAGACCATGTCGGAGACCCGGATCTTGTAGTACTCGGCGACGGTCTTGACGATATTATCCAGGGTAACGATCTTTTCGTGGACCGCAAGCAGATCCTTGAGGGCATTGCGGGTAAAATCGAGAGAGATCGCCTCGCCGGAGAAATCGGCGTGGGCCTTGATGACACGCACCGCTCCCTCCAGCTCGCGGATGTTGGTCTTGATCCGCTTGGCGATGAAAAAGGCTACCTCGGGTAACAGGTGTGCGCCGAGCATGTGCTCCGCCTTGTTCTGCAGGATCGCGACCCGCGTCTCCAGGTCCGGGGCGTCGATGGAGACGGTCAGGCCCCAGCCGAAACGTGAGATGAGTCGCTCCTCCAGGCCATGGACCTCCTTGGGCAGGCGATCACTGGTAAGAATGATCTGCTGCTTGCTCTCGAACAGGGCGTTGAAGGTGTGAAAGAACTCCTCCTGGGAACGCTCCTTGCCAGCGAAGAACTGGATGTCGTCGATCAGCAGCACATTCACCGAGCGGTACTTGCGCTTGAAGTCGTCGATGCGGTTGTGCTGGATGGAGCGCACCATGTCGCTAACGAACTTTTCGGAGTGGATGTAGAGCGCCTTTTTCGAGGCATCGAGATCGACGATGCGGTTGCCGATGGCGTGCATGAGATGGGTCTTGCCCAGCCCCACCCCGCCAGAGATGAAGAGCGGGTTGAAGGCCTTGCCGGGGTTTGCGCTGATGCTAATCGAGGCGGAGCGGGCGATCTGGTTCGACTTGCCCTCTACGAAACTGTCGAAGGTGAATTCGTGGTTGAGGTTTGACTCCCAGACTTCCGCCGGCTTGCCGCTTCTTCTGGCCTGTGCGGGATCGTCTTCCTGGCGCGGGGCCTCCCCTACTCGGAAGTGAATTGCCGGCGCCCTGGGCAAACCCATGCCCTCCAGGCAGACGCTGATCAGCTCCTTGTAGTTGTCCGCCACATTATCCAGCACGAACTTGTTGGGTGCATAGATGACCAGGCTGTTGTCCTTGTGCTGGGCCTGCAAGGGGGTAATCCACTGATTGAACTCCACCTCGCTGATGGAATCCTTGAGAAACTCCTTGCACTTGCCCCACAAGTCGGTCATGGCGTTCTGTCGTCTCCGTTGTTGATGGAATCGGTAGGTTGCCGGCGAAGGAACCGGGGTAACGCCCTTCCAGCCCTCATCGCCCTCTATCCCGATGTGCGACGAGTTTGTATGCTGGTTGCGGAAGCCACCCCTGAGGAGATCCGGCAACTGCCTATTATCTCACATTCGAGGCGACAAGTTATATCGGTTTTTCAATCAATTACCGACGGCAATACGAGTACAGCCGCGCCCAACTATCGGCAACAATCCTGCTGATACGGTTCATCCAAAGGCTTGACCTCCGATGTTGTCGTTACCTTGGCGCGGCTGTATTAGCCGTTGTTGTCGAGACTGATATGCAGCGGAGTACGGTTCAGGGAGTTTTCGTACTCCTCCATGAAGTGATCGAGGGAGCTGCGCACCACGGTAACCGCGCCATTGAGCAGTGCGCACTTGCCGGTACCGGGGAGAATCTTGCACAGGTTGATGAGGGATTCCAGGTCGGAACGGGTGCCGCAGCCGGTATCGATACGGCCAAGAAGCTGCGAGATGTAAAAGGTGCCGGTCTTGCACGGCGGACACTGGCCGCAGGAGGAGGCGGCGAAGAAGTTGACGTACTCGGTCACCCGCTTGACGATGCCGGTACCCTTGGAGACCACGATCATCGCCCCGGTGCCCAGCGCCGAGTTGCGCGCCTTGACCGATTCGAAATCCAGGTGCACATCCAGATCCCTGGGGGTGAGGATGGTGTTGGAAGGACCGCCGGTAAACACCGCCTTGATCTCCTTGCCCCTGAGCATGCCGCCGCCGTGGTCGAAGATCAGTTCCCGCAGGCTGGTTCCCATTGGGAGTTCGTAGGCCCCGGGTTTGAGGACATCGCCGGAGACGCAGTAGATCTTGGTCCCGCTGGCCTGGTCCACGCCGATGTTTCGGTACCACTCCGCACCGTTGGCGAGGATGTGGCAGACATGGGCGATGGTCTCCACGTTATTGACCAGGGTCGGGTAGCCGTACACCCCGTGTTCCGAGGGAAAGGGTGGCTTGCCTCGGGGAAAGGGGAAATTTCCCTCTACCGACTCGATCGCCGCGGTCTCCTCGCCGCCGATATAGTGGCCGGAGCTGGGCATCACCTGGAGCGACAGCTTGCGCTCCAGGGCCTTCTCGATCTCCTCAATCCAGACGACGTTGCGCCACTGCTCGACCGCCCGGTTCATGGCGTAGATCGCCTCTTCCAGCTCCGGATTGATATAGAAGACGATGTGATCGATGTTGCAGGCGAGGGCGGTAATGATCGACCCTTCGATCACCTGGTGAGGCGTCTTTTCCAGCAGGATCTCATCCTTGAAGGTCCCGGGCTCATCCTCGTTACCGTTTACGATCAGGTATTTGCGTTTGTCCTTGGGATGGGCGGCGAGCAACTTCCACTTCTTCCAGGTTGGGAAGCCGCTGCCGCCAAGACCGCGCAGATCCGCATCCCGAATCGCGGCGATGATCTGTTCTGGCTTCGCCAGCGCCGCCTTGAGACCCCGGGTTCCTCCCTCCATCATCCAGGCGTCGAGATCGGCGCCGATCTGGATTCGTTCGGCGAGCAGGATCTGATTGACTTGTGTCATGTTAGCTCCGAAAAATACAGGGTGAATGAAACGATATTGATAGATCTCTTAGTGGTCGGTAACAGCCGGAAAACCAATGCGCGACCGTGCCAGAATGCCTTTTTGGTCTCTTTTCCATCGCGAACACCCATCCGGGAGCGAGCGCGTCGCACCGCCGACGATCCCGGCTCGATCACTCCCGCTTGCGGCTCTTGTGAAAGCCGTCGTAGTCGGAGTCCGCATCGAACTTGGCGCAAACGGGAAAGAGCATTGGGCTCTTGATATCCATGTCGAGACCGGCGAAGGTGAGGCGACGACGGTGATCGCTGAGATGATCCATGGTTACCTTCTTGTGATTCCAGCCATGGGTGCGACCCGCGGCATGCAGCCCGGCGCGCCGCCCGAAACAGATGATATCCAGCAGCGCGTTGCCCATGATGCGATTGCGCCCATGGATGCCGCCGCTCACCTCGCCCACGCAGTAGAGCCCGGGAATGGTGGAACGGCCATCCGCATCGATGCGCACGCCGCCATTCTGATAGTGCAGGGTGGGATAGACCAGCAGCGGCTTGGTCTTGGGATCGATGCCGCTGCGCTCGCCCAGTTGTACCAGCTTGGGAAACTTCTTGTCGAGCAGCCCCGGTTGGATCAGCTCGATTCTGGGGGTATCCAGCCATACGCCGATCCCCTCCTTGCTCGATACCACCCCCCTCCCCTCCGCGCACTCGCGCAGGATCGCCGAAGAGACGAAGTCCCGCCCCTTGAGCTCGTCGATAAACCGCTCCCCTTGGGCGTTGAGGAGATAGGCCCCGGCGGAGCGAATCCCCTCGGTAATCAGGGAGCCCGCAAGATGGCGGGGATGGGCAAGACCGGTGGGGTGGTACTGAAAGGAGTCGAGGTCCCGCAGTTTCGCGCCCAGCCGATAGGCGAGCACCAGCCCGTCGCCGGTAGCGCCGAAGTGGTTGGAGGTGGGAAAGCCGTTGATGTGCATGCGGCCTATGCCGCCGCTGGCCAGGATTACCGCATTGGCCCGCACCATCACGTGGGAGAAGCTCTTCAGCGACGACAACACTGCGCCAGCGCAATCCCCGGACTGGTCGGCGAACAGCTCCACCGCGGGTGAATACTCCAGCACCTCCACATCGCTGTTGAACACCGCCTCTCGCAATACCCGCATCATCTCCAGCCCGGTGTAGTCGCGATAGAAGGCCACCCGGCTCTCGCTGGTACCACCGGCGCGACGCAGCATCACATCGCCGTATTTGTCGAGATCGAACTGCATGCCCTGCTGAATCAGCCAGCGGATCACATCGGGACCGTCGTTGACCATTGCCGCCACCAGCTCCGGATCGCCCAGATTGTGGCCCGCCTTGAGGGTATCCTCGTAGTGCTGGCGTGGGGTATCGTTCTTGTCGATCGAGGCCTGAATCCCCCCCTCCGCCATTACCGTATTGCTGTCCCCCAGGCGTAGCTTGGTGGCCAGGGTCACCTTCGCCCCCATCTCCGCCGCCACCAGCGCCGCCGCGCACCCCGCGCCGCCGCCGCCGATTACCAGCACATCGGTTTCGACCACCGGCGCACCGGCCAGGTCCGCCTCCTCGATACGGGCGTCCGCTTGCAGCATCTCCGCCAGCGCGCGATGGCAGCGATCGCCCTGGTTGGGCCCGATCTTGAGGTCCACCACCGAATCGGCGAAGTTATCCGGATGGAAGCGTGCCAGCAGCGCGGCCTCGTCCGGGTCGCCGTCTGGCAACGGCCGCTCCTCCACGGCCTGATAGCGTGACACGGCCTCGCTGTAGGGAATACCTTTGGTCATGTGTCATCTCCCGGGGCCACGGTGAGTTGTCCCTGGCGCATCTGCTCCAGACGCCGGATCAGATTGGAGGGGCGAAAGAGGAAATAGGCGGTGGCGCGGCGGGCGAACAGCCCCACATGATTCGGTGCGATGAACTCGGGACAGGCGGTCATGCAGAAGTTGCACATCACGCACTCCACGAACAGTTCTCCGGCCTCGCGAAAGCGCCCCTCGGTAGCCAGCTGCACCCCCCTCTCCACCTCGATATTCTTGGGGCAGGAGACGTCGCAACCGTGGCAGTGACGACACTTTACCGCCTCCGGAAAGATGCGATGAAACTCCGCCTGCACCTCCCAGGAGTTGGGGATCCCCTTGAGGTCATAGGTATGGTGAGTGGGATTGGGAAAAACCAGAAAGTTGATCTCCATCCCCTCCTCCACCAG
Source organism: Gammaproteobacteria bacterium (assembly GCA_011390365.1). Classification (GTDB taxonomy): domain Bacteria; phylum Pseudomonadota; class Gammaproteobacteria; order Chromatiales; family Chromatiaceae; genus SLIM01. The sequence goes on from JAABSM010000004.1 coordinate 67,048, forward strand.
GGTCTGGCAACCGAGGGCCATCTTCACCTCCGCCGTTCCCCCCTTGCGTACCAGTACCCGGCAGGATCCGCACACCCCCTCCAGGCAGCCGACGCTCTTTACCCGCGGATAGCCGGCGTGCCACAACGCCTGGATCGCCGACAGCGTCGACGGCGCCTGGATCTGTTTGCCGTTGATCGTCACGTTGACGATTTTCTCTTGTACTTCTTCACTCATAACGATCACTTGGACTACACTTGAGGTGATGGGTCGCCACGCAGCGGTGGTTAGGGCTTCCCGTCTTCTCCCCCCGGACGGTCGGGATATGGGGCGACGGCGTGGCATCAATTGCCCATTTTATAAGAAATATTGGTTTTTGTAATAGCCCCTGCGTCAGGTTCGACCCGGGGCGAGGCCTGATAAACATCAGGAAGGTTGTAAGAGATGAAGATTCCGGCGTTGCTGATGCTGTCCGTGTTGTTCCTTGGCGGCTGTGCCACCAATATCCCCAGTGCGATCGAAAACCCCCCGCCCGATGATATTCTCCCTGAGGCGGTGCAGCGGCAACCGGACAAACATCACCGCAGCCAGGTGCGCTGGGGCGGCGTCATCGTCGGCGTGCGCAACCTGGAGCAGGGCAGCGAGATGCTGCTCATGGCCCAGCCCCTCAATCGCTGGGGCGAACCCCTCACCAACGGTAAGAGCCAGGGTCGCTTTATTGCCTACTTCGACGAATTCATGGATCCCGCCGAGTACGCCGCCAAGCGCAAGGTCACCGTGTTCGGCGAGGTCAGCGGCGTAGAGAGTCGCAAGATTGGCGATTATCCCTATGACTATCCCATCGTGCGCGCCAACCAGTACCACCTGTGGCCGGTTCCGGTCAATGGCATCCGCCAGCCGCTATGGGGTTGGGGCTTCCACGACCGATTCGACCGCCGCGATCGCATCATCATCGTCCCGCAACCCAAACCCACGCCCAACTGATGGCAATGGCCATGGCGCGGCTTGACACGCCTTGCGGACCGGGCGGAATCCGGCGTATCCGGGTATAAAATATCCGGTAATCGCCTTATTCCTTGAACGGAATGTAACGCAGCTCGATCCCCGCCTCCTTTAACAGTCGCCGCAGGATGGGCCACAGCTCGGTCAGCACCTGGACCCGGGCCATGTAACTCTCCTCGGTGTGCCAGCGGGGTTCGAAGACGTTGAGGGTGGAGCCGTCGATGACCTTGACGCCGTTGATCATCACCTGGGTCGGTTTGTCCTGGCGGATCTTCTTGCATTGGCGCATCGCCTCGTAGATCAGCTCCCGCACCTGCTCGTTGTCGTAGGCGGGCGAGACATAGACCAGGGTGTAGTCGCGCACCAGCGGGGCATCCTTGGAGTAGTTGATCACCACCGACTCGGCGACGCGGCTGTTGGGCATGGTAATGTGGTAGCCAAGATTGTTGACCACCTGGGTAGTCCGCCAGGAGAGCCCCTGCACCTTGACGGTGGTGGTTTCGCCCAGCTCGATGGCATCGTTGATCTGAATTACATCGCCGATCTTGAACGGACGCTCGATGAAGATGGTGATGCCGCCGATGATGTTGGAGAGGGTCTCCTTGGCGGCGATCGCCACCGCCAGACCACCGATGCCCAGGCCGGCGAGGATCACGCCGATATCGAAGCCGAGGCTGTTGAGGGAGAGGCCGATGGCGGCGGCGATGATGGTCCAGCGCAGGATATTGCGAAACAGGTTGAGGGCGAAGACGATATGGGACGCATCGTCGCCATGCACATGTCGGGCGCGAGCGATCTTGCCCATGAAGATCAGGGCGTTGAGCCAATAGGCGAGCAGCGCGACGCTGAGGATCAGCAGGATCTCAATCCCCGAGCGGGTGGTCGACTCCAGCGCCGCCTGATAGCGCTCGTTGCGCAATAGGCCGATCTCGCCGATGCGAAACTGCTCGATCGCCTCCGCCGTCTCCGGGCGCTGACCGGCCGGCAGGCTCGCGGGATCCACCCCCTGGTGGCCGCTAAGGCGCTGGATGCTGCGCTGCGCCGCCTCGCTTGAGGCGTCGATGGCCCCCTGCTGGTCCCGGTAGAGACCGATCTCGGCGCCGATCCCCCGATCCGACAGGCGCTCTTCCAGCAGCTCGATCCATTTGCGCGCCGCGGCGATGCGCACATGCAGGTCGAACAGCGCCTGGGTAGCCTGCTTGATGGCGGCGGGTTTGTTCTCTTCGGTAAGCGGCGGCCCCAGCGAGACCCGACGCCCCGTGCGTTGCTGGAATTCATCCAGCAACTGATTGGCCTGTAGCGGCTGCAAGCGCGCCTTGATGGCAATCATCGCCGCCTCCTTGTCGATCTCGTACTGTTTGGCCTCCTCCTTGAGCAGCGGCAGCAGACCCTCCACCGAGCTACGCTCCTGCTGCGCCGAGGATATCAGGAAATCGAGCTTCTTGCGTCGCTCCGCGAGCAGGCCGAGACGCCGCTCCAGCTGCACCAGATCCAGGTTGTACTGGTTGAGCATGTCGGTGATATCGCGGGCGCGTTCGGAAGGTACGTAATTGAGTATTGGCTCCCACCACTCGCCCTGTTTCTCGGTACGCTTCTCGGCCTGCTGGCGCAGCCGTCGCTGCTCAATGTCATCCAGCTCGGAAAACTCGGTATTGATGCGTTGATCCAGTTGCTCGATATCGGCGAACAGATCAAGGCGTTCGCCGGTATGCTCCCGGGTTGCGCTCAACAGCGTGCGGCTCTCCCGTTGCGGCTCCTTGTGGACATCCTCATCCGCCTTCTCGGCTTCCAGAGTCCGCTTTTGTTCCACCCGGTGCGCCAGCTCCTGCTTGAGCTGCTCGCCCTCCTCCTGCTCCAGCGCCTGACTCAGCACATCGCGCAAGCCGCCTTCGCCGCCCTCTTCACGGTCCATGCGCTTCTTCAGCTCCACCGCTTCGGCGTAGGACTGGGTGCGCAGGGTGCTGTTGCGTTGCAGGATATCGATGTAGTCGCCGAGCAGCGCGAGCAACTGGTCCCGGTTCTGGCGCAGCGCGAAGCGATCCTCGTTCATGCCATCGATGTTGGCGATGCGGGTCGAGATCAGATCCTGATAATCCGAGATACGCCGGGTCGCGAGTTGCAGCGGCGGGGTGTCCGGCGTCCCCCCCACGCCCTTCTCCGTCTCCCCGCCAGCATCCTTCTCACCCGCCTCCTGTACAGAAGCCGCCTCCCCTTTCTGCTTATCCGACTCCGGCATGGGAATATTGGCGAGGGTATAAAGGGTGGCGGCGATGCGCTGGCGTTCTAGGCGCGCCTCCACCTGGGCCTCCCGCGCCAGCGGATCCTTGAGGGTATTAAGCCGATCACGGATCAGCGCCTGTTCCTTCTCCAGCACCTCCAGGCGGGCAAGCATGTCCTTGCGGCGCTGGCGCGCCTCGTTCAGGGCCTGGCGGGTGTCGCTGAACTGAGCGCTCAGGCCCTCACTGGCGACGTCGCGCAGGGTGGCATTGTGCTCCTCCGCCGCCACCGCCATCTGGTAGCCCTCCCTGAGGGTCGCCAGCAGATTCTCCGCCTGGGAGGCGTTGATCTGCTCATTGGCGATCTCGTTGGCGATCTCGTTACGCCGCTTCCTGGCCGACTCGGCGTAGGTCTGCGCGCTGCTCAGATGCTGATCGAGTCGACGATACGCCTCGAACAGATCGGAATGAGAAGGGAGTTTATCCAGCCCCATCTCCCGCTTCTCCAGGATCTCCGTCAGCATCAGCATCTGGCTGAACTGGTCTTGCAGGATGCGCCCCTCCGAGACGAACTGGGCGCTCGCCTCCATCACCAGATCCAACCCCTCCCGCAGCTTCCGCGCCGCACCCAGGCGTATATTGTGATAGTTGAGGGTGTTTTTCGCCAGGTCCAGCGCCTGCTGGGTGGCGGCGCTGTCAAGCAGATCCTCCTGGGCCGGCTGCTCGACCCGCCAGGCCGGCAGAATCGCCAACTCATCGCTGAAATCCACCACCTCGCCCTGGCGCAACTCCACCAGGTCATACAGATGTTCCGCGTTGCTCTGTAGCCAGCCCAACTCATGGTTCAGGGCGGCCAGCTCTTTCCGCAACCCCTCGGTACCCTTGTCCTGATAACGGGTCAGGATCTCCTGTCGCTGCTGATGTTGCGCAAACTGGTCGCGATAGCCGTCGAGCACCGCCTGGGCCTCGATCACCGCCTCGTTGGCGCGCTCGAAACGGTGTTTGAGAGTGCTAAACTGGCGCCGGTAGGTCCCGATCTGATCGCCAAGGAGGGTGAAATCCCCCTTCAGCGCCGTTTGACGCTCCAGCAGCGCCCGCTGGGTCAACGCCTCGGGTACCGCCGCTGCCTCCAGCACCCCATCGGCGATCCGCAAACGGAACTCAAGCACCGCGCCGCCAAGCTGCTGCAACTCCCGCAGATAGGTCTCCAGCTCCAGCTCCACCTCGCTGGTGCGCTTCACCAACTCCTCCAGCACCTGCTTGCGATTCTCCAGCGCATCTCGTCGCTCGATAAGCTGCGCGAGCCGTTTCTCCGCGCACTCCGTGGGCGGCCGCTCGCCCACCGTGATCGCCTCACCCTTTTCATTGGTGCGATCCGCGCATGGGGTATCCACCTCCACCTCTTCATCGTCGCCAGTGAGCTGCCCGTAGAGTATCCGTACCTTCGCCAAGGAGCGTACCTTGGCCAGATAGCGCTCGCTCGCCTGACGGTAGCGGCTCAGGGTCTGCTCGATCAGGGATTCATTATCCAGTTGCGCCGAAACATCCCCCAATATCTCGGTGCTCAAGGGCAGAACGAACGCCCCCTGCGGCGCTTCCTTTGCCGATTCAGCCAATGCGCCGTTGGCTTGGGATTCCGCTTTGGGCGCCCCAATAGCGGCGACGCTGGCCAGGGCCAGCGAAAGAAGCACCGGGAGGAGCGGCATCAGGGGGCGAAGCGGAAGATGTTTCGGATTGAACATGGGGGATGGCTAGGTTGGACTCGGAACAAACTGTGAAGTTAGCCACAGAATATCCCCAAGAGCAAGCCCCGAAGCCTTCAATGTCCATTCAAATGGCTTGGGTAGCGTTACCAGACGGCGAACAACGGTTAGCAAAGAACCGGCAATGGCACAGCGTCCATCAGCGCGTCTACGCGATCCCCTTCAAAGCATCCACATCCCCCGCCACGATCAGCCCAAGATGGCGGGTAATGGTCTCGACGGGCCAATCCCACCAAGCCAGCGCCTCCAGTCGCGCCACGCTCTCGTCATCAAAGCGCTGGCGGATCGGCCTGGCCGGATTGCCGCCGATGATGGTATAGGCCGGCACATCCGACGCCACCACCGAACGGGAAGAGATGATCGCCCCGTTGCCAATCTTCACCCCCGGCATGATCAGCGCGTCATAGCCGATCCACACATCATTCCCCACCACCGTATCCCCCTTGTAGGGCAACTCCCCCTCCCTCGGGAGAACTTTCTCCCAACCATTGCCGAAGATGAAGAAGGGATAGCTGGAGATCCCCGAGATCTTGTGGTTGGCCCCGTTCATGATGAACTTCGCCTCCCGGGCGATGGCGCAGAACTTGCCGATGATCAGCTTGTCACCGACAAAGGGAAAGTGGTAGAGCACGTTCCGCTCGAACCCCTCCGAATCCACCGGGTCGTCGTAATAGGTATAGTCGCCGACGATGATGTTGGGATTGGTGACGGTGTTCTTGATGAAGCAGACCTGGGGGAACCCCTCCATCGGATGGGCGTTGGCGGGGTCGGGGCCATGCATGGGTTTCATCCTTCTTTGGCTTGTTACACACCGGCTTCGGGAGCATAACCGTTCACACCCCCTTCCAAAAACTCCCTCTCCCTCTGGGAGAGGGTTGGGGTGAGGGCTCAAAACAGCTGGGGGTGTGAACGGTTACTCGGGAGCTGCGTCGCCCCCTCTGGTCCTCTCGCCTTCTTGTTACCAAGTTCTACTTGGTAATGCATGCAAGACAAGCTCTGCTTGTCGGACTGTACCGGGTATGGGGAGTCGAATGGGTTCGGTCTTTTCTGCGACAACTCTTGCCGGTGAATCCTCGTAGGTTGGGCTGAGGAACGAAGCCCAACACTCGAAGCTCAACCACATGGTGGAGGGTTGGGTATTTTTCTTCTGCCCGCAATGAAGCGGGTCAGGAGGCCGTTGCGAAGCGAAGGCGACGCGTTTTAACTATTTCTGGAATGATGTTTTTGGTGACGTCCAGTCGCTTGTACACATCGCCCCCGATACCTGGCAAAACTTCACCAAGGCTATTGGTCTTATCATCCACCGCGAAATAAAGAAAATCAAAGCGATTTGAATACCTTGGAAACTCTCTTTTGAGTTCGTGGTCAGCACCTTCCAAAAGTACAGGTGCGGCAATGATAATGTTGTCGTCAGCGTGCAAATCATTCATGAGATTGGTCATGTTGGTACGGACCGTACATCCGCTGGCGATAATGGACTTTACTACGACAAGCAAGTGATGTTTATCTTCTGAAAGGGGTTCGCGATACCTCTTTACAATCGGAGAAGCGCTATCGTCGGTCCAGCGCTCGCCTGTGCTAACACGGGTATTCCAGAAGCAGACAAGGCGAATGGTCGAAAAAATCTCGCTATCTTCCGATCCATCGACAATTCCTTTTGCCAGATAGTCGGCATCTTCAACGGTGCATGCGATAACCAGTTCGTCGTCATCTCCCGCTTTATTACCGATAATGGGCGCTAAGGCCAAACCGAGTTGATACATTGCTCTGCGATAGGCCTCGGTAGCGGTAGAGGATTCAGTCAGACAGTCTAGCAGTCTCTTGATATTGTCCGTCGAGTGTTCAGTCAATAGTCTGCTCATAGCAATAACCCTTCCAGTTCACTGAAGCATGAGGGCGAGGAGTCCATCAAGATTTCCTGAAATTTCTTGAACCGAGGATCCGAGCAGTCATAGGCGAGTGTCCCGCTTTCCAGTCCATCGTGCCAATTCCACGAAAAAAAGCCGTTGCTAGTAGAATAGCTGAAATCAGGGACCTTTCCAAGAATTTCTTTCACTTTATCGTTTAACGGGATAGGGTCAATAACGCCGCGGATATATGAAGGCTGTGTGCGTTTGGCCTTTCTCAGTAGTGCAGAGACTTCTGCTGGGGTATGGTTTGACGGAGATGCGTCCAGCCAAACAGATTGCAATATAATCGCTACCGCATCAAGCTTGTCGTCCTCCTCCGGGAAGGCACATAATTTACGAATGGCGTAGTTGAACTCCGGAACCTGCAAGCGGAGTTCACGCATATTAGCTGCATGGGGAAAATGGTAAACTGATGAATATTCCGCGATTGATTCAGGCATTGAATACCACAAAGAACGAGCGGAATTCAGGTCAGAAATTACGAGCTGGCAGGAAACTTTCCTTATGCCTGTGCAGGTGGATAGTTCCCGCTGAAATTCGAAGTCCAGGTATAGTGGATGTTTACCTGTGTCCCATTTGATTGCAGAAGAGTTCTTTAGCTGAAAGTACTGGACATCAGTATCGCTATTGATGATCACAAAATCGTCAACAAAGCAGAAATGTTGCGAAATAAATTTACAATCGATTGATTTTTCTAGGAGATCTCTCGCTCGCTCGGCAAATTTAACAGTAGCGAAGTGACTCTCATAATCGGCCCCTTTTGCCCCGTGTGATCCACCACGGTGCTTGTTTGCCAAGTATTTGGCGACATCAGGCCCAAGCTTATCCGTAACAATAGACAAAATAGACATATAAAAGACTAATAAAGAATATGTATTGGGGTTGGTTAAGAAAAGATCGCGCTTGGCAAATGGGTCTTAACCAGTTGCGTTACCGGGGGAATATTATCATATATTTGAAGGATTTGATTTATTTGGGTGTTCTGTGTTTTCTGTGGTAATCCCCCCTCCCGCCTCATCCCGATAAAAAAGATTCCAGGTCTCAAACGGATAGATCCGCCCATCCGGCTCGACGAAGTGGGTGCAGGATCGCTTGACGGCGCCGAGGTCGAAATCGAATCGATCCATGAAGGACATGATAACGATACGAAATATGTTTTCATAGCCCAGTCCCTCCGCTTCTACCCGGGGCAGGCAGCAGAGCAGGGTTTGCAGGTTGTCGGTGGTGGACTCGGCGCAGGCGTCGAGGGAGAAGAGGTTGAGGAAGGCCCGGCGCAGGGCGGGGCTCTTTTCGAAGGTGATGGTGTTTTCCACCCCCTTCAGCAACTCCTCCCGGGGCAGCAGTCCGGTGACGGGGGTGATGGTTTCGCCTTGCTTGATGCCGTAGCCGATGCAGATGTTCTCGGGGTGACAGGGGAGTGGGATCATGTCGGCGTCGCCGAAGGGGTTGTCGGCGTCGATGATGCGCTGGCGGATCTCGCTGAGGGTGATGCGCCGATTCGGCATCGCGGCGCCGGATTCGGTAGGGAAGCGTCCCGCCTCCTGAGCCGGCTGAAAGGTGACGCCGCGCACGCAGCGCCATTGGCGGGCGTGTTCGATGATCTCGCCGATTTCGTGATCGTTGACGCCCTTGCGGATGACGCAGACCAGGGTGGTGGAGATGGCGTGGCGCTCCAGTCGTTCCAGGGCCTGTTGGCGAATCCGGCGCAGGTCGCGACCGCGCAGTTTGCGCAGGGCGTCGGCGTTTAGGGAGTCGAATTGCAGATAGACCTCGAAGCCGGGCATCAGCTCGGCGAGGCGGGCGGCGAAGTCGGGCTCTTCGGCGATGCGGATGCCGTTGGTGTTGAGCATCAGGTGACGGATGGGGCTCGCCTTGAGCCGTGCCATGATCTCGAAGAAGCGGGGGTGCAGGGTGGGCTCGCCGCCGGAGACCTGGACCAGGTCGGGTTCCCCTTCGCTGGCGACGAGGGTCTCCAGCATGCGTTCGATCTCCGCCATGGAGCGGGGATTGCCCTGGCCGGGGCCGGAGTCGGCGAAGCAGACCGGGCAGCGCAGGTTGCATTCGTCGATGATCTCGAACAGGGCGAGACAGGAGTGCTGTTCGTGGTCGGGACAGATGCCGCAGTCGTGGGGGCAGCCGTTGGCGATTTCGGTCTGAAAGCGGCGCGGCATGTCGCCGGGCTTGAGGTACTCCTTGCAGCGCTTGAAGTAGGCGATGTCGGTGGAGATCAGGCTTTTTTGCACGCCATGTTCCGGGCAACGCTTCTGATACCAAACCTTGCCCTCGTCGAAGAGGATCTTGGTCGGAACCACCGCCAGGCACTCTTCACACAGGGACTGGGTCTGGCCGTAAAAGATATAGGGGCGGGCTTTATTGGGCATGGCTGGGGAGAGAAGATAAAACCACAGAGGGCACAGAATACACAGAGAAACGGGTAGTAAGGAAAGAGGCTTTGTTATTCATGTTGGCTGTCATTGATGTACGGAAATGTTGTGATCCAGGGTAGTTGAGCCTTGCTGTGGATTTCGGAAGGACTGCCAGTCCTGCGAGGACTGGCAGTCCTGAGTTGGATCCGTGTTCCGGGGTTGTTGTACCGCCACCATGAATGATAGGCGGGCTTTGGCGGATCCCGGTCTAAAGCCTCAACCTCCTGAACATCACGAATGTTTCGGTTCAACAATCTCTGTGCCCTCTGTGTTCTCTGTGGTGAACCTATTCCGGGAAAAGCCCATCATCCAGAGAGCATAGCCGATCAGCGCGAGGCAGAGCCAGTGAAAGAGATTCAGGCCGAGAAACAGGTCTGGATAGGGCTTGAGGAACTCCCAAACGAAGCGCTGGCTGGCGTAGACGAGGATGAAGAGGTAGAAGCCCTTGTCGATCCACGCCGAGCGGTGTCTCGGCCAGCTGACTAGCAGCAGGGCGAGAAAGCCGAACATGGCGGCGCTTTCGTAGAGCTGTACCGGGTGGCGTGGTATGCCGTCGCCGAAGTCGACGCCCCAGGGGAGGTCGGTGGCGATGCCGTAGGTGTAGTCGGGCAGGCCCGCGAGGAAGCAGCCGATGCGCCCCACGCCGATCAGCATCGCCACACCGGGGACGAAGACGAATCCCGTGGAGTGGCGGATGCCGGCGAAATATTTGAAGGCCTCCGCCGCCACGATCGCCCCGAACAGGCCGCCGACGATGCTCTTGGCCAGCCCCGCCTGGCCGCCAAGATAGAGGTTGAGACTGCCGAAGAGCAGACTGCCGCCGCTCAGGCCCAGCAGCAGCGCCAGCAGATAGGCGTGGTAGCGGCCGGTCTCGCGCAACGCCGGCGGTCGTCGCAGCCGGTAACGACGCGTAAAGAGATAGCTTGTAGCGGCGCTGGCGAGGAGCGCCAACAGGTCGAAGATCAGGTGAATGGCCATGGGTCAGGGTATGTTTGTGAAGAGCGCCTTTGCTTGGAGCGCGCGGCTCGACGCGCCAGTGATTACATCATATCCGTGCAGGTAACACCGCTTCAGCGGTGTTACCCATCCGGCGGCGCTCCCGCGCCGCATGGGTGGCTGTGGATGAGATTTGGTATCCATGAATTCGTTGCCGGCTGGCGCCTGGTTTGGGAAATCCCCCCCAATCCCCCTTTGCAAAGGGTGGAGTGGGTTCGATGGGGCAAACTGGATGGGGGTAAGTTTGTAGCGCCATGGTTTTGACCCAAGCATCCTCGGCGCGGGAGCGCCCTTGGATGGGTGACACCGCGGGAGCGGTGTCACCAGTCATCCTGGTGTCACCAGTCAATCCTCTGTGATCTCTGTAATTGATCTTCCCAAACAAGAAACTCACCCGGCGATACGAAAATTACCGAGGCCGGTGCTTTCGACAAAGATGCAGCCGCCGGTGGCGAGCAAAGGGATGGCGATAATCGCCAGCGCGAGCATCAGAAAGAGGGTGGAGGCGGGGCGGTCGTGGTTGTAACTATGCACCGCGCTCTTCCACAGCAAATAGCCGATACTCGCGCAAGTCAGGGTGCTGACCAGGGAGAGTAGAGGCGATTGTTGCAGCGTAATCATCAAGAACAGGGCGAACAGCCACAACACCACGCAGCCGATCAGCCATATCAGCCAGAACAGGATCTTGATGGGTGTGGAGTATTCATGGGTCTCCGGGTGGTCCAGGTTCATGGCTTGTCTTCCGATTGTGGTTTGGCGATACCCCCGTCCCCGGTCGATGGCGGTCCGGCGTCGATGATCTTCGCGACCCGCGCCATGGTCTCCTGGACCCATGCGGCGGTATTGGGATCGGCGATGGGGTCGGAGGCTTCACGGGGCAGCAGGATCTCGTCGCACAGCCGCTCGGCGGTGAGTTGCCCCAGGTGTCGGTAGGCCTCGAACTGATCCTCGTCGAACCACTGATCGGCGGTGGTCTCGTGGGGGAAGCCGGGATGGGCGTCGCGATACTGACGGATGTCGATGGGGGCGTCGGCGGTGATCGCGCTCTTGACATAGATCAGGTAGCCGGGGGTCTTGCCGTCCGGGTAGTGGATCCGCCCCATCGCCCAGGCGGTCTTGCTGAAGAGGCAGCCGTTTTCGTCGGTAACCGGGCGGATGGCGTTGAGGGGTTCGGCGTGTATCTCCAGATCGACGCCGAAGTCAATGGCCAGCTTGCGCTTGATCATCGCCAGGTCGTCGAAGCGATAGCCGCCGTCGGCGCCGATGTCGGTGACCAGAACGAAGCGCACCCGGCGTCGCACCAGTTCGTACAGCCCCAGGTTGTCGAAGTGGCCGCCGTCGGAGACGTTGATCCAGTCGCTGTCGGCGCCGGTCTGGCCGAACAGTTCGGAAAAGAGCGGCGCGGCGGCGAAAAACGGCGTGGCGCGTCGCCACTGATCGAACTCGGGATTGGGGCACCAGCGCGCCAGGCGCAGGTTGCAAGCGGTGAGAAAGGCGGCCACCGAAGGCGCGGAGTGATAGCCCATGTTGGGGCTCGCCGCCGCGCCGCTTACCGCCATCGCCGTGCCCAGGGTGATACCGTCGCCATACTCGCGGGAGGGGCGATAGCCGCCCAGGGCCTTGCCCATGCTGGTGCGGGCGCTGTAGCCGCAGTGTTTCGGGGTAAACAGGAAACTCGCGCCGCGCCGGGTTTGCCAGGCGAACTGGTCGCCGCCGGTGATGTTGAGATTGGCGTTGATCAGGTGATAGGGGCGTTGCCCCTCCAGTTGCGCCAGCGGCAGGTCGTCGGCGGGATCGAATCCAGTGAAGGGGTGGGGCGAGCGCGTCGCTCGGGATGCGCCGAGAAAGGTGCGCGCCAGGCGGTTGTGATAAAAGCTGTGGGCGGAGAAGAGGTTGAGGTCGACGAACACCAGCAGCGCCAGCGCCAGCGCCAGCGCGCCGCCGAAGATCTGCCAGGCGACTAGCGGTTCCAGCAACAGCAGGTGGGAGAGATAGGCGTAGACCAGTTCGAACAGGCGGGTGTTGGCGGCATCCTCCCGCCCCCAGGCGACCTGCGGCAGTACCGCCACGAAGGCCAGCGCGACCAGCCCCACCAGCGCGACGATGAACAGCCAGGGGGCGACCTTGGCGGCGATCTCCTTCCAGCCGCCGCCCTTGCCGTTGCTGCCGCCCTTGGCGATGAGCGCGCCGACCCAGGTCAGCGCCGCCCACAGGCCGCCGCCGGCGACGGTGTTTTCCGCCCCCGCATGGAGCAGCGGCGGCACGAAGATCAGCACCGAAAAGACCAGTGCCCAGGTCAGGCTGAAGACCAGCCCCTGACCGCCGATGCGCGCCCACCACTCCCGTTGCTGTTCAGAAAAGGCGCTGCCGGCGATCGACTGATGCACGGTGATCACCAGGCTGTAGAGCAGGATCGAGATGAATGGCGCGAAGGCCAGTACATAGCCGATGGGGATCCACTGCAAGTGGGGCGAGAGGTGATCAATGGCCAGATCCAGGGTCAGGGCGAAGGTCGCCGCGCCGGCAAGCATGCCGAAACCGCCGTTGATCCAATAGCGTCGGTTGGCGAGCAGGTGTCGCCAGGAGGCGAGCAGCCACACCCCGGCATACAGCAGGGCGGGAAAGAGCACCCAGTTGCCCGCCTCCATCATCATGTCGTAGCGGGCCGCCAGCCACATGCCCAGGCCGATGAGCACCCCCGCCACTTGCGCCATCACCAGAATCAGCAATCCCCACAGGTTGGGCTTTTCCAGCCAGTTGGTCAGTCGCTTGATGATGGGCGGACAACGATAGATACGCGCCTCCGGGTGCGCCCCTTCGGGCAGGCACTGGGAGGAGACGGCGAGAAACAGCGTCGCCGCGAGCAGCAGCAGCGCCGGCAGAATCAGCCATCGTCCGCCAGCCTCCAGGTCGACGGCAAACAGCTTGAAAAGCCCGATCAGCCACTCCGGCAGGGCGAACGGAGTGAAGGCGGGCAGGGTGATGGCGCTTACCATCAGCGCCAGAAAGAGGGCGAAGAGGCTCACCAGCATGGCGATGAGAATGAACTGCATCACCATCAGATTGCGCAGCACGATGGCGATCAACGCCAGGGTGTCGCCGGAGAGGCCCAGCTTCGGGGTCAGATAGTTGGCGTAGCGGCGCAGAAAGCGCACCGCCTTGCCCTCCGGTAGCGGAAAGCCGGAACCGCCGTCGCTGGGGGCGCCATCGGTCGGTGTGGCGAGAATGTGCTGTAGCTCTCTGATATCGGCCTCAACCAGGGACTCCTCGCCCCGCTCAAGCCCCTGACGATGGAGCAGCGAGGAGAGCCAGCCGCCGATATAGCCGCCGCCGGAGACGGTGGAGAGGTAGTCGAACAGGTGCAAGGCCCGCTTGTTGGCCAGCCCCTGAATGAAACCCAGGTTGTAGGTGGCGCTGCGAATGCCGCCGCCGGAGAAGGCCAGGCCCGTCAGCTTCATCGCCTCCGCCCGTTGCCGGGCCTTCTCTCGTTCGGCCTGTTCGTGGCTGCCTTCGGTAGCGCGCTCCCCTTCCCGGCTTGCTTCGATGAGATCCAGCTCCTCCCTCAGCACATCCTCGAACGAGACCGGTCGATCGTTATTGCTCATGCTATCGCCCCACCCTGTTTCCGCCCCTTGGTTTGCTCATTGTAATACTGTCGAGCGCTGGGTTGTACTCGGCAAAGGTGTATTCATTGAATGACGTGCTTGAGCCGAGTTCAGCCCGGCGATCCGCGATTGCTCGCCGTTTGTGTTTTTCGTGCCTTTCGTGGTTCAAACCCCTTATCCCTCCCGCCGAAACGGCAGATGCCCCAGCATGGATCGGCGATAATCCTCCACCGCCTCCCGCTCCCTGACCAGGTGGTTGCGGATGATCTCCCGAAACCCGGGATGGGCCAGCCAGTGGACGGAGTGGACGCGGGTGGGTTCGAAGCCCCGCCACACCTTGTGCTCGCCCTGGGCGCCAGGTTCGAAGCGGACCAGCCCTTCGCGGATGCAGTAGTCGATCCCCTGATAGTAGCAGACCTCGAAGTGGAGGCTGTGATGCTCCTCGTCGCAGCCCCAGTGACGCCCGTAGAGGGTATCGTCGGAGCGCATGCAGAAGGCCCCGGCGACGTTGCGCCCCTGCTCCCGGGCAAGCAACAGCACCACCCGATCGCCGATCTTTTCGGCCAGGTGGTGGAAGAATTCGAGGGTGAGGGTGGGATGGCCGCCGCGGCGGTCGAAGGTGGTACGATAGAAGCGGTGGATGTCGGCCCAGTCGGCGTCGCTGGCCTGGTCGCCGCTGACCACGACCGGCTCGATATCCGACTCCTCCACCCGCCGCCGTTCGCGACGGATCTGTTTGCGGCGGCGGGCGTTGAGGCGGTCGAGGAAGTCGGCGAAATCCCGGTAGCCATGATTGCGCCAGTGAAACTGGACATCGTGGCGGGGCAGCAGGTCCGGGGAGTGGGCTTCGAGTCGCTGAGCTTGCTCCGGATCGGGAAAGAGCCAGTGCAGGGAGGAGACGCCCTCTCTATGGGCCAACTCCAGGGCCTGCTCGATCAGCGTCTCTCGTATTGGTCCGGGATCCCGATCAGGGGCGACCAGCAGGCGCGGCGCGCTCACCGGGGTGTAGGGAATGGCGGAGACCAGCTTGGGATAATAACGCCCCCCGGCGCGCTGGTAGGCATCGGCCCAGGCCCAGTCGAACACCAGCTCGCCGTAGGAGTTGTCCTTGAGATAGAGCGGCATGGCGCCGATCAGTTCGCCTGCCTCCTGAATCAGCGGATGCCGGGGCCGCCAGCCCCAGTGCTCGCCGACACAGCGGTGCCGTTCCAGCCCCTGGAGAAAGGCATGGCTTAGGAATGGATTCGGGTTGCGGCCGAGAAGGTGGTCCCAGGCCTGCGGGGCGATATCGGCGAGGTTGTCGGTGATGCTGATTTGCATGGCGTTCGGGTCAGTTTTTCAGTGCGTTAAGCTGGGATCCGGAGAAAAAGAGTGAATCTTTTCTGGAAGATCGAAAAAGCTTCTACTATGATTGTTGAAGTTATGGATAATGGGCGCATTCGCCCCCCGTTCAACCGATGGCCGTGCAATCCCTGGCGCGGGCCGTCGACAGCTTTGGTTGCAACATCATGGTCAAGTATTTCAGGCGATCCTTTCGCTACGCCTCACCGCTGCTGCTGGCGGCGGCCCTAACCGCCTGCGGCGGCGGGGTGCAGGTCTACGACGAAGAGAAGGCGCAACTCTCCAGCGCGGCGCAGGCGGAGTATCAGCAGAATCAATCCCTGACGCCGTTGCTCGACGCCCAGGAGCAGGCCCTGGATCGACAGCTGGAGCGGGACCTGGCGGCGGTCAAGAATAGTCACCAGATCGAGCTCAAGAGCAGGCTGCTGCGGGTCGCCGAGGGGCTGGGCGAGGATGACAAGGTCGCCGCCTTCTGGGCCGAGGTGATGCAGGCGCGGTTGCAGGAACCGGAGTTGGGGATCTATTCCTCCGAGATCGCCGATCTGCTGGAGGCCATCGATCAGTATCGCCAGTTCCAGTCCCAGAGGCGTTTTCTGCAAAGCGATCTGGACAATTACCGCGCCTTCTCCGGCGGCGTCAACCCGCCCCCCTGCCGCAAGGATCGGCCGCTGCCGGATGAGATCTCCGCCAGTATGGTGGTCGGCGACGATCCCGGCATGGTCAATCTCATCTACGCCAAATACAAACGAGAGTGCGACAATCTGCGGGAACTCTGGAGCCACAACCGCTTCTCGGGGGAGCTGGCCCAGTCGCGGCTGGAGCTGGAGGAGCTGGAGTACGATGAATCCCTGCAACGCGCCCAGCTGGAGGCGGCCAGCGCCGAGTATGATCAGGCGATGGAGGATCTCGCCCGCGCCGGCGGTACCGAGGAGCAGATTCGCGCCGTGGCCCAGCGCTTCTCCAACGCGGTCGAGAAGATCGCCGCCGCCCGCGGCGACGGGCCCCTGGCCCAGCGTCAGGCGATCGCGCTGCGGGTGCTGCTGATATCCGCCGCCAACGGCCCCATCGAGACCGGCATGGACCCCAAGCTGGACAAGGCCTCGATCCTGGTCGGGTCCATGCCCTCCATGGTCGGTCGCCTGGCCAACATGAAGGCGCGCGCCGAGATGCCCAGCGTCGGCCGGATGCTGATGGGCATGCGCCATCAACAGAGCCTGATCGACTACGCCAACCTGCGCAAGGGCCAGCTCGAACAGCGGGTGGCGCTGCTGGAGAAGGGCTCGCGCTCGATCCTGCGCGAGATGGAGGGCTGGCGGGATTTCCATAACAGCATGTGTAATCTGTTTTTCGCCATGAGCACCAAGATGACCCGCGGCGCGGGCGCGGGCTGCGTCGGCTTCGGCCTGACCCTGGATGGGGCATGCACCTATGACAATGGCCGCGAGGTGATCCGCATCGAACAGTGCCCCCTCACCGGCAGCTGGCGGGAGCTGTTTGAAATGACCGAGGGGAATGGCGACGCCAAACGCCACCTCTACGAGGCCCTCACCGGCCTGATTCGCGCCTGGAACCAGCAGGCGATCCAGGACGAGATCGAGGTGCGGTTGGTGGATCACGAACATCGTAGTGCCTTCGCCGCCAATCGTGCCGCCATCGAGATGTGGGACAACCTCATCGGCGTGCCCATCGAGCGAATCGCCGCCTACTATCAGGCGGGAATCAAACCTTCGGAGATCTTCGATCTGCTGGTCAAGGTGTATGGAATGTCGGCGATCGCCGCGGGAGCCGCACAATGAAAACCCATAGCAAACTTCTCTTCACGCTGCCCCTGATCGCGCTGTTGGGCGGCTGCGCCTCCAACCAGGAGGTCACCACCCTGGCGCGGGAGACCTCCATCAACCTTGGCAATCTGGCCGGCCAGTACCAACGCTTCGCCGAGACCAATCAGGTCATCGCCGAGGCCCGGGAGCGGGGCAGCGAGACCCTTCAGGAGGTCAATCGCGAGGCGGCCAAGGTGTTGATGCTCGACATCGAACTGACCCGCAAGACCGACGGCGCCGCCATCGCCCGTTATGACGAACTGGCCAACTGGGCCGACGAGGTGGTCAAGCTCGATGCCGAGCATTTCGACGGCGTCGGCTTGCAGGAGGCGGAGCACGATCTCGCCTCCCTCAGCCGGGATCAGGTCAACGGCCTGATGGCGGTCGCCGAGAAGCTCGCCCTGCTCGCCCGGGAAGAGGCAAAGGGGCAGCATGAAGGCGATTCCGAACTGCTCGCCGGCGAGATCGCCAACCAGTCCGAGGCGCGCATGCAGACCGCCCTCAGCCAACTCGGGGATGCCCGGACCCGCCTCGACACCGCCGCCTATCTCAAGGCCGCCACCCAGCCCGAACTGCCGCTGGGTTCGCCGCCCAGTTACGCCGGCCCCATGCGCCAGGGCGACTCCAACCTCGCCGCCCCGGTCTACTACGATGAAAAGGACCCGCTAGTGGGAGAGCGGGGCTGGCTCGACTATCGCGCCGGCGCCTGGGAGCCGGTCAGGCAGCGCTACGATCAGACGCAATCCTCCACCCGACACTCCCGGGGATTCGCCCGGCGTTGATGAAAGACCCAGGAGTGCCAGTCCTTGAAGGACTGGCGCTCCTCCGCTAACCCACAGCACCCTTCAACCTCGAACGGACCCGCTACAGCGTCCGCCAACGGAGCACACATGAAAAAGAAACACTTGATGGCCACCCTCGAATACCTGCTGGAAGCGGTCGACGCAGTCGAAGACGCGATCATCATCACTGAGCAGGCAATGAATCATAACCCCACCCGGGACGAACGCAGAAAGCTCAACGAAGAGCGCCTCAACCTGGAACGCCGCCGCTTCATGCTCAACAACCAGATTCGCCTGCTCGCCCGCAACAGCGCCGATATCGAACCGCCCAGCGATGAGCAGCTGGAAGAGCTCAAGAAGCTCTCAACCAAGGTGGACGACGCGACCAACCAGGCCCTCAACGCCTCCGATGCCATCGCACTGACCGGTGACCTGCTGGACATGACCCAGGCCATGGTGGGTTGAGGGACGGCGGAGCGCACGGCTCGGCGCGCCAACGTCGCCCGGTGGCGAGTCAAGCCACGCGCCCCTCTCCCCGCCACTCCCGCACCGCTCGCACAACCCTTTCGGATGGCAGAAACTCCTGTTCCAGACGACCACGGGGTATGTTGATAAGGTGTTGGTATAGCGCCCGTTCCGCCTCGTCCAATCCGTCCGGCGGGGTATCACCATGGACCACGGGCTCCGCCACCGCCAAATCTCCCGCCAGCGCCGCGAACACCTCCCGCCCCATCAACAGCGCCTCAGCATGGGGCTGACGCCGCCGCGCCTCCGCCAGCATCGCCAAGCCCCAGCTATCCATGTCCCCCCAATAGCCCAACCGCTTCTCCGCCAGCCACCCCGCCCCCATCCAGCCCAGATTGAGCCCCGCGCCGAGGATGGCGATGGTGTCCGAGCAGCGCGGTAGCTGATACAACGCCCGTTCGTTCTCCACGATCAGGATATGCCCCGCCGGCAACGGCGTCCGCGCCAGCTCGCTGCTGCGCACCCGCAACTGCTCGAAGGGCAGCAAACCTTCATCCAGCGCGGCCACCAACAGCCAGTGCTCGCCCTCATCCAACGCCCCCAGAAACGCCTCCAGACCGGGCTCTAACGCCTCGGGGCCGAAACGGACCTCCATCAGCTTGGAGATCAGGGTCCGGTTCCGCTCCAAGAACTTGCTGTCACAGCCCGCGATGGATAGCGCCCGCAACGGCCGCCCCTGGGCGCAACCCGGCTCGACGGCCTGGGCGACGCGGCAGGCCTGAATCGTCTCCTCGCCGCCGCGGGTCAGGATCAGCTGACGCTGGCGCACGATCAAGGGATGAAATCCCGGATCCGTCGCGGCGAGGATGCGGGCGATCAGCGCAAACTCCTGCCGCACCGAACGGTCATGCGCCGCCTCCGCCCACTCCTCCGTCGACCGCAGAACCCAATGCAACGGCAACTCCACCGCCTCCGCCACGCTGCGATAATTCACCGCCCCCCACTCGACCTCGCCGATTCCGACCTCCCGCCAGGCGCGGATATGCTCCCGCACCCTCGCCAGCTCATCGGTGATCTGTTTGGGTGATGGCTTGCCGATGGGCAGACGCAACGGCCACTGCCCCGGATCCAGCAGCCGCCTCTCGCGGATCTCGCCGTTCTGCCATTGGCGCTGGAGTTTTTGGGAAAGCTGTTGCGGGGTTTTCATGGTTACAGCCACAGAGGCACGGAAATCACAGAGGCATCTGATAAAATGCCACCTCAAACGTAGGGTGCGTTAGGCGCGCAAACACCATTCTCCGATTCAACTCCGATCTTTCGCGCGCCGTAACGCACCATTGCCGGGGTGGCGATACAAGGCCATGGTGCGTTACGCCCCGCTGAGCCTTTCAAAGCCTGTGGCATTGTTCGGGATCGGTGGTTACTTCAGGTGGATGCGATCTTTTCAGGGCCGGGCTAACGCACCCTACAAAGCCGGCTCATCCATCTCTTCGGCGATACGGCTGCAAATACGATCCGACAAATAAATTCCGCGGCCAGTACAATGGCCTCGGATTCGCCGCGGTCAAGGTGTTCCCGCAACGCCGCGACAGCAACTTGGTTTTCTACTGATTGAATCTCGACCCAATCAGCGGTTGCTACCTCGCCACTGCCCGGCCAGGCCCTAGCATTGGCGTTTAGCTCTTGCAATACAGCC